>CAXTBZ010000050.1:0-18805 GCA_964242855.1 uncultured Sphingomonadaceae bacterium
CCACCGTCGTCCGCGTCGACACCGGCGTCGAGGAGGGCGGCGAGGTCTCGATGCTCTACGATCCGATGATCGCCAAGCTGGTGACGTGGGCGCCGACGCGGGAGGAAGCGATCGACCTCCAGATCGGCGCGATCGACGCCTACGAGATCGCCGGCGTCGGCACCAACCTCGATTTCCTTACGGCGCTGGCGCAGCATGATCGCTTCCGTTCGGGCAACATCACCACAGGCTTCATCGCCGAGGAATATCCCGACGGCTTCCACGGCGCGCCCGAGACGGAGGCGGCGGGGCAGGCCGTGGCCGCGGTGGCGGCGGCGATCGCGCAGGTCGATGCGGCGCGCGCGCTCCATGTCGACGGTCAGCTCGGCACACCGCTGGAGGCGGCGTCGCGCTGGACCGTGCGGATCGATGGCGAGGATCATGACGTCACGCTGGAAGCGGACGCGGTGGAGGTGGACGGCCAAACCGTCAGCTTCACCTTCGGCTACAAGCCCGGCGCAACCCTGGTCGACGCCGAGGTGGACGGCCGCCCGCTGACGCTCCGCATCGCGCGCAAGCGGACGCACATGACGATCACCACCGCCGGCCGCGCCCGCAAGGTGCAGGTGATGCGGCCGGCGGTCGCTGCGCTGCGCCGGCATATGATCGACAAGATCCCGCCGGACATGAGCAAGTATCTCGTCTCGCCCATGCCGGGCCTGCTCACCCGCCTGCTGGTGGCGGAGGGCGATCGCGTCGAGGCGGGCCAGCCGCTCGCCACCGTCGAGGCGATGAAGATGGAGAACATGCTGCGCGCCGAGAAGACCGGCGTGGTTGGCAAGGTTGCGGCCGATGTCGGCGCGAGCCTGGCGATCGATCAGGTGATTTTGGAGTTCGCCTAACCTTCAGCGATCATCCGTTCGTCCCGAGCGAAGTCGAGGGACGCAGGGCGAGCGCCCCGCGTGCGGCACGTACCTCGACTTCGCTCGGCACGAACGGGGTAGTTTTGTCATGCGGGGCAGCTAGGAAGGACGCATGAAAGTCAAACGCGTCCACCTGATCGCCGCCGCCCGGCCCAATTTCATGAAGGTGGCGCCGCTCTGGCACGCGCTCACCGCCGCGCCGGATTTCGAGCCGGTGCTGATCCACACCGGCCAGCATTACGACGCCAACATGTCCGACGCGATCTTTGCGGACCTGTCGCTGCCGCAGCCCGATCATCATCTCGGCGTCGGGTCGGGCAGCCATGCCGAGCAGACCGGCAACGTCATGATCGCGTATGAGAAGATCGCGCTGGCGGAGCGGCCGGACTGGCTGGTGATCGTTGGCGATGTGAACTCCACGCTCGCCTGTGGGCTGGTCGGCACCAAGCTGCGCATCCCCACGGTTCATCTGGAGGCCGGCCTGCGCTCGGGCGATCGCGACATGCCCGAGGAGATCAACCGCCTCGCCGTCGACGCGATCTCGGATGTGCTGTGGACGCCGTCGTCCGACGGGGACGAGAACCTACTGCGCGAAGGGTGTGCGCCCGCGCGGATCAGCAATGTCGGCAACATCATGCTCGACAGCTTCGAGATGGTCCGCCCCAAGATTGAGGCGGCGGCCGAGGCCGCGGCGCTCGGCCTGCCGGAACGCTATGGCGTGGTGACGCTGCACCGCCCATCCAATGTGGACGATCCGGCGATGCTGACGAGCCTGGCTGGGGCGCTGCTCGCGGTGCACCAGACATTGCCGCTGGTCTTTCCGGTTCACCCGCGGACCGCGCAGAAGCTTCAGGCCGCGGGGCTGGACGTCACGCTTGAAGCGGGCGGCATCACGCTGATCGGCCCGCTGCCTTATGTGCGCTTCATGAGCCTTGTGGCGGGCTCGACTGCGGCGATCACGGACTCGGGCGGCATCCAGGAGGAGACCACCTATCTCGGCATCCCTTGCCTGACGCTGCGGGAGAATACCGAACGTCCGATCACGATCAGTGAGGGCACGAACCGGCTGGTCGATGCGGACACGCTTGCGGCCGCGCTCGAAGAGGCGCTGGCGCAGCCGCGATCCGAGCGCGCCCGGCCGGCCAACTGGGACGGACGCACGGCGGCGCGCTGCATCGCCGATCTGAGGAGACGGGGTGAATGACGGACGAGCTTCTGGTCGAGATCGACGGCAAGGCCGGCCGCCTCCGCCTCAACCGCCCTCGCGCGATCCACGCGCTGACCCATTCGATGTGCGCGGCCATGATCGCGGCGGTGCAGGCTTGGCGTGGCGATCCGGCCGTCGAGGTCGTGCTGATCGATCATGCCGAGGGCCGCGGCTTCTGTGCTGGCGGAGACGTGGTCGCGCTGTCGACCGATGCGATGGCGGCACATGCCTTCTTCCACGAAGAGTATCGCCTCAACCATCTGCTGTTCACTTACGCCAAGCCGATCGTCGCATTCATGGACGGAGTGACGATGGGCGGTGGCGTCGGCATCGCGCAGCCAGCCAAATACCGGATCGCGACCGAGAACACCCTGTTCGCCATGCCGGAGACCGGGATCGGCCTGTTCACCGACGTTGGTGGCGGCTGGTACCTGTCGCGGCTGCCTGGCCGGATGGGCGAGTATCTCGCGCTGACCGGCGCCAGACTGGACGGGGCGGAGTGCGTCGCGCTCGGCATCTGCACCCACTATGTCCCGTCGGAGGCGCTGCCGGCGCTCAAGGCTGCGATCGCGGCTGATCCGCACGCTCTCGAAGATTGGCTCGCGGCGGCTGCGGTAACGCCGCCCACTGCCGGCATTCTCGACAAGCAGGCGCTGATCGATCGACTGTTCGTCGCAGAGCGCTTCGAGGATATCCTGGTGGCACTCGGTGCCGATCGGTCCGATTGGGCGGCGGCTCAGTTGCGTACACTGGCCCGGAAGTCGCCGCAGGCCTGCAAGGTCTGCCTGAAGCTGGTGAAGGACAGCCGCGACCGCACCGACTTCGCCGACGAGATGCGCGTCGAATACGGCCTAGCCGTCCATGTCGCCCAGCGCCCCGACTTCGCCGAAGGGGTGCGCGCGCTACTCGTCGATCGCGATAACAGGCCGGTGTGGAACCCGGCGACCCCCGAGGCCGTCACCGATCAGATGATCGACACGATCTTTTCGCCGCTGCCGGATGGCGGCGAGTGGACGCCGCTCGGCCGCTGACCGGCGGCGCCCGTAGGTTACCAGCAGCGACGGACGCGGTGATGGTGATGCCAGACCCAGCTGCAGCGGCGATGACCCCGCCAGCCATGACCGCGATTGCCGTGCCAACCTTGATTATGGCCATAGCCGTGCCCGTGGCCATACCCGTGCCGATCCGGCCGCGCCGAGGCGGGTGAAGCAGTCAGGCCGGCTGTTACGAGCGTCGCTGCTGCGACGAGTGCGAGAAGACGCATCCTCTATCCTCCAATGCATGACGGTGGGGCGTTCCCCATCCGCACCGCGCTATGCGCCCATTGCGCGGCATTGCCTACAGGTGACGCGGCGGCTCCGTCCGGCTAGAGGGTCGAACAATGTCCACGCCCCCCGTCATGCCCGGTCTGCCCAGCCGCGATCAGATCCTCCGCTTCATCTCCGAAAGCGATAAGCCTGCGGACAAGCGGGCGATCGCGCGCGCCTTCGGCTTGAAGGGCAATGAGAAGATCCGCCTGAAGGCGCTCCTGAAGGACATGGCGGACGAGGGGTTGATCGATGGCGGGCCACACCGCGCCTTCCACAAGATGGGCGGCGTGCCCAAGGTGACGGTGCTGCGCATCGTCGACATCGATGGCGACAACGTCGTGGCGGTGCCCGAGCTCTGGGAAGCCGAGGGCATGCCGCCGCCACGGCTGCGCGTGATCGAACGGGGCCGGCGGGCATCGGCACTCGCCATCGGTGATCGCATTCTCGCGCGCACCGAGGACGCGGGCAACGGCCATGTCGCGCATCCGCTCAAGAAGCTCGCCAAGGGCGAGGAGCAGGTGCTCGGCGTCGTCCACACGGAAGGCGACAGGCTCTGGCTGAAGCCGGTCGACAAGCGCGAGCGGCATGATCTGCCGATCTCGGATGTCGGCGATGCCGACGTCGGCGATCTCGTGCTGGCGGAGAAGGCGGGGCGGCCGCCGCGGATCACCGCGCGCGTGGTCGAGCGGCTGGGCGATCCGTTCGCGCCGCGCAGCTTCTCGCTCATCGCGATCCAAAAGTTCGCTATCCCGGACGTGTTCTCGGACGCGGTGCTGGACGGCGCAGACGTATCGGCAAAGCAGGCGCTCGGGCAGGGGCGGGAGGACCTGCGCCACCTGCCGATCGTCGCGATCGATCCAGCCGACGCGCGCGATCATGACGATGCGATCTGGGCCGCGCCCGACGATGATCCCGGCAACGAGGGCGGCTGGCAGGCGATCGTCGCCATTGCGGACGTGTCCTTCTACGTCCGCCCCGGCACGCCGCTCGACCGCGAGGCGAGGAAGCGCGGCAACTCGGTCTATTTCCCCGATCGCGTCGTGCCGATGCTTCCGGAGATACTCTCGGCCGAGGTGTGTTCGCTCGGCGAAGGCGCCGACCGGGCTGCGCTCGCTTGCCATCTGACGATCGATGCCAGGGGCGAGATCAAAAGCTTCCGCTTCACCCGCGCGCTCGTCCGCATCGCCAAGGTGATCGCGTACGAGGATGCGCAGGCTGCGATCGACCGATCGACCGAAAACCGTTCGTCTCGAGCGAGGACGAGGGACAGCGAGGCGGATGCTTCGCCCGACGCGCGTACCTCGACTTCGCTCGGCACGAACGGGGTAGAGCCAGAAATCTTGGGTGCCCTCCACAACCTCTGGGCTTGCTGGGCCGCTCTCAAGACCGCACGCGACCGGCGCGAGCCGCTCGAACTCGACCTGCCCGAGCAGCGCGTGATGCTCGACGAGAATGGTCGGATCGCCTCGGTGGCGCCGCGCGAGCGGCTGGACGCGCATCGGCTGGTCGAGGATTTCATGATCGCCGCCAATGTCGCGGCGGCCAGGGCGCTGGAGAAGAAACAGGCGCCGGTGATGTATCGCATCCACGAGACGCCGAGCCGTGAGAAGCTGGTCTCGCTCAAGGAATATCTCGCCACCTTCGAGATTCCGCTGGCGCTAGGGCAGGTGATCCGGCCCAAGACCTTCAACCAGATCATTGATCGGATCGAGGATCGCATCGAGCGGCCCGAGATCATGACGCAGGTGCTCCGCACCCAGATGCAGGCGGTCTACAGCCCCAACAATATCGGTCATTTCGGGCTGGCGCTCGGCAGCTATGCGCACTTCACCTCGCCGATCCGACGCTATGCCGATCTGCTCGTCCATCGTGCGCTGGTCGGCGCGTACAAGCTGGCACCGGCAGTCGACGAGACCCGGCTGTCCGCCGACGATGCTACACGCATGGAGGAGCTTGGCGAGAAGATCAGCCAGGCCGAGCGCCGCGCGATGCAGGCCGAACGCGAGACGATCGATCGCTATGTCGCGGCCTTCCTCTCCACGCGTGTCGGCGAACTGGTCGAGACGCGGATCACCGGGGTGCAGAGCTTCGGCTTCTTTGCCACCGTCGAGGGTCTGGGCGGCGACGGGCTGGTGCCGGTGTCGACTCTGGGTGCCGAACGCTTCCGCCACGACGAGCCGACGCGCAGCCTGATCGGCGAGGAGAGCGGCGATCGCTACAGCATCGGCCAGCGGATCACGCTGCGACTGGTCGAAGCCAATGTGGCAAGTGGCGCGTTACGCTTCGAGTTGCCCGAAGGTGCCAATCATATGCCGATGCACCGCACTTTCCGACGCGACGGCAAACGGCCGATGGGGCGCCGGGGCAGGCCGGGGAATGTCCGGCATCAGGGGCGGCGATAAGGATCAACGACTTCGATGAGCGTATCCGTGACAGAAGCTAACTCCCCACGTCGCCAGGGAATTGCGCGATTCGTTCTGGTGATCGCGATCGTGCTGCTCGGCGCGTGGATCATCCACGGCTTCCTCGAAGCCTTGGTGTGGGCGCTGGTGATCGCGATTGCGATCTCGCCGCTTTATGCGAGGTTGCTGGCGCGCTGGCCGCGGCTGCGCGGCGGCGTGACGCTTCCGGCGGCGACGACCGGGATCGTCGCGCTCATCGTCATCGTGCCGGTGGCGCTCGGCCTGTTCCGGGCCATCGCCGAGTCGCAGGACGTCATGCGCTGGGTGGTCAGCGCGCGCGAGAACGGCATCCCGGTGCCGCAGTGGCTGCTCCAGCTACCCTTCGAGCGCGACGCCGCTGTCAATTGGTGGCAGGCGCATCTCGCCACGCCCGAGGCGACCCGCGCGCAGTTCGATCGGTTCAATGGCCGCACGCTGATGTATCACGGCCAGCTGATCAGCAAGGGGCTGATCCACCGCGCGGTGACCTTTTTCTTCATGCTGCTCGCTCTGTTCTTCGTGCTGCGGGACAATGACGCGCTGGTCGCGCAGTTCCGCAGCGCTAGCCAACGCCTGTTCGGGCCGTCGGGCGAGCGCATCGGCCAGCAGGTGGTGCAATCGGTCCGTGGGACAATCGACGGGTTGGTCTTGGTCGGCCTGGGAGAGGGCGCGATCATGACGATCGCCTATGTGGCGCTCGGTGTGCCGCACCCGATCCTGCTCGGCGTGGCGACCGCGGTGGCTGCGATGATCCCGTTCGGTGCGGCGCTGATGTACGCGATCGCGGGCATCGAACTGCTGATGACCGGTTCGGTAACGGCTGCGATCGCGGTGGTCGTCATCGGCCTGGCGGTGGTGGCGATCGCCGATCACTGGCTGCGCCCGGTGCTGATCGGCGGGGCGACGCGGCTTCCGTTCCTGTGGGTGCTGATCGGCATCCTGGGCGGGGTCGAGACGCTGGGCCTGCTCGGGCTGTTCGTGGGCCCTGCGACGATGGCGGTGCTGGTGATGTTATGGCGCGAGTTCATCGGAGAGAAGCCGGAGCGATCGACGCCAGGTGCTTCCCCTCCCTGAAAGGGAGGGGCTAGGGGTGGGTTCCTGTCAGGACACCGAAACACCCGCCCCAGACGAACCCACCCCCGACCACTCCCTTTCAGGGAGGGGAGGCAATTAAAGCCGCGGCAGGGTCACGCCGCGCTGGCCCATATATTTGCCGGCGCGGTCGGCGTAGCTCGTCTCGCAGGGTTCGTTGCCCTTGAGGAAGAGGAACTGGCACGCGCCTTCGTTGGCGTAGATCTTGGCCGGTAGCGGCGTGGTGTTCGAAAATTCCAGGGTGACATGCCCCTCCCACTCAGGTTCGAGCGGAGTCACGTTCACGATGATCCCGCAGCGCGCGTAGGTCGATTTGCCGAGGCAGATCACCAGCACGTCGCGCGGCACGCGGAAGAACTCCACGGTGCGGGCCAGCGCGAAGCTGTTGGGCGGGATGATGCAGCAATCGGTCTTGCGATCGACGAAGCTGTTCGACGAGAAATCCTTGGGATCGACCACCGCGCTGTCGATGTTGGTGAAGATCTTGAACTCGTCCGCCACGCGCGCGTCGTAGCCGTAGCTGGACAGGCCGTAGCTGATGCAGCCTTCGCGGCGCTGCGCCTCGACGAACGGCTCGATCATGCCTTGCGTGGTCGCCTGCTCACGGATCCAGCGATCGGATTGGACGGACATCGTTGCTCCCGGTGAAAGTTCGGCGCTGCTTGGGCGGGAAAGCGCGGCGCGGGCAAGCGGATTCGGTTAACCCGCCGCACGCGCCAATCCCTTCGCCAGTTGCGTCGCGCCATGCAGCCGTGCCTTGGGGTCGCTCCAGGCGCGGGTGATGACGAGCTTGCTGTCCGGCCGCAGCTTCGCCGTCTCCTTGAGCTTGCCGATATAGCCGAACAGCGCTGGCACATTTGGAAAGCCGCCCTCGGCGAAGGTCACCAGCGCACCCTTGGCGCCGACATCCAGCTTGGCGATGCGCGCCGCCTTGCAATCGAGCTTGATGCCGATGACGTCGATCAGGTTGCGCGTTGCATCGGGCAGCGGCCCGAAACGGTCGATCATCTCGGCGGCGAACGCCTCGATGCCGGCCTTGTCGTCGATGTCGTTAATGCGGCGATAGAGCCCCATGCGCAGATCGAGATCGAGCACATATTCCTCCGGGATGAGGATCGGCGCGTCGACGGTGATCTGCGGGGAGAAATCCTGCTTTGTTTCGGGAATGTCGGTGCCGCCCGCCTTGGCGACGGTGATCGCCTCTTCCAACATCGACTGGTAGAGCTCGAAGCCGACCTCCTTGATGTGGCCCGACTGTTCGTCGCCGACCAGATTCCCGGCGCCGCGCAGATCGAGATCGTGGCTGGCCAACTGGAAGCCCGCACCCAGCGTATCGAGATTGGCGAGCACCTGCAGGCGCTTCTCCGCGCCCTCGCTGGTGATGCGGCCGGGTGGCGTGGTGAAGTAGGCGTAAGCGCGGGTCTTGGAACGCCCGACGCGGCCGCGCAGTTGGTAAAGCTGGGCGAGGCCGAAGCGATCGGCGCGGTGCAGGATGATCGTGTTGGCGCTTGGGATGTCGAGCCCGCTCTCCACGATCGTGGTCGAGAGCAGCACGTCGTATTTGCGATCGTAGAAAGCTGACATCTTCTCCTCGACCTCGGTGGCGCCCATCTGGCCGTGCGCGGTGACGAAGCTGACCTCGGGCACGTCGTGCGCGAGGAACTTCTCGATATCGGGCAGATCCTTGATCTTGGGCGCGATGAAGTAGGTCTGGCCGCCGCGGTAATGCTCGCGCAGCAGCGCCTCGCGCAGCACCACCGGATCCCACGGCATGACGTAGGTGCGCACGGCAAGGCGATCGACCGGCGGGGTCTGGATCACGCTGAGCTCGCGCAGGCCTGACATCGCCATCTGCAGCGTGCGCGGGATCGGCGTGGCGGTCAGCGTGAGGACATGGACGTCCGCCTTCATCGCCTTCAGCCGCTCCTTGTGGGTGACGCCGAAGCGCTGTTCCTCGTCGACGATGACAAGGCCCAGGCGCTTGAACTCGGTCTGCTTGGCGAAAACGGCGTGGGTGCCGATCACGATGTCGATCGTGCCATCGGCGATCCCCTCGCGCGTCACCTTGGCCTCGGCGGTGCCAACGAGGCGCGAGAGGCGCCCGACCTTCAAGGGGAAGCCCTCGAACCGCGCCACGAAGTTGTAGAAATGCTGGCGCGCGAGCAGCGTCGTCGGGCAGACCAGCGCCACCTGATGCCCGGCCATCGCCGCGACGAACGCGGCGCGCAACGCCACCTCGGTCTTGCCGAACCCGACATCGCCGACGATGAGCCGATCCATCGGCTTGCCGGCGGACAGATCCTCGATCGTCTCGGCGATCGCGCGATCCTGATCCTCGGTCTCCTCGTAAGGGAAGCGATTGACGAACTCGGGGTAGGCGGTGTCGGGTTCGAGCACCTGCGCGGCAAGCAACGCGCGCGCAGCAGCCGTCGCCATCAGCTCGCCGGCGATCTCGCGGATGCGTTCCTTCATCCGCGCCTTGCGCGACTGCCAGGCAACGCCGCCGAGCTTGTCTAGCCCGACGCCATCGCTGTCGGCACCGTAGCGCGACAGCACGTCCATATTCTCGACCGGGACGAACAGCTTGTCGCCGCCCGCATAGGTGAGCTGCACGCAATCGTGCGGCGCCTGGCCGACCGGGATCGAGGTCAGCCCCTCGTAGCGGCCGATGCCATGATCGGCGTGGACGACGAGATCGCCCGGCGTGAGCGTCGCCAGCTCCTGCATGAACGCATCGGCGGACTTCTTGCGACGCTGGCGGCGGACGAGCCGATCGCCGAGCATGTCCTGCTCGGTAAGCACCGCGATGTCGGGCGTGGTGAAGCCGTGATCGAGGGGGAGGACGGTAAGCGCGACCGCACCTTTAGATGTCGCTTTGGCGAGGCCTAGCGCCTCCTGCCAGTCATCCGCCAAGACAAGATGATCGAGCCCATGATCCGCCAGCAAGCCCTGCAACCGCTCGCGCGATCCCTTGGAATAGCTGGCGAGGATCAGCTTGCGCTTCTCCCGGTGCAGCTTGCGGCTGTGCGCGGCGACCGCCTCGTAGACATTCTCCTGCGCCGTCCGCTCGGGCGTGAAATCGCGCGGGCCTTCGACGTCGAAGTCGAGCACCGTTGCGCTCTCGGGCTCGCGGAACGGCGTCGCGATGTGGAGCGGACGATCGGCAACCTGCGCCTCCCATTCCGCGGCGGCGAGATACAGCGAAGCAGGCGGCAGCGGCCGGTAGCTGCCCGAATCGGACTTCTGCGCGCGGACCCGGTTCTCGTGATAGTCGACGATCGATTCGAACCGCGCCTCTGCCGCACCAGGCGTGCCGGCATCGCGCACGAAGACGTCACCGTCGGCAAGGTGATCGAACAGCGTGGCGAGCCGCTCCTCGAACAGCGGCAGCCAATGCTCCATGCCGGCGAGCCTGCGCCCGTCGCTCACCGCCTGGTAGAGCGGATCGCCCGTGGCGGTAGCGCCGAACGCGGAGCGGTAACCGGTGCGGAAGCGCTTGATGCTCTCTTCATCGAGCAGCGCCTCGGACGCCGGCAGCAGGGTAAAGCCGTCGAGCCGACCGACCGTGCGCTGATCGGCAGGATCGAACTGGCGCACGCTCTCGATCTCGTCGCCGAAGAAATCGAGCCGCAGCGACAGCGCCTCGCCCGATGGCCAGAGATCTACCAGCCCGCCGCGCACCGCATATTCGCCGGGATCGGCGACCGTGTCGGTGCGGACGTAGCCGTTCGCCTGCAGCAGGGCGCCGAGCTTGTCACGATCGATGCGCTCTCCCGGTGCGAGCTTTGCCACCAGCTGACGGATGCGGAACGGCGTGAGTGTCCGCTGGGTGACGGCGTTGACCGTCGTGACCAGCAGCTCGGGACCTTTAGCCGGCTTCTGCAGCGCGTGGAGCGTGGCCAGCCGCTCGGCCGACGCGCGCAGCGACGGCGAGGCGCGGTCGTAGGGCAGGCAATCCCAGGCCGGAAAGGCGAGGATTGCGAGTTCGGGCGCGAAATACTCGGCCGCATCCGCCACTGCCCGCATCTGCACGTCGTCCGCCGCGATGAACACGGCGCGGCCCTTTGCGGCGCGCGCGAGATCGGCGACCAGCCACGGCAGGAAACCCTGCGGTACGGCCGATAAGGTAAGCGGAGTTGCGGCCTTGAGGATGCGGGAAAGTTTATCGTCAGCCATTGAAGCATCCGTTCGTCCCGAGCGAAGTCGAGGGAGGCGATGCGGGGACACGTGTCTCGACTTCGCTCGACACGAACGGGTTTTCAATCATTCGGGTATGCTCAATGCGAGCGCGAAGCGGGAGTGCCGGGCATGGCGACATAATCCAGCTTCCGCATCGCCTCCATCATCGCCCCCTCGAATGCCGCCGGCACCGGCTGCGTCCCGATCGCCCAGGCCATGACGTCGACATCGTCCTCATCCAACAGGCGCTCGAACAGAGTGACGTCCGCCTCCGACCATTCCGTAGCCTGCGCATCGAAGAAGCCGCCGATCAGATAGTCCGCCTCGCGCGTGCCGCGATGCCAGGCGCGGTAGCCCAGGCGCTTCAAGACATGCTCGCGATCCACACTCACTCCCAACGCAGAAACGCCGGCGGGCGCTGGTCGCGCGCGTCGGCTGTGGTAGAGGCCATGTAGGCATGAGACCCGACATCCTCAATCCATTGTTCGCCGAAGTGGAGGCGCTAAAGGGGGTCGGGCCGACGCTTGCGAAGCCGCTCGCCAAGCTCGGCATCGCCCGCGTGATCGACCTGCTGTTCCATCTGCCGACCGGGATGGTCGAACGCCGCCGCGTCGACCTGCTCGACATGGCGGATGCAGGGCGCGGCATCATCACCACGCTGACCGCCCAGAGCTACAAGGGATCGGCCTCGCCACGCGGGCCGTTCCGGGTGCAGGCGACCGATCGCGAGGGCAATTATGTCAGCCTCGTCTTCTTCGGCGGCGGAGCGGGATGGGCGCGCAAGCAATTCCCGATCGGTGAACCGCGCGTCGTTGCCGGGCGGCTCGATCAGTACGGCCAGGAACTTCAGATCGTCCACCCGGAAGCGGTGCCGCCCGAGGAGGCCGGCGAGATCGTCGAGCGCGAACCGGTGTATCCGCTCTCCGCCGGCATCACCTCAAAACGGCTGGGGCAGCTGGTGGCGCAGGCGCTCGAGCGCGTGCCGAGCCTGCCCGAATGGATCGAACCGAGCCTGCTGGCGCAGAAATCCTGGCCCGGCTTCGCGGAGGCGCTGGAGCGCGCGCACGGCGATCCTGCCGACACTCTGGCCCGCGAGCGGCTGGCCTATGACGAGGTGTTCGCCAACCAGCTCGCCTTGATGCTGGTCCGCGCCTCGACCCGCCGCCGCAAGGGCCGGGCGCTGGCGGGTGACGGACGGCTGCGCGCCAAGCTGAACCTGCCCTATGCGCCGACCGCGGCGCAGGCGCGGACGATCCGAGAGATCGAAGGCGACATGGCGCAAGCGACGCCGATGCTCCGGCTGCTTCAGGGCGATGTCGGCGCGGGCAAGACGCTGGTCGCGACGATGGCGCTGATCGCGGCGGTGGAGGCGGGTGCTCAGGGAGCGCTGTTGGCGCCGACCGAGATCCTCTCGCGCCAGCATCTCGCCACGCTGCAACGTCAGCTCGCGCCGCTCGGGCTGACCGTTGCGATCTTGACCGGGCGCGAGAAGGGCCGCGCGCGCGAGTCGACACTGATGGGTCTTGCGGACGGATCGATCGACATCCTGATCGGCACCCACGCGATCTTCCAGGAGGCGGTGGCGTACAAGGCGCTGGGGTTGGTGGTGGTCGACGAGCAGCATCGCTTCGGCGTTGCCCAGCGGCTGATGCTCGCGGCCAAGGGCACGCACCCGCCGCACATGCTGGTGATGACCGCCACGCCGATCCCGCGCACGCTGCTGCTCGCCACGCACGGCGAAATGGACGTCAGCCGCTTGGACGAGATGCCGCCCGGCCGCCAGCCGGTCGAGACGCGGGTGATCGCCGCCGAGCGGATCGACGAGGTGGTTGCCGGCCTGGCACGCCATGTCGCGAGCGGCGGTCAGGCCTATTGGGTGTGCCCGCTGGTCGAGGAGACCGCGGCGGGAGACGATGCCGCGGCGGAGAGCCGTGCGGTGGCGCTCCGCCTCGCGCTGGGCGACAAGATCGGCCTCGTCCACGGCCGCATGAAGGGGCCGGACAAGGATGCGGTGATGGCCGCGTTTCAGCGTGGCGAGATCGCGGTGCTCGTCGCCACAACAGTGATCGAGGTCGGCGTCGACGTGCCCAACGCCACGCTGATCGTGATCGAGGGGGCCGAACGCTTCGGCCTGGCGCAGCTCCATCAGCTGCGTGGCCGGGTCGGCCGCGGATCGGCCAAGTCCACCTGCCTGCTGGTGCGCGGGCCGATGCTGAGCGAGACGACCCGCACCCGCTTGGCGCTGATGCGCGACACGCAGGACGGCTTCGTCATCGCTGAAAAGGATCTAGAATTGCGCGGCGGCGGCGAGATCCTCGGCACCAGGCAATCGGGTGAGCAGGGCGCCCGCCTCGCCGATGCCGCGCAGACCGCCGCGTTGATCCCCACCGCACACACCGATGCCCGACTGCTCACCGAAAGCGACGGCGGGCTGGAGGCGCAGCGCGGCCAGGCGGCGCGGACTTTGCTCTATCTGTTCGAGCGTGACGCTGCGGTGGGGCTGCTGCGGGCCGGATAGGCAGCTTGATGCGGTCATCGCGCATCGACGGTTGCAGAGCCACCGGCAAACCATCATGGCACCACCAACCATCTAGGAACCAGCGTATGACGACGATGACGGTCGGCAAGACACGTTTTCAGTTGATCGAGAACCTCGTGCACATGACCAGCTTGCGCGACGAGGACGGCATGGTCCTGTCGAAGGCGGCGGAACCGGTGCGCAAGCTGCAGGCATTCCTGGCCGGCCGGACTGTCGTCAACATGATGGAGATCGGCATCCACCGTGGCGGCAGCGCAGCGCTGTTCGCCGAATTGTTGAACCCGCGGCGTCTGGCGGCGATCGATATCAACCCCTCCGCGCCGATGCTCGATCGCTGGATCGAGGATCAGGGCAGGGGCGAACAGGTCCGCGCGTTCTACGAAGTGGATCAGGCGGACGCATCGCGCCTGCGGCAGATCCATGCCGACTTCATCGGGGAGCCGCTCGATCTGGTGGACGATGACGCCTCGCACGAGCTTGGCCGCACCCGCGCCACGTTCAACGCGCTCTTCCCGCTGATGCGAGAAGGCGGCGCCTACATCATCGAGGATTGGCCCTGGCACGAACAGACGCGGGACTTCCCCGCTGTCCGGCCGGAGCGCTGGCGAGACGAGCCTTCGCTGGCCGGCCTGGTCATGGAGATCATGGTCGCTGCGGCACGGACGCCGCACTTGATTGAGGACATCCTTGTCAACGAGGCCTTTGTCGCGGTTCGCAAGGGATCACTGGCGATCGGCGAAGACTTCGACATTCGTGCTTTCGCCTGAGGCTTGCACCAAACGGAGGCCAGGCGGAGTCTCTAGAACTCGTTCCAGGCCGGCTTGTCGTTTGGGGCCATCCGCAGCATGCGGGCGTAAGCGTCGCCCTGGATGCCTTCCAGGAACTCGCCGCCGACGCGGCCACCCAGCGACCAGACGATCTTGGCAGCGCGGGGGCCGACGACCGGCAACTTCACCGCCACCATGTCGCCCGGCGTCAGCGGCGCAGCGCATCGCGACATGAAGCCTAGCGGCGAAATATCGACCATAAGCACCGAAGTGCGGATGCTCGCCGGCCCATCGAGCGGCGCGCGGAAGGAGACGATGTCGCGTGGCGCGCGACGATCCTCCATCGTTAAAGCAGCGATCGCCATGTTGACCCCAAGCCCCGGAATACAGGCTCCGTTGTGCGGTTGCGGCATGAAGGGAGTCTCAAGCGGCAGGCTTAATCCGCCTTTACCGACGATGGTCCGCAGGTCAGCGCAGCAGGATGCCGTGGCGCTTCTTGCCGAGGCTGATCTTCACCGGTACGTCCTCCAGGACGATCTCAAACGCCGGATCGGTGATCGCCAGATCGTTGAGCCGCACCGCGCCCTCTCCGATCTTGCGCCGCGCCTCGCCATTCGAGGCTGCAAAGCCGAGCACGGTCAGCGCCTGCACGATCGGGATGGAACCACCGTCTATACGCAGCGTCGGCAGGTCGCCTCCGGCCGCACCTTCCTCGAAGGTTCGGCGGGCCGTCTCGCTCGCATCGCGCGCGGCGTCGGCGCCACGGCACAATGCGGTCGCCTCGTTGGCAAGCACTTTCTTGGCCTCGTTGATTTCCGCCCCGCCGAGCGCTGCGAGCCTCGCGATCTCGTCCATCTGCAAATCAGTGAACAGCCGTAGCCGCGCCTCGACATCGCCATCCTGCGTGTTGCGCCAGAATTGCCAGTAGTCGTAGCTCGGCAGCTGATCCTCGTTCAGCCACACCGCACCGCCGACGGTCTTGCCCATCTTGGTCCCGTCGGCATTGGTGAGCAGCGGGGTGGTGAGGCCGAAGACCTGTTCGCCGGCCACACGCCGCGTCAACTCGATGCCGTTGACGATGTTGCCCCACTGGTCCGATCCGCCCATCTGCAGGCGGCAGCCGACGCGCCTGGTCAGTTCGAGGAAGTCGTAGCCCTGCAGGATCATGTAGTTGAATTCGAGGAAGCTCAGCGACTGCTCCCGATCGAGGCGCAGCTTGACCGAATCGAAGCTCAGCATCCGGTTGACCGAGAAATGCTGGCCGATCTCGCGCAGGAACGGGATGTATTCGAGCTTGTCGAGCCACTCGGCATTGTCGAGCATGATCGCGTCCGACGGCCCCCGCCCAAAAGTCAGGAAGCGTTCGAACACCCGCTTGATCGAGGCGATGTTGGCACTAAGCGTGTCCGCCGTCAGCAGTTTGCGCGCCTCGTCCTTGAAGCTCGGATCACCGATCTTGCCGGTGCCGCCGCCCATCAGCACGATCGGCTTGTGCCCGGCCTGCTGGAGGCGACGCAGCATCATGATCGAGACGAGATGGCCGACGTGGAGCGACGGCGCGGTCGGATCATAGCCGATATAGCCCGGCACCACCTGGCTCGCGGCAAGCGCATCCAGCCCTTCCGCATCGGTCAGCTGGTGGATATAGCCGCGCTCGTCGAGTAGGCGCAGCAGACCGGATTTGTGGCTCGTCGTCATGGCGGCGGGTGCCTAGCACAGGGGGAACGCGGGTGGGTAGCGATACGATGCTGGCGATCGGCCTGATGTCGGGCACCTCGCTCGACGGGATCGATGCGGCACTGGTCGAAACCGATGGCGAAGGCGTGGTCCGCCCGATCGCCTTCCGCACCGAACCCTATTCGGAGGCGGCCCGCCAGCAGTGGCGCGAGGCGACGGCCTTGGCGTTGAGCTACGAGAAGCCGCGCCTCAGCCCCGAGATCGGTGCCGCGACCGAGATGTTGACCCGGCGCCACCTGATCCTCGTCCACCAGCTGATGGCATCAGCGGGGCGCGAGATGAAGGAGGTCGACGTGATCGGCTTCCATGGCCAGACCGTCGCGCACCGCCCCGATCGGGGCTGGACCTGGCAGATCGGCGATGGCGGGATGATGGCGTCCGCGCTCGGCGTGCCGGTGATCTCCGATCTGCGCGGAGCCGATGTTCTAGCCGGCGGGCAGGGGGCGCCGCTGTTGCCGGTGTATCACCGCGCCTTGCTGAGCGAGGTGACGCTGCCGGTGGCGGTGCTCAACCTGGGAGGCGTCGGCAACATCACCTTCGTGGGGCGGGACGGTGCGCTGGCTGCCTTCGACACCGGGCCGGCCAACGCTTTGATCGACGACTGGATGGCGGCGGAGGCGGGCAGGCCCTTCGATGCGGGCGGCGCTTATGCCGCGACGGGCACGATCGACGAGACGGTGCTCGGCGCAATGCTCGACAATCCGTGGTTCGATCAGCCTCCGCCCAAGTCGCTCGACCGGGCCGACTTCACCATCCAGCCCGCACGGGGATTGAGCCCTGGCGATGGCGCGGCAACGCTCACCGCCTTCACCGCGGCGACGGTGGCGCTGGCCTTGAACCATCTTCCTGAACGCCCGCTGCGCTTGCTCGTCGCGGGCGGTGGGCGGCACAATGCCACGATGCTCGCAATGATCGCGGACGCGTGCGAGATCCCGGTGGAGCCGATCGAGGCTCTCGGGCAGAATGGCGATGCCACCGAAGCCGAGGGGTTCGCCTATATGGCGGTCCGCTCGCTGAAGGGGCTGCCGATCAGCTTTCCGGGAACCACGGGGGTCCCCGAACCGCTGACGGGGGGGCGACTCAGCCGTCCGTAATGGAGGTTTAGGTATGCGATGGTTGGCCCTGCCGCTGCTGATGCTCGGCGCCGCGACAGCACCTGGTCCAAGCACGGGAGACGTGTCGCGTGACGCCTGCCTGCGGGCGAGCGGGATGGACGATGCGGCGGCATCGCTGCCGGTCCATTTCAGCGACCGTACCTCGCTCGACGTGCTGATGATCAGTGGCCACTATTCGCCGCGCGTGAACAAGGGCCGCGCCGGCGCGATGCTGTGCCTCTACGACCGCAAGACGGGGATTGCGCAGGCGCGCGATGCAAGCGCCTGGAGCAAGACGCCCAAGCAGTAGCGCTGGACGCTCACGCCTGTCGGCGGGCGCTCTCGCGGCTTTCGAGCAGATCCCACAACCCGCGATGCTGGACGAGCAGCTGCTGCGCACCAAACGCCATGGCGCGCTCGGCGCCCGGCGTCTCGGCCGCAGCATTGGCGACGGCGAGCGTGTCGCTCACGCCCGGAAGATCGAGCGGCGGCGACTGGATGCCGAAGCGCTGGGCGGCGGTGTCGAGAACGCGGCGGATCGGCCGCCAATCGAGCACCAGCGCGATTGCGGCGCCGATGGCGGTGCCGTTCCGTTCGGACTGGGCGAGCGTGGCAAGCGCGTGGGTCTGGCTGGTGACCGCGGCTTCGCTCTGCGCCTGGCCGAGCGTGGAGGGCAGCGGGCCGGCGGCGACGACGAGGCGGGTGAGGAATGCGCGTTCGGCCCCGAACCCCGGCGCTGCGCGTGCGATGAACTGACGCGCCGACGGGCTGACGACGCGGTGCGCGGCATGATCGATCACGCCCGGATAGCGGCCGTGAAGCATGCAGAGAAAATGGACGATGTCGGACAGGTTGCGGACCGCATGCTCGCCCGAGAGCGCAGGCGCGCCGAGATAGGAATGCCCGGCGCTGCCATTGCCGGCGACCAGCGCCGTCAGAAGCTCGCCGACACCGTTCGGCCGACCGTCGATCGCCAGCGATGCCATCCAGTGTCCCTTGCCCTTGTCCATGCGCGCGCCGAAGCGGGCGCCGTCGAAAGGACTAGGGCAAAGGCGTAAAGACGGCGTTACGACCGCCGCAAAGCGTCACTGATCGAGGAAGCTCCGCATCTTCCGGCTGCGGCTCGGGTGCTTCAGCTTGCGCAGCGCCTTGGCCTCGATCTGACGGATGCGCTCGCGGGTCACGCTGAACTGCTGGCCGACCTCTTCCAGCGTATGATCGGTGTTCATGCCGATGCCGAAGCGCATCCGCAGCACGCGCTCCTCACGCGGGGTGAGGCTGGCGAGCACGCGCGTCACCGTCTCCTTGAGGTTTTGCTGGATCGCCGCATCGACCGGGATCACCGCGTTCTTGTCCTCGATGAAGTCGCCGAGATGCGAATCCTCCTCATCGCCGATCGGCGTTTCGAGGCTGATCGGCTCCTTGGCGATCTTCATCACCTTGCGAACCTTCTCGAGCGGCATCGACAGCCGTTCGGCAAGCTCCTCGGGCGTCGGCTCGCGGCCGGTCTCGTGGAGGAACTGGCGCGAGGTGCGGA
>CAXTBZ010000051.1:0-18525 GCA_964242855.1 uncultured Sphingomonadaceae bacterium
GAACAACACCGGGGTCAGAACCAGGAAGGGGCGGAGCGCGCGCTTCTCCTTCGCGTAGAGGCCCGGCGCCACGAACCGCCACACCTGGTTCGCCACGATCGGGAAACTCAGCATGATCGCCGAGAAGAAGGCGACCTTCACATTGGCGAAGAACGCCTCGAAGATATCGGTGTAGATCAGCTTGCCCTGCCCCGCCTTCAGCAATGGCTGGACGAGGAAGGCGAAGATGTCCTTCGCGAAGTAGAGACAGCCGAGAAACGCCAGGCCAAGCGCAGCGAAGCTCCAGATGAGCCTACGCCGCAGTTCGATCAGATGATCGAGCAGCGGCGCACGCGAGTCGTCCAGATCCGCCTCTCTATCAGCCATCGGATCAGGATTCCGGTGGCTGACGGACCGGCGGGATTGGCTCGGCCGGCGCGATCGACGCAGCGGAACTTTGCTCGCCGCCGGTCGCCTCGGTGGGTGCCGGCAGAGACTCTATCGGCGCTGTCACGCTGCTCATAAGATCAGCGTGCTCGCGCATGATCCGCTCATTCTCGGCCTTCCACTTCTGCTCCATCTCGGCCAGTTCGGCCTCTCGCACCATCTCGTCCATCGCCGAGCGGAAGTGACGTGCCATCGTCCGCCCCTTGCCGACCCACTGGCCGACGAAGCGCATCGCGCGTGGCAAATCCTTCGGCCCGATGAAAACGATCGCCACCAGGGCAACCAGCATCAGCTCGGATGGAGCGATATCGAACATCGGTGTACTGGCGCCTGGCTCGCTTACGCCTACTCGGCGGGGCGGTCCCCGCGCAGCGGCTGGACCTCATGATCGACGACCGGGCGATCGACGATGGTGCGGTCGATGACGGGATCGGCCGGCATTTGCGACTTGAGCCGCGGAGGAAGCGGACGATCGGAAGCATCGTCTTCCGCCATGCCCTTCTTGAACTGCTTCACGCCCTTGGCAACGTCACCCATCAGCGCCGAAAAGCGGCCGCCGCCGAGCACCAGCACCGCGACGAGCGCGAGCACGATGATATGAATCGGGGACAGGCCCATGATATCTCTCCACAAGGACGAACGCCCTATCTAGTCGTCATCGCTCCCGCTTTCCACCTCGACGTGCACGGGCGTGTCCGGCATCGCCATGTCCGGCATCTGATCGAGCAGCCCCGCCGCGCGCAGATCGTCGATCCCGGGCAGATCGCGGCGGCTGTGCAGGCCGAAATGGGTGAGGAATCCCGGGGTGGTGGCGTAGATCAGCGGGCGGCCCGGCGCTTCGCGACGACCAGCCGGTCGCACCCAGCCGGCCTCCATCAGCACGTCGAGCGTGCCCTTGCTGATCTGTACGCCGCGGATCGCCTCGATCTCGGCGCGGCTGACCGGCTCGTGATAGGCGATGATCGCCAGCGTCTCGGTCGCCGCGCGGCTGAGCTTGCGCGGCTCCTCGCGGGTGCGCCGCAAGATGTTGGCAAGGTCGGGTGCGGTCTGAAGATGCCAACGTCCGCCGCGCTCTACTGGCTGAATGCCGCGGCCCGCATAGCTTTGCGCAAGCGCTGCGAGTGCGGATGCGACGTTTACCGCGCCACCAGCCGCCGCTTCGATCTCCGCCACCGTGAGCGGGTGTTCGGCAGCGAACAGAACCGCTTCGACCACACGTTCATTGTCGGAGATCATGCCGCGCGCACCCACAGCGTCTCGAATGGCTGCGCCTGGCGCAGCTCCAACCGACCCTGCTTAGCAAGCTCCAGCATTGCCAGGAAGCTCGACGCCCGCGATGATCGCGCCAGGGACGGATCAGGCGTGGCCGGCAAGAAGCGCTCGAGCGCGGTCCATTTCATGGCGTGGCCGAGCAGGCCCTCGACTCGTTGGAGCGCCGCCTCAAGCGTGATGACCCGGCGGTGGGCGACGACGTGGAACACCGGCTGGTTGCGCGTAGCGACAGCCCCGTAGGCGGCGATCAGGTCGAACAATTCCGCTTGCCATGCGGCCTTGCGGATCACCTTCAGGCCCTCGGGCGCGCCGCGCTTGAAAACGTCGCGGCCGACCCGATCGCGCGCGATCAGCCGGGCACCGGCGTCGCGCATGGCATCGAGCCGCTGGAGGCGAAGTTGCAGGCGCAGCGCCAGTTCCTCGGCGCTGGGCTCCACCTCGGCGTCGCGGGGCAGCAGCAGCCCCGATTTGAGGTAGGCCAGCCAAGCCGCCATGACGAGATAGTCAGCGGCGACTTCCAGCTGCAGCTGTCGGGCGTCATCGATGAACGCCAGATATTGCTCCACCAGCGCCAGGATGGAGAGCTCGCGCAAATCCACCTTCTGCGATCGCGCGAGCGTCAGCAGCAGATCGAGCGGCCCCTCCCAGCCGTCAATATCGATGGTGAGGGTGCCGTCGGCTTGATCCACGAGCCGACGCTACCAATCCGCACGCGTGCCGCCAATGCTCCGTTTATTCAGGCCAGCGCCAGCAGCGCGTCCCGCTTGGCGGCAAGCTCCGCAAAGCTCTCATCCGAAGCCAAGGTAGCGATCATCGCCATTGCCCGCTGAAGCCGGTCGTAGCTCTTTTCCAGGATCGGGCCGAGCGCGCCCGCTACTGCCTCCATCTCAAGCCTCTCACCCGAGCAGTGCAGCGCTATGTCTGTCCCCGCCGCGACCGCATCGGCTGCGCGCGTTCCGAAATCGCCCGAGAGCGCATGCATGCCGAGATCGTCCGACATCAGCAGCCCGTCGAAGCCGATGCGCCCGCGGATGATGTCGCGCACCACGATCGGCGACAAGCTCGCCGGCCGCTCGGCGTCCCATGCCGAGTAGACGAGGTGCGCAGTCATGCCCATCGGTGCATCGTTCAATTGTCGAAACGGGTGGATGTCGTCGGCGAGTTCATCGTCAGTGGCATCGATCACCGGCAGCGCTTTGTGGGTGTCGAGCAGGGTGCGGCCGTGCCCGGGCATATGCTTGATCACCCCGACCACGCCACCTTCGCGCAGGCCATCGAGCACCAGACGGCCGAGTGAGGCGACCTGCATCGGTTCGCTGCCGAGCGCACGATCGCCGATCACCGCATCGGCATCGGGTCGGCGCACGTCGAGCAGAGGCAGGCAATCGACGTTCACCCCGACTTCGCGCAGCATCGTGGCAATTGCTTTGGCATTGAGCCGGGCCGCCTCCATCGCCGAGACCGGCGCTTTCTCGTACAACCGTGCGAAGGCTTCGCCGGCGGGCAGCTTCGGCCATTCGGGCGCAGTCATGCGCTGGACGCGGCCGCCCTCCTGATCGATCAGGATCGGCAGATCGTCGCGGCCGGAGAGTTCGCGCAGATCGTCGGTGAGCGCCCGCATCTGCACACGGGTTTCGCAATTGCGGCGGAACAGGATGAAGCCGGCAGGATCTGCCGAGCGGAAGAATCTCCGCTCGGCATCGGTCAGCTGGTGGCCGGAGAGGCCGAAGAAGGCAGGGATCATGGGGTCAGGCGGTTAAGCCTCACCCCACGACGGTGCAAGCCTCGCCAGCGACCTTGAGCTTGGAACAGACCGACGAGGCCTGTCCCCCGGCGGCGGCACGCAGGCGATAATAGGTCTTGCCGTTGACCTCGGCCTGCACCACCGAATGCTGCAAAGCGCCGAGATAGGCGTAGCGGCCCGACAACGACTTCCATGCCGCCTCGGCCTTCGCCTGGCTATCAAGCGCACCGAGCTGGACCGTGCCGCCCGCAGCAGGCGCCGCTGCGGCAACGGCAGTCGGCGCCGCAGTGGGCTTGGCAACCGGAGCCGGCTTCGGAGCAGCCGCGGCCGGTGCCGCCTTGGCCGGAGCGGGCGCCTGCGCGACCTGGGTGGGCTTGGTTGCTGCAGGAGCCGGCGTCGGCTTCGCAGCCGACTGGCCCTTGGCGATCGGCGCCTCGGGGATCTTGGAGAGATCGATCCGCGCATTGGGATCGGCGCCCTCGCTCGCCGCATAAGCAGAGTCGCCCTGGCCCTTGACCTGCATGCCACCCGCGTCGGCCGGCTTGACCTTGTAGGGACCGGGCTGCGCCGCGATCAGCGTCGGATCGCCGGATGACGCACCGCTGCCGCCCGCACGCTGTTTCAGCCAGTAGACACCACCAACGACGAGGCCGAGCGCGATCAGCGCCACCACGAGGCCGGCGATCAACCGCGCGGCGGAAACGCCTTCCTCTGCGGTTTCGTCCTCTACCGGCTCCAGCCAGGGCAGGCGGTCCTCGTCCGCGTTGCCACCCATGCTCCGCCCCGTGTCCGACATGACCTTACATCTCCTCGGCTGCGGCGACCCCCATGATCGACAAGCCGTTTCTTAACACTTGCCCCACTCCTTCGGCGAGGGAAAGCCTTGCCTGTGTCGTTGCGGGATCATCCTGCACCAAAAAGCGACGGTCTGGACGATCATTGCCCTGATTCCAGAGCGCATGGAACGCTGCGGCGAGATCATAGAGGTAGAAGGCGATGCGATGCGGCTCGCGCGTTGCCGCCGCCTGCTCGACCACGCGCGGGAATTGCGCGGCAAGCTTGACCAGGCCCCACTCCTCATCGTCGAGCAGGGACAGATCGCCCCGCCCTTCATCATGTCCAAGCTCCTTCGCCTTGCGCTGGACCGACCGGATGCGTGCGTGCGCATATTGAACGTAGAAGACCGGATTGTCCTTGGACGCCTCCACCACCTTGGCGAAGTCGAAATCCATCTGCGCATCGGCCTTCCGCGTAAGCATGGTGAAGCGGACGACGTCACGGCCGACCTCACCCACCACGTCGGCCAGCGTCACGAACTGGCCCGAGCGCTTGGACATCTTGACCGGCTCGCCATCGCGCAACAGCTTGACCATCTGGACGAGCTTGATGTCGAAGCGCTTGTCGGGCGCGAGCGCCCGCACCGCCGCCTGAATGCGGCTGACCGTGCCGGCATGATCCGCGCCCCAGATGTCGATCAGCTCGTCGGCCGCTTCGGCCTTCTGCGCATGATAAGCGAGATCGGTGCCGAAATAGGTGAGGCCACCCTTCGAGTTGCGCACCGGCCGATCCTGGTCGTCGCCGAACGCGGTCGCACGGAAGAGCGTCATCTCGACCGGCTGCCAATCGTCCGGCAGCTTGCCCTTGGGCGCTTCGAGGACGCCTTCGTAGAGCAGGCCCTTGGCGCTCAGATCGGCGAAGGCGGCGTCGACCTTGCCGGCGTCCTGCACGGCGGCTTCGGAGGCGAACACGTCATGGTGGATGCCGAGCAGCGCCAGGTCGGCACGGATCATGTCCATCATCGCGGCAACCGCACGCACTCGGAACAGGTCGAGCCACTCGCCTTCGGGTACGTCGGCATATCTGGTGCCGTACTCGGCGGCGAGCGCCGCGCCGACCGGCTGCAGGTAGTCGCCCGGGTAATAACCCTCCGGGATCTCGCCGATGTCCTGGCCCAGCGCCTCGTGATAGCGCAGGTGCACCGATCGGCCGAGCGTCTGCACCTGCGCGCCGGCATCGTTGACATAATATTCGCGCGTTACCGGATGGCCGATGAAGGCGAGGAGGCTGGCAAGCGCATCGCCCACCACCGCGCCGCGGCAATGCCCCATGTGCATCGGCCCGGTCGGGTTGGCCGAAACATATTCGACATTGACCCGGTGGCTGGCACCCGCCGTCGAGCGGCCATAGTCGCCGCGCTGCGCCAGGATCGTCGCCAGTTCTTCTCGCCAGACATCGGGCGCGAGGCGCAGGTTGAGGAAACCCGGCCCGGCGACCTCGACCGCAGTCACGCCTCCCACCTGCTCCAGCTTCGGCGCGAGCGCAGCCGCCAGAGCGCGCGGGTTCGTGCCCGCAGGTTTGGCCAGCACCATCGCCGCATTGGTCGACAGATCGCCATGACTCGGATCGCGCGGCGGCTCGATCGAGACCGCGCGTCGAGCTACCCCGGCGGGGATCACCCCTTCCGCCTCAAGGCTGTCGAGGATGCGGCCGATCTCTTCGGCAAAGCGAATGTAGAGCGTCACGATCGTCTTCTACTGCTGGTGAGGCCCGCGCCCTTAGCCTGCGCAGCCGGCAGGGGCAAATCGACGAACCGGCCGGAGACGCGCTGCGCTGGACGCGCGGGCACACGCTGATTAGAGCCGAGCCACACCAATTTGGTGCGAGGGGTTTGCCGGCGTGAAGCTCTTTCAGTACTGGGACAGCCCCGACCCGCCGGCAGAAGTCGCGCGTTGGACCGACGATTTCCGCACGCGCAACCCGGATTTCGAGCATGTTCTGTTCGATCGCGAGAGCGCGTCTGTGTTTATCGCCGACCATTATGATGCGCGCCATGTCGCTGCATTTCGCGCCTGTGCGGTGCCTGCAATGCAGGCCGACTACATCCGGCTGTGCGCGTTGGACGTGTATGGCGGCGTCTGGGTCGATGCCGACAATCAATCGCTGAAGCCGCTTTCGGAGCTGATCGCCCAAGCGCCCCACGGGCTGATGTTCACCTGGTTCGGCCTCGTGAACAACGGGTTCCTGTGGTTCCGCGAAGCAGGTAATCTCTTCCTGCGTGCCTGCCTCGCACTCTCGACCGAAAACGTCGAAGCACGGCGTTTCAAGACCGAGTTCACCTCCACCGGCCCGGGAGTGTTCAACGCGATCCGGGTGCTGCTCGACCCTGGCAGCTTGCCCGAGGTGATCGACGCCTTCGACAACGAGATGATGAAGCATTGGGATTTCCCGACGCTGCTCGAAATCGCGCGAACCTCGGTGACGGTCACGCCTGAACTGAGAGAGGCATATCGATCGGTGACACTGATCAACGCCTTGGCGGCGGGTCCGTGGATCGGTGCCGAACAGCCCGACTACAAGAAAACCGAACGTCATTGGCTGAACTGGACGGCGCCGATCTACCGCGAAGACGCCTGAGGTCGGCCTCCCCCCTCAGAAGCCTCCCGGCATCTCGACCGGGCCGACCAGTTCGCGGTGGCGGGCGATGGCATAGCGGTCGGTCATGCCTGCGATGAAGTCGGCAATGTGGCGGGTGCGAGCCGGCTCGCTTTCGGGCAACGCGCCGCGCCAGTCGGTCGGAAGCCGTGCCGGCTCTGCCGCATAGGCCGCGAACAGGCGGGAGAGCAGTCCATGCGCGGCCTCGGCCACCGCGATCTGGGGCGGGCTGTGGTACAGGTTCGCGTACATGAAGCTCTTGAGATCACGTTCCTGCGCCGCCATCGCCGGGGAGAAACCGACCAGGTGGCGACCGGCGGCACGCACATCGGCGATCGTCTCGACGCCGGCCTGCACGATCCGGGTTCGCGTCTCCTCGATCACGTCGTTCACCATCACACCGATCTGATCGCGCACCAGTTCGCGGCGCAGGCGATCGGGCCTTAAGCAGTCCGGATGCCGCTCCGTCACCTTACGCCACCGCTCCGCCACCAGCGGCACCGTGCAGAGTTGATCCAGATCGAGCATTCCGGCGCGCAAACCATCGTCGATATCGTGATTGTCGTAGGCGATGTCGTCGGCGATCGCGGCGACCTGCGCCTCCAGGCTCGGCCAGCAGGAGAGATCGAGCGGGAAGCCGGCATCGACATCGGCCAGCGCCCAACCCGGCGCGGAGATCGGGCCGTTATGCTTGGCGAGCCCCTCCAGCGTGTCCCAGGTCAGGTTCAGCCCATCCCAGCGCGGATAGGGGCTTTCGAGCCGCGTCAGGATGCGCAGTGTGTGGCCATTATGGTCGAAGCCGCCGGCGTGGGCGGTCGCCGCCCTGAGCGCATCCTCGCCGGCATGGCCGAAGGGCGGGTGGCCGATATCGTGGGCGAGGCACAGCGCTTCGGTCAGATCCTCGTTCAGCCTTAGCGCACGCGCAATGGTGCGGCCGATCTGCGCCACCTCGAGGCTGTGGGTCAGCCGCACCCGGAAGTGATCGCCGTCGGGCGCCACGAACACCTGCGTCTTGTGGCGCAGGCGCCGGAACGCGATGGCATGGACGATGCGATCGCGATCACGCTGGAACGCGTCGCGTGGGCCGCGCGCGCCTGTGTCGGGCTCGGCATGAAGGCGGCCGCGGCTTTCCGCCGGATTGGCGGCGTAGCGCGCGGTTATCCGCAAGAGCTCATCGATCGCTGTCGACCTTGTCGACCTTCTGGCCCTTGCTGCTCTTGAAGGTGAAGCCGGAAAGCCCTTTGCCGGCCATCTTGTTGACGAAGGCCTGCGCCTCGTCCTCGTCCTTGAACGGGCCGACCAGCAGCCGGTTCGTGGCCTTCAACGGCGTTGTCGAGGGCGCTTTACCCTTCATGAGGTCGGGCGCCTTCTTCTTCACGCCCGCCCAGGCCTTGTCCAGGTCATCCTTGTTGGCGCCACCTGCGACCTGGACATAGACCCGTTCGACGGCAGGCTTTTCGGCCGCCGCCTTTGATGCTCTTGAGGACTTGGCAGTTCTTCCATCCGCATCATCGACCTTCGACTTCCGCGCGCTTGTACGAGCATCGTCGTCGCTCGTGGCGAGTTTGGCGCAGGCCGCGGACGCCTTGCTGCGGCTCTTGCCGCGCGTTCTCGTGGCGGGTGCGCAATCATCGTCCGCCGCGGCCGACTTCTTGGTGACGACCGCGTCGTTGTCGTCGCCGGTTGGTGCGGATGCACATCTGGTCGAGGGTCTGCCGGCTTTGCCCCTGACGTGTCGCGATGAAGAGAGGGGCGAGCAGTCGTCCGACGCAGCCAGTGCTGCCTTGCTCACGTCTGTACCGCCCTGGTCGGCGTCCGCCTTCCTGGCGGTCTTGCTAGTCGGCGCGGTGACCGCATCAATGCTCTTGGCAGTGTGGACCTTGAGCGAAGTGTCATCGTCGGCTTCGGTAGCTCTGCTCCTCGCGGACTGAGTGGTGCCCGCGCTTTCCGCGGGCGCCTTGTGCTCCGTCGGGATCGAGGCGACCCTAGGCTCGCTGTGTACCAATGCGGTACCGACGTTCCGAGCAGGCACTTGCGCCGGTACAAGCGCAGGCCGGGGCGGCTCGGCACTGGCCTTCGTCACCACATCGTGGGGCAGATCATAATGGCCCTCGGCTGACGGCATGGGCAGAGCGCTCGCTCCGGCAAGATCACTCGGCGGCGGAGATGCCTGGGCGAGCTGTACCGGCGGGGATGCGACGGGCTGAGCCGCAGCGGGCTGCGCGACAAGACTAGGCGCGATGGCTGCGGGCGTCGACGCCGCGACTAACGGGGTAGGCGCCGGCGCGCTGACGACCACCGGCGCAGATGCAGTCGATGCCGACACCGCAGGAACCGGATTTGATTGCACCTTCGGCGGCGGTGCCGGCGTCAGCGCGATGCCGGCGAGCGGCGCCCGGACATAATAGGGCTGGCCGAGCGCGAAGATGGCGTCACGATCATTGACCGACACTCCCGCCGGTCGCCGCAGCACCCGGGATTGCGGCGCCGCCGCAGCAACCTGCACCGGCTTGGTCGGCTGTTGGAGAGACTGAGTTGCGACAATCGCGCTCGAAGCGTTTGCAGGCGGCGCGTGTGAAGGGACCGGCGTTGGTGTCGGCACCTGTGATACGGGCGACGGACGCGGCGTCCGCGCCGACGCCACGTACGGCCGCGGCGGCGGCGCGGACGCATAGGTCGCCGGCGTGTCGACGCTCGCCACCTGGACCGGCGTGTAGGGCATGCTGCCCGCCGGCATCTCGCCGAAGTGCACCGCGCGCGCCTTGTCGGCCGGCGAAAGCCCGGCAAGGCGGACCAGGAACGGCTGCAGCATCGCCGCCTGCTGGGGCAGCATGATCCGCGTTATGGCGTTGGCACCCGCCGGATCGCCGTTCATTGCCAGCACGAAGGTCTGTGCCCTCCACCCGGCGATGTCGCGCTTGCGGATCAGCGGATCGAGCGTGGCGATCGCGGCGGTCTTGTTGCCCGAGATGCCCTGCGACAGCGCCAGGCGCCGGCGGGCCGTCTCGTCATCCGGGCGCACGGCGAGCACGGTCTGGTAATCGCGCTGGGCGAGGCTCTGCTGGCCGGTGAGATCATAAGCCAGGCCGCGATCCTCGGCGATGTCGGCATCGGCCACGCCGAGCCGCGCCGCATCGGTGAACAGGCGCAGCGCGTCGCGCGGCCGTTCGAGCTGGACCAGCGCCGATCCCAGCCCAGCCTTCACCGCACCGTTCGATGGCGCGATCTCCTGCGCGCGCCCGAAGAAGCCGACCGCCGCATTGGGATCGCCGAGCGTCAGCGCATTGTGCCCGGCGGCGGTGAGCGCAGCCAGGTTCGCGGGCTCCGTGGCCAAGGTACGAAGCGCCTGAGCCAGCAGTTCGGCCGGATCGTTGCTCTGCGGCAGCGCCTGCACTGTCGCGCCGTAGGGCGACTGCGCGATCGCAGCGGGCGCGGCGGTCAGCAGCAGGATGGTCAGCGGCAGCCGGCGCAACAGACCGGACGTGGAAAGGATCGCCATGGCGCCCGGCTTTGGGGGAGGACAGGCATGCACGCAAGAGGCGCGGCGCGGCGCCACGGTGGACGGCTGGGCACGAGCGGCGACTGGATGGTTAACCGGCTGTTTACCCGATCGCGGCAGAATGGCCTCGCACATCAAGGACAAGGCGGACATGACGGGATTCGCGGACAAGAAACGCCGGCTCGTGCTCGGCATGGGGCTGCTGCTGTCCTCCTGCACGCATCACCGGCCGGTGGCGGTGGAAACCCCGCCCGTCGCCGTCGCGATCCCGAAGCCGGAACTCGCGTCCAATCTCACCGCAATCGTCCCCCCGCCGCTGGCGGCCGATGGACGCTATCGGACGATCAACTACGGCATCGATCCGGTGCAGACCGAATGGCATGTCCGCGCCGCCCTCAACGTGGCCGCCATCGGCTGCCGCAGCACCGCCGATGCATCATTGGTCAGCGCCTACAATGCGATGCTGACTAGCCAGAAGGCGGCGCTGGCGGAGGCCAACAAGTCGGTCGAGGCGCGTTTCCGCGCCACCGGCGGAGACTGGCAAAGCGCGCACGACCAATACATGACGCGCCTCTACAACTTCTTCTCGCAACCCGCCGCCAAAGCCGCTTTCTGTACCGCGGCAGACGAAGTCGGCCCGCAGGCCGCAGCAGTGCCGGCCGGCGGCTTCCAGGCATTCGCCGCGACTGCGCTGCCCAAGCTAGAGGCGCCGTTCCTCGACACCTATCGACAGGTCGACGCCTACAAGGTCGCGCTGGCCCGCTGGAACGCCGGCGAGACGACGATGTTGGCGTCAGCCGCTCCGTCGCCGGCCGGCGCGGGAGCGCCACAACTGGCTTACGCCGACATGGGCACGATCATCGCCTGGCAACCCGACGAAGGCATGCGCGTGGCTGCGCGCTGAGCGGCGTGGCGACAGGAACCTGTAAAGGCCACGCCCTCTCAGAACCCGTGCCCGCGGCCGAAAGCGGGCTCGGGAGAAATGAGCTTTTCCAAGCCTCAGCCGGGTAACCTTACTGGTTGTTCTGGCGATTGAGGAAGCCCGGCAGATCGAGCGGGTCCTTGCGGCTTGCAGGCTGCTCCTCGTCGACCTGGGCCTTCTGGGCGCCACGCGCGATCGAGGACATACGCTCGAACAGGGTGCCGCCGCCGGCTTCGCGCGGCGTAGCGGATGCGCGGTTGGTGCGGGGCAGCGGCGTCGGCTCGTCTTCCATCGCAGCGGCCGGTGAGGGCAGCGGGTTGGGTGCCACCGGCGGCGTTAGGATCGTGTCGCTGCCGAGGATCAGCTCGTCGCCGTCGTCATCGATGGCGGGCGCGGTGATATCCTCTTCAGAGGCAGGGCCAGCCGACATCAACGCCTCGGCCTTCGGTGCGGCAGGTGCGGGTGCCGCGGCCGGAGCCGCAGCTTCGACGCGCGGCTTGGCGGCGGGGAAGCTGAACACCTTGGCGGGTTCGGCCTGCGTGCCCTCCATCGCCTCGATCCCGGTGGCGACCACCGAGACGCGAATCCTGCCTTCCAGATTGTCGTTGAACGCCGATCCCCAGATGATGTTGGCATCGGGATCGACCAGTTCGCGGATGTGGTTGGCGGCCTCGTCGACCTCCATCAGGCGCATGTCCTCGCCGCCGGTGATCGAGACGATCACGCCCTTGGCGCCCTTCATGCTGACGCCGTCGAGCAGCGGATTGGCGATCGCCTTCTCGGCGGCCTCGATCGCGCGATTGTCGCCCGAGGCCTCTCCGGTGCCCATCATCGCCTTGCCCATCTCACCCATGACGGAGCGGACGTCGGCAAAGTCGAGGTTGATCAGGCCCGGCATCACCATCAGGTCGGTAATGCCGCGAACGCCCTGCTGGAGAACCTCGTCGGCCATCTTGAACGCGTCCTTGAAGGTCGTGTTCGGGTTGGCGATCAGGAACAGGTTCTGGTTGGGAATGACGATCAGCGTATCGACGTGCTTCTGCAGCTCCTCGATGCCCGCCTCGGCTGCACGCATCCGGCGCGCGCCCTCGAACGAGAAGGGCTTGGTGACGACGCCGACCGTGAGGATGCCGCGCTCGCGCGCCGCCTTGGCGATGACGGGGGCCGCACCCGTGCCGGTGCCGCCGCCCATGCCGGCCGCGATGAAGCACATATGCGCGCCCTCGAGCGCCTTCTCGACCTGCTCCATCGTCTCTTCGGCGGCGGCGCGCCCGATTTCGGGGCGCGATCCGGCACCGAGGCCCTGCGTGATGCGCAGACCGAGCTGGATGCGGCGTTCGGCCGGAGAGTGGTTGAGCGCCTGCGCGTCGGTATTCGCGACGAGGAAGTCGACGCCCTGGACGGCGGCCTCGATCATGTTGGCGATCGCGTTGCCGCCCGCCCCGCCGACGCCGATCACGCTGATGCGGGGGCGAAGCTCGTCGACTTCAGGCCGCACGAATTCGATGCTCATCTTCAAACTCCTCGAAAGCCGGGAGTGCCCCCAAAAGCTCGCTCCCGTGATTCTGCCAAAAGCGGACGCCCGACGCACGCGAAAAGATTAATAATCCACATATTAATTGGTCGAGTGGCATCGGAGACTCAACCGAGCGTCTCAATAGCCGCTCCGAAATGCTGCGATCAGGCGGTGGACGAGCCCGCTCGGCGTCCGGCGCTGCGGATCGGATCGCACCGATTCCGCGCCGCGCAGATCGATCGGGTTGGAGGCGGCATAGACCGCAAGGCCGGTGAGCGTCGCGAACGCCGGCCCCGAATGCGCCTCGGGCAGCGCCGCCAGCCCGCGCGGGCGGCCGATCCGCACCGCGCGGCCGAGCACGCCCTGGATATAGTCGGCGATGCCCTTGAGCTCGGCGCCACCGCCGGTCAGCACCACCTGCCGCCCGACCGGCCCGGCGAAACCCAGTTGCTTGAGCGCCGCCGCAATGTCGGTTGAGAGCAGGTCGAGCCGCTGGCGGATCACCGAGATGAGCTGCGCGCGCGTGATCCGCTGCGGTTCTGCGCCCTCTTCGACGCCCGCCATCGGGGCGACGTCGATCATGTCGTGATTGTCGCGCGGCGACGTGGTGGCCGAGCCGTAGAAGCATTTGATCCGCTCGGCCTGGCTGCGGCGCGTGCCGAAGGCGGAGGCGATGTCGTCGGTGATGTCCTGACCGCCATAAGGGATGGCGGCGAGCCCGACGAGCATGCCGCCGGCGAACAGCGACACGTTGGTGACCCCCGCGCCGAGTTCGACCAGCGCGACGCCCAACTCGCGCTCCTCTTCGCTGAGACACGCCATACCGGTCGCGATTGGGGAGGCGACGATCGCCTTCACCGCGAGATGCGCCGAGCGCACCGACAGATCGAGGTTGCGCACCGGCGACGAGTCCGCTGCGATGACGTGGATGTCGACGCCGAGCTTGTCGGCGTGCAGCCCGAGCGGCTTCTTGACCCCGCGCACATCGTCCAGCGTGTAGAGCGTCGGTTGCGCGTGGAGCACCATGCGGCCCTCGGGATCGATCGAGTTCCGCCCGGCGTCGAGCAGGTCGTCTATATCGCTCTGCTCGATACGATGGCCGCCGAGCTCCACCTCGACCGAAGCGACACGGCTGACCAGACCGCCCGCCGAGAACGCCGCCCACACCTCCTCGATGTTGACGCCGGCGATGCGCTCGGCCTGTTCCACCGCCTCGCGGATTGCGACCTCGGTGCGCTCCATGTCGGCGACGTAGCCGCGGCGCACGCCCCGGCTCTCGCGCTGGCCGGTGCCGAGCACGTTGAGTTCGCCGCTCTCCGTCGTCTCCGCGATCAGCGCGCAGACCTTGGACGAGCCGATATCCAGCGCGGTGATGAGCTTGTCGGGGCGCCCTTGAGCCATCGCGTCAGACGGCGTCCTGTCCGGCCGGAGTCGGCGGGGTAGCGGGCGCGGTCGACGGGTCGCCGATCTCATGGCCGGGCTCGGACGAGACGCGGACCACGAACTTGCCCGGAATGCGCATGTCGAAGTGGACGAAGCTCTTGCCGAGCAGGCTGGCCGCCTGATCCATCCGATCGAACTTCGCGAACGCGGTTTTTGCGGCGTCCTCACCCTCGGGCAGCGCCAGCGTCTCGCCCGAGTTGAAGCGGATATCCCACCTCCGGTCGCCGATCCACGTCGCGCCGGCGAACATCGGCTTCAGGCGCGGTGCCGCATCGAGCAGCTGGGTCAATCCGGTCGCCTGGATGTTGGCGTCTGGCCCAACCACAATCGGCAGATCGGGCATCCCCTGCGGATCTACTGCCTGGAGGATCACGCCATCCTTGTCGATCAGGTTGAGCTTGCCTTCATATTGCCAGATCGCGGCCGGCTGACGCTCGACGATGTCGACGAGCAGCGTATCGGGCAGGCGGCGCGAGACGCGGGCATCCTGCACCCAGCCGAAGCCGAGCAGCTTGTTGCGGATCTCGCCTAGATCGACCAGCGGCATCGCGGTCGACTTCTGGTCTAGCGCCACCGAATACACCGGCAGGCGATCCATGTGGTGGATGCCCTGGATCTCCACCCGCTTTACTGACAAGCCAGCTGCACCAACCAACTCGCCCAGCTGCGTACCGATCATCTGCGGTACACGCAGCACCAGCAACCCGACAATGAGCAACAGCGCCATTACCACCAGGAACAGCTTGCGCCCGAATTGACGCAGCGCGTCAGGCTGTAATGGGATCGTCGCAAGCGCGCGGCCGGTCACCTTCTTGGCGCGCGCATTGGCGGCCTGCGCGCCACGTCGCGCTACTGTCGGGCCTCGCTGGTAGCGGGGCTGCGTTCCACGCCTGATCCGCGCCCGTTCGCTCACGCCATCTTCCCCTTGAGCGCTTCGTCGATGAGCCGCTGCACCAGCGCCTCATAGCTCATGCCGACATGCTTCGCCTGCTCGGGCACGAGGCTCAAGGGCGTCATCCCAGGCTGCGTATTGACCTCGAGGAGGTAAAGCCCCTCGACCCCCTGCTCGTCATCCCAGCGGAAATCCGAGCGCGAACAGCCCCGGCAACCGAGCAGGCGATGTGCCTCCTGCGCCATGCGCATGGCGGCCTGGGTCACGTCCTCGGGGATTTCGGCCGGGCAAACATGCGTGGTGATGCCATCGGTATATTTGTGCTCGTAATCGTAGAAGCCGCTGTCGATCTTGAGTTCAGTGACGGCGAGCGCCCGACCATCGTCGGCGCCGCCGATCACCGCGACCGTCAGTTCGCGGCCCCGGATGAAAGGTTCGGCAAGGAGATGCTCGAATTGCTTCCAAGGGCCCTCGCTCTGGCGGCCGATCGGATTGCCCATATTGCCCTGATCGGTGACGATCGCGACGCCGACCGAAGAGCCTTCGTTGACGGGCTTCAGAACATAGGGACGCGGCAGCGGGTCGCCCGCGTACAAGCTTTCGCTCGTGACGACCTTGCCCTCGGGCATGCGGATGCCGCGCGGCACCAGCGCCTGCTTGGTCAGCTCCTTGTCGATCGCGATCACCGAGGTGGCGAGACCGGAGTGGGTGTAGGGCAGCCCCATGATGTCGAGCAGGCCCTGCACCGATCCGTCCTCGCCGGGCGTGCCGTGGAGCGCGTTGAACACGACATCGGGCGCAGCGAGGGTGAGCTTGGTGGCGATGTCGCGCTCCATGTCGATCGCGACGACGCGGTGGCCGAGCGCATCGAGCGCCCTCGCAACGCCGCGCCCCGACGTCAGCGAAACCTCGCGCTCGGCCGACCACCCGCCCATCAGCACAGCAACGTGGAGGGGGCGGGTCATGCGGGCTTGCCCACCCGCTGGATCTCCCATTCCAGCGTAATGCCGCTGTGCGCCAGTACGCGCCGGCGCACTTCCTCGCCGAGCGCCTCAATGTCGGCGGATGTGGCAGTCCCGAGATTGAGGAGGAAGTTAGTGTGCTTTTCCGATACCTGGGCATCGCCGATCTTGAGGCCGCGGCATCCGGCAGCGTCGATCAGCGCCCAGGCCTTGTGGCCCGCCGGGTTCTTGAAAGTCGATCCGCCGGTCTTCGAGCGCAGCGGCTGCGATGCCTCGCGCTCCGTAGCGATGCGGTCCATCTCGTTTCCGATGACAGCGGGCTCGCCAGGATATGCGCGGAAGGTCGCCGAGACGACGATCGCGCCGTCGGGCAGGTCGCTGTGGCGATAGGTGTAGCCGAGATCGCTCTGCGCCAGCGTCCGCCGCTCACCCGAACGAAGCACCACTTCGCATTCGACGAGGATATCCTTCACCTCGCGCCCATAAGCGCCGCCGTTCATCCGGACGAAGCCGCCGACCGCGCCTGGGATGGAACGGAGGAACTCGATGCCGGCAATACCGGCGTCGCGCGCGGTCGAGGAGACGAGGATGCCGCTCGCGCCGCCGCCGCAACGCAGCGTCGTCGGGTCCAGCCGCTCGACCTTGGCGAATGCCTTGCCGAGCCGCACGACGACGCCCGGCACCCCGCCGTCGCGTACGATCATGTTGGAACCGAGCCCCAGTCCCATCACGGGCGTTTCCGGGTCGAGCTCGGCGAGGAAGGCGGAGAGATCGTCAACGTCGGCAGGCTCGAACAGCCATTCGGCAGCGCCGCCCGACTTGAACCAGACGAGCGGCGCCAACGGCGCGCCCGGCGTGAGGCGGCCGCGAACCGGGGGAATGGCTAACGCGGCGGCGCTCACGATCTTATCCACTCTCCGCTCGTCCCGAGCGAAGTCGAGGGACGTGCGGCAAACAATACGCTAGTGGCACGTGTCTCGACTTCGCTCGACACGAACGGGGTGGATCGGGCTCGATTCACTCCGCCGCCTCCGGCACCCTGCTGTGCCCCGCCTCGATGGCAGATGCGAGCCCGGCCGCCCACTTGGTGATGTCGCCTGCGCCAAGGCAGATCACCATGTCGTCGGGCTTGAGCAGGCTGCCCAGCTCCGTGGCCAGCGCGTCGGCGCCACCGATTTCTGCGGCCGAGCGGTGGCCCCGCATCTTGAGGCCGGCGACCAGCGCGGCAGCGTCGACGCCCTCGATCGGCTGTTCGCCCGCCGCATAGACGGGCGCGACATACACGATGTCGGCATCGTTGAAGGCGGATTGGAACTCCTCCATCAGATCGCGCAGGCGCGTGAAGCGATGCGGCTGGACGACGGCGATCACCCTGCCCTGCGCGCCCTCGCGCGCCGCCGACAGCACGGCCCTGATCTCGACCGGATGATGGCCGTAGTCGTCGATGATGGCGGCCCCACCCACCTCACCGACTTTGGTGAAGCGGCGTTTGACCCCGCCGAACTTGGCGTAACCGGTTCGGATCACGTCATCGGGCACGCCCAGTTCCAGCGCCACGCCGATCGCGGCAAGCGCGTTTGAGACATTGTGACGGCCGGGCATAGGCAATTCGATACCCTCGATCGATCTCGTCGTGCCGTCGCGCGAGCGGATGATCGTCTCGAAGCGGTTGCCGCCGGGGATTGGCGTCACATTGACGCCGCGCACGTCCGCCTGCGCGCTGAAGCCGTAGGTGACGACCCGGCGATCACGCACGCGCGGGATGATCTTCTGCACCTCGGGATGATCGAGGCAGAGCAGCGCCGCGCCATAGAAGGGCACGTTCTCGACGAACTCGACGAAGGCATCCTTTACCGCATCGAACGAGCCGTAATGATCGAGATGTTCGGGATCGATGTTGGTGACGATCGCGTAGGTGCCGTCCAGGCGCAGGAAGCTGCCGTCGCTCTCGTCGGCCTCGACCACCATCCAGTCGGACGCGCCGAGGCGAGCGTTGGAGCCGTAGGAGTTGATGATGCCGCCGTTGATCACGGTAGGGTCCACCCCGCCCGCATCGAGCAGGGCGGCCACCATCGAGGTGGTGGTGGTCTTGCCGTGAGTGCCGGCCACCGCGACGGTGGACTTCAACCGCATCAGTTCAGCCAGCATCTCGGCACGGCGGACGACCGGAATGCGCTGCTCCAGCGCCAGCTCGACCTCGGGATTGCCGCGCTTGATCGCCGTCGAGGTCACCACCACCGCCGCATCGCCGAGATTGGCGGCATCGTGGCCGATCATCACCTTGATGCCGCGCTTCCTGAGCCCATCGATCACATAGCCCTCGGCCACATCCGATCCCTGCACGGTGTAGCCGAGATTGCACATCACCTCGGCGATGCCGGACATGCCGATGCCGCCGATGCCGATGAAATGGATGG
>CAXTBZ010000052.1:0-18431 GCA_964242855.1 uncultured Sphingomonadaceae bacterium
GCCGCTCCATCACGCGCCACATCCAGCCGGTGCCCTCGCGGCACGGCGTGCACTGGCCGCAGGATTCGTGCTTGTAGAAATAGGAGATGCGGCTGATCGCGCGGACGATGTCGGTCGACTTGTCCATCACGATCACCGCCGCCGTGCCGAGGCCCGAGCCGACTGCCTTCAGCCCGTCGAAATCCATCGCCACGTCCATGATCTGGCTGGCCGGCACCAGCGGCACCGAGGAGCCGCCGGGGATCACCGCGAGCAGATTGTCCCAGCCGCCGCGGATACCGCCGCAATGCTTCTCGATCAGTTCGCGGAAGGAGATGCTCATCGCCTCCTCGACCACGCACGGCTTGTTCACATGGCCGCTGATCTGGAACAGCTTGGTGCCGCGATTATTCTCCGCGCCGAAGCTCGAAAACCACGCCGCGCCGCGCCGCAGGATCGTCGGCGCGACCGCGATGCTCTCGACATTGTTGACCGTGGTCGGGCAACCATAGAGGCCCGCACCCGCCGGGAAAGGCGGCTTGAGCCGCGGCTGGCCCTTCTTGCCCTCCAGGCTCTCCAGCATCGCGGTTTCCTCACCGCAGATGTAGGCGCCCGCGCCGCGGCAGAGGAACACGTCGAAGTCGTAGCCCGATCCGCAGGCGTTGCGGCCGATCAGCCCCTTGTCATAGGCTTCGGCGAGCGCAGCATACAGCGTCTCGGCCTCGCGGATATATTCACCGCGGATGTAGATGTAGGCGGCGCGCGCACGCATGGCAAAGCCGGCGACCAGCGCGCCCTCGATCAGCTTGTGCGGATCGTGGCGGATGATCTCGCGATCCTTGCACGAACCGGGCTCGGACTCGTCGGCGTTGATGACGAGGAAGTTGGGTTTGCCGGGCTTCGGCTCCTTGGGCATGAAGCTCCACTTCATGCCGGTCGGGAAGCCCGCTCCGCCGCGCCCGCGCAGGCCGGAGTCCTTCATCGTCTGGATGATCGTGTCCGGTCCGAGATCGAGCAGCGCCTTGGTATTGTCCCAATCGCCACGCGCCATCGCGGCGTGAAGCTGCCACGGCTGGAAGCCGTAGACGTTGGTGAAGATGCGATCCTTGTCAGCGAGCATCAGTCTTCAGTCCCGCGAAGGTCGAGGCGGCGTTCCATGCGGCGGAGTCGTTCGTCGAAACGATCCATGCGTGCGTTCAAGCCTGCAACGGAAGTGACGACGCCGCGCATGTGATCCTCGAACGCAGACATCCGCAGCTTGATATCCTCGATATCGAAGCGGGTGGCCTCACCATTCGCGGCAACGCGCTTCAGAAGGTCGTAGGTGTGGTTCGCAATTTCGGAGTCCGTCATGCCCACTCGTCCCGGTAGTCGTGGTTCTCCGACGCCATCGCGACGAGGCTGGTCGGCCCGCCTTCCGGGGCGCTGACCTGGCGATCGATCTGCGGGCCGGGCTTGACCGGGCGACCCTCGGCGAGCGCCTCCAGCACCGCAACGGTGCTGTCGTAGGAGAGATCCTCGTAATTGTCGTCGTTGATCTGGACCATTGGCGCGTTTGCACACGCGCCCAGGCACTCGACCTCGGTCAGCGTGAACAGGCCATCCGGCGTAGTCTTTCCCTTGACGAGGCCCTTGTTCTTGCACGCGGCCAGCACATCGTCCGATCCGCGCAGCATGCACGGCGTCGTTCCGCAGACCTGGACGTGATAGCGGCCGACCGGCGCCAGATTGAACATCGTGTAGAAGGTCGCGACCTCGTAGACGCGCATGTACGGGATGCCGATCTGGCGCGCGACATACTCGATCACCGGCACCGGAAGCCATCCCTGCGTCTGCGTGTCGGCGCCGACCTGCCGCTGGGCGAGATCGAGGAACGCCAGCGACGCCGACTGCTCGCGGCCCTTGGGGAAGCGCGCGAGGATGACACCGGCTTGCTCGGCATTGGCGGCGGTCCACGCAAAGTCGCCCCAGCGTGCGCGGGTCTCGGCCTCGTCGGGGATGCGGGCTGCGTCAGCCATGGGCGATCACTGCTTCACGCTTTGCGCGCTCAGCGATGGCGGCCGGGCGATTTCTCCACTGATGCACAGTGTAGCCGAGCATCACCGCCAGCCAGATCCAATTCGCTATTTGATGATAGTGATGGATTTGCGCGTTAGCCGGCGGGTAATTCCAGTCTAGAAACGTAAGAACGCCGTTAGCTCCAAACGTAACGCCAAGGAGGTAAGTAAAAAAGTCTTTCACCGGTCACACTCCCCGAACACGATGTCGAGTGCGGATAGGACGGCGGTGGTGTCGGCGAGCATGTGGCCCTTCATCATGAAGTCCATCGCCTGGAGGTGGCTGAACGCGGTCGGGCGGACCTTGACGCGATAGGGCTTGTTGCTGCCGTCCGAGATCAGATAGACGCCGAACTCGCCCTTAGGCGCCTCGGTCGCGACATACACCTCGCCGGCGGGCACGTGGAAGCCCTCGGTGTAGAGCTTGAAGTGGTGGATCAGCGCCTCCATCGATCGCTTCATCTCGCCGCGCCTGGGCGGCGCCGCCTTGCGATCGGTGGTGAGAACCGGACCGTCGGGCATCTGCTGGATGCACTGCTTGATGATCCGCGCCGACTGGCGGACCTCCTCGACCCGCACCATGAAGCGATCGTAGCAGTCGCCGTTGGTGCCGACCGGAACCTCGAAGTCCATGCGATCGTACACGTCGTACGGCTGAGACTTGCGGATGTCCCAAGGTATGCCGGCGGCGCGGATCATCGGTCCGGAGAAGCCCCACGCGATCGCATCGTCGCGCGAGACCAGACCGATATCGACGTTGCGCTGCTTGAAGATGCGGTTGTCGGCGACCAAGCTGATCGCGTCCTCGAGCAAGCGGTGAAGCCGCGTGTCGAGCCAGTCGCCGATGTCGGTCAGCAGCTTCAGCGGAACGTCCTGGTGCACGCCGCCCGGCCGGAACCAGGCCATGTGCATGCGCGCGCCGGACGCTCGCTCGAAGAAGCCGTAGGTATCCTCGCGCGCCTCAAACAGCCACAGGTTTGGCGTCATCGCGCCGACATCCATGATGTGTGAGCCCAGGTTCAGCAGATGGTTCGAGATGCGGTACAGCTCGGCGAACAGCACGCGGAGATATTGGCCACGCTCGGGCACCTCAAGCCCCATCAGCTTTTCGATCGCGAGCACGTAGCTGTGCTCCATGTTCAGCGTCGAACAATAATCGAAGCGATCGAAATAGGGCAGGTTCTGGAGATAGGTGCGGCTCTCCATCAGCTTCTCGGTACCGCGATGGAGCAGGCCGACATGAGGATCGACCCGCTCGACGATCTCGCCATCGAGCTCCAGCACGAGGCGCAGCACCCCGTGCGCGGCGGGATGCTGGGGGCCGAAGTTGATGGTGTAGTTCTTGATCTCGACGTCGCCGGTCGAGGGGTCGGCCGCGTCCGGCAGATCGTGCGACGTGTCGGCCCAGGCCTGGCTGCGCAGGCCATGCAGCGGCACCTGCTGGAGATCGGCATCGACGCTCACTTCTTCACCTCATCCGCTTTCAGCGGCGTCGGCGCGCCGGGCGCCTGCGCCGCCTTCTCGTCACCGGGCAGCGTGTAGACGGCACCTTCCCATGGGCTCTCGAAATCGAACGTGCGGAAATCCTGTGCCAGCTTCACCGGCTCGTAGACGACGCGCTTGGCTTCCTCGGAATAGCGCATCTCGACATAACCCGTCATCGGGAAGTCCTTGCGCAGCGGATGCCCCTCGAAGCCGTAATCGGTGAGGATGCGGCGCAGATCGGGATTGCCATCGAACAGCACGCCGAACAGATCATAGACTTCCCGCTCGAGCCAGCCCGCGACCGGCCACAGCCCGGTGACCGATGGCACCGGGTTAGTTTCATCAGCGCGGACATGGACGTGGAGCCGGTGATTGCGGGTCAGCGACAGCAGGCAATAGACCAGCTCGAACCGCTCGACGCCCCGATTGGGATAGTCGACCCCGGCGATCTCCATGAGCTGCTGGTACTCCAGGCCCCTTGTGTCGCGAAGCGCACGCAGCGCATCGACGATGTGGTCGCACTTCACATGCAGCTGAATCTCGCCGACCCGCTCGACCGCCTCAACCAGTGCATCGCCAAGCGCGGCGGTGGCGACCTCGATCACGCCGTCGTTGCTGGCGATCTTGGGGTAGGTGGGATTGCTCATGCGCGAGCCTCACGCCACGCAACCCCGTTCGTCCCGAGCGAAGTTGAAGCACGTGCCACAGGCAGTGCCGCTTGCCGCACGTCCTTCGACAGGCTCAGGACGAGCGGGGGGAGATGGTCGGGTCCTGTAATCACCGCTCCACCGTCCCGACCCGGCGGATCTTCCGCTGCAGCTGCATGATGCCGTAGAGCAGCGCCTCGGCCGTCGGCGGGCAACCCGGCACGTAGATGTCCACCGGCACGATCCGATCGCAACCGCGTACCACCGAATAGCTGTAATGATAATAGCCGCCGCCATTGGCACAGCTGCCCATCGAGATGACGTATTTCGGCTCCGACATCTGGTCGTAGACCTTGCGCAACGCCGGCGCCATCTTGTTGCACAGCGTGCCGGCGACGATCATCACGTCGCTCTGGCGCGGGCTTGCGCGCGGCGCGGCGCCGAAGCGCTCGAGATCGTAGCGCGGCATGTTGACGTGGATCATCTCCACCGCGCAGCACGCCAAACCGAACGTCATCCACCACAGCGAGCCGGTGCGCGCCCACTGGAAGAGATCCTCCGTGGTCGTGACGAGAAAGCCCTTGTCCTGCACCTCGCCACGCAGATCGTCGAAGAACGCCTTGTCCGGACCCGTCTGCGCACTTTCGGGCAGGTGCGGCCGCTGCGGATCGTTGAAAACCTCTACTCCCACTCGAGCGCACCCTTCTTCCAAGCATAAGCGAAGCCGAGGATGAGTTCGACGAGGAAGCCCATCATGGCGAACCAGCCGGTCCAGCCGATATGGCGGAGCGACACTGCCCAGGGATATAGGAACGCCGCCTCGAGATCGAAGACGATGAAGAGGATCGCGACAAGATAAAAGCGCACGTCGAACTGCGCGCGGCTGTCCTCGAACGCCGGGAAGCCGCACTCATATTCGGAAAGCTTGTCGGTGGTCGGCTTATAGCTGCCGGTAAGTCGCGACACGATCATCGGCAGCACCACGAACGCGGTCGACAGCAGCAAGGCCACGCCCAGGAACAGCAGAATCGGCAGGTACTGGAAGGCGACCGACGCCATGAACTTCTCCGATGGGGGCGAGCCCCGAGAGGCCCGGCGTGACGTCGGCTGTCTAGGCCCGCTGCACCTGCGAAGCAAGCAGTCGAGCCTATGAGAATGAATCGCAAGAGACGGTGTTTGCACCCCTTTTACCCGAGATCCGCTACTCCTGACGGATGATCCGGTCGCGCACCATCCCTCGCCTCCTCTTGTGGTGTCCGCTGTTCGGACTGACGGCTCTGGCACTCTCGGCGGCGACCGGCAGGCTATCGGCAAGCTTCCTCGATCCCGATGAGTCCGCGCACTACGTCAACACGCTTTTCCTGGGCGACTGGCTACGCTCCGGCTGCCCTTCGCCGCTGCCGTTCGCGCGCGACTTCTACACGCACTTCCCCAAGCTCTCGATCGGACACTGGCCGCCGGGCTGGTATGGTCTGCTAGCCCCGCTGTTTGCGATAGTTCGCCCTTCCCCGCTCGCCGCCACCGCGCTTTCGGCGTTCATCGCCGGGCTTCCCGCCACGATGGTGCTGTGGGCGCTCGATCGTGTCGGGGTGCGACGCTGGGGGATCGTCGCCGCCTTCGCGACCTTACTGCTGCCGATCGTCGCCAACGAAGCGCGCTACGTCCGCCTTGATCAGCCTGTGGCCTTGATCGCCGGACTTGCCGTTATTGCTTGGCTACGTGCGAGCGAGAGGCCGTCGCTGTGGCGCTATTTGCTGTTCGGCGCGCTCGCTGCCTTTGCGACGCTCACCAAGGGCAATGGCGCGCTGGTCATGCTGGTGCCGGCGCTCGATATTCTCATGGCGCGGCGGTGGCAGCAATTGGCAGACTGGCGGCTGTGGCTGACGGCGGCGGCGGCCCTGCTGGTGGTGGCGCCGTGGTACTATGTATCCTTCAGGATCGCGGCGGGCGGCTTCAACTACTCTCCCGGCCCGCGTTATGCCTGGCTGTCGCTCAAGGCCGATGGCGCCGCGATCGTTGCTAATATCGGCTGGATTGGGATCGGCGCGGCACTGTTCGGCGTCTTTGCGGGCTGGCGTGAGGAGAGATGCCGAGCGGTCGTGCGGCTTGCGGTTGCGATGATCGTCGCGACCCTCGTCTTCCAGGCGGCGATCCCGGTGGCGCTCGAGGATCGTTACGTCCTGCCTGCGATCCCGTGGCTGGTTGTGCTGATCACCATCGGATTGATCGCGATCGGACGGCTGCATCGCCTCGCGCCGATCGCGTCTGTGCTGATCGGTGCCGCGATCCTCGCCCCCGCGGTCATGACGCTGCCGACCACACCATCCAAGCCCGACATCGGCGCACCGGCCGTCGCAGAGCAGATGCGAAACGCTCCGGGCATCTGGCTCATCGACGGGCGCGCCGGCGACGAGGGCGCAATCATCGCGGCCGCCGCCTACGCCGATGGAGGCCGTCGCACGATCTGGGCTGTGCGCGCCAGTCAGTGGCTTTCCTCCAGCGATTTCATGGGGCGCGACTACAAGCTCAGCGTTTACAGCCCGGCGGAGGCGCGCGCCGTGCTCGACCGGCTGGGCGTGGGCGGCGTCGTGTCGATCGCCGACGGAGACAGCCTCGCCTACCCGCACAGCGCGCTGCTGCGCGGCGCCGTTGCCTTGCCGGGCTTTGTATCGACTGGGCGACGTTTCCCGCGCGGCGCCGGGTCGCTGCTCGTCGCCACGCGATCGGCGCCGATCGTTGCCCATCCGGAGATGCTGGCAAACAGCTCGGCCAGCGTCGGAGCGATGGGCAAGGCGCTCTAGCGCAGCGCCGCCGCCACCAGCTTGAGCAGGCGCGGGTGGAGCGCGTCGGTCGCCGCCAGCCACTGCTTGCGCTCACGGACCTGATCGCCGCCGCGGAAATCGGTGACGAAGCCGCCTGCCTCGCGCACCAGCAACTCGCCCGCGGCCACGTCCCACGGGCTGAGATCGGTCTCCCAGAAGCCGTCGAACCGCCCTGCTGCGACCCAGGCGAGATCGAGCGCGGCCGAACCGAACCGGCGGATGCCGGCGATCTCAGGGCCGACGCCGCGGAAGATACGCTCCCATTCGTCGAAGTCGCCGTGGCCCTTGAACGGGATGCCGGTGGCCAGCAGCGCCTCGTTGAGATCGCGTCGTGCCGAGACCCGCAGGCGGCGATCGTGCAGCCAGGCGCCGCGCCCCTTCTCGGCCCAGAAGCTCTCGTCGGTGATCGGCTGATAGACCAGCCCGGCGACGACTTCGTGCCGCCTCGAAGGCTTGGGCTCCTCGACCGCGATCGAGATCGCGAAATGGGGCACACTGTGGAGGAAATTGGTCGTGCCGTCGATCGGATCGACCACCCAGCGCGGCTTGGACGGATCACCCTCGACGCTGCCGCCCTCCTCGGCCACGACACCCCAATCGGGGCGGGCGTGGCGCAGTTCCTCGAGGATCGTGCGCTCGGCGGCTTTGTCCGCCGCGGACACGAAATCGGACGGGCCTTTGCGCGAGACCTGCAACGCATCGACCTCGCCGAAGTCGCGACGGATCTTGGGCGCTGCGCGGCGCGCCGCCTTCTGCATGACGGTGATGAGGCCGGAATGAACTGCCATCTGGATCAGTCCGCGCGGCGGACGTAGGTCTGTTCGTAGACGTCGACGACGATCTTGGTGCCGGCGCCGATATGTGGGGGCACCATCACGCGGACGCCATTGTCCAGGATCGCGGGCTTGTAGCTGGACGAGGCGGTCTGCCCCTTCACCACCGCATCGGCCTCGACGATCATCGCCTCGATCGTGTCGGGCAGCTGCACCGAGATCGGGCGCTCGTCGTAGAGTTCCATAACCACGTCCATGCCGTCCTGCAGGAAGGCGGCGGCGTCGCCGAGGATGCCGGCGTCCAGCGTGATCTGATCGTAGGTCTGCTTGTCCATGAAGGTCAGCTGCTCGCCGTCCCTAAACAGGAACTGGAAGTCAGTGGTGTCGAGGCGAACCCGCTCCACCGTCTCGGCCGAACGGAAGCGGACGTTGTTCTTGCGGCCGTCGATGAGGTTCTTCATCTCGACCTGCATATAGGCACCGCCCTTGCCGGGCTGAGTGTGCTGTATCTTCACGGCACGCCAGATGCCGCCTTCATATTCGATGATGTTGCCGGGACGAATGTCCACGCCGCTGATCTTCATGGGATGCACCTGGGTTCAGAGATTGGGAAAGAGCAGGCGCGGCCTGTAGCGCTGGATGTCGCGACGGGCAAGGGGAGCACCGGCTCTCCGTTCCCGCTCAGCCCGAGCGGATTTCCTATCTTCCCGTCAGGATCGGATAGGGATTGACCTCCGCACCCTGCCACCAGCGCTCACCGGGCGCCATGCGGTGGACCTCGAAGTGTAAATGCGGCGCAGCGGCGTCGGCATCGCCGGTAAAGCCGACCGCGGCGATCTGCTGCCCCGCCTTCACCGCCTGCCCCTCGACCAGCGTCGGCGCGTAATGATCGAGGTGCGCGTAGTAGAACACCGCACCGCCATCAGCTGAGCGTTCGTAGATGGTGTTGCCGCCGAGCTGGCTCTGGAACAGCTTCTCAATCCTTCCGTCAGCCGCCGCCAGCACCGGCGCACCGGCCGGCGCCATGATATCGATCGCATGGTGGACGCGGGTGCCGTCTCCGCGCGGCTCGTCCCAATTGTCGCGGAGTGCAGCAGGCTGGACGCCCTGCACCGGCAATACCAGCCCGCCGATGATCGATGGCTGGCCCCGCGATGCAAGCGGCCCGCTGCTCCCACCGCCCACGCCGCTCCACCCGGGGCCGGTGATGTGCACCATCGCGCCGAAGGCGATCAGCCCCAGCACGATGATGACGGCGAAGATGATCCCGAAGCGGCTCACGGTTGAAAAATAGCAGGCGTCCCCGATTTGACCATCAGCGAAAGCCGCGCCGCATCCCAATTGGTCATGCGCACGCAGCCGTGGCTGGCGGTGCGGCCGATATTCTCCGGCACCGGCGTGCCGTGGATGCCGTAATGCGCCTTGTCGAGATCCATCCAGATCACGCCGACCGGGCCGTTCGGCCCCGGCGGCAGCATCGCGGCCTTCTCTCCCTTGCTGGCATCCCAGAACAGCTTCGGGTTGAAGTGGAACTTGGGATTGTAATCGAGCACCATGATCTTCCACTTGCCGATCGGCAGTGGATCGTGACTGCTCCCGGTCGTTACCGGAAACTGTGCCAGCAGCCTTTCCTGCGCATCATAGACCGAGAGCGTCTTGTCGCCCTTAGAGACGACGAGATGGTCGGCCTGCGGCTGCGACGAGTCGACGTTCAGCCCGGCGAGCGTCTGCTTGTAATCGTCGGGTATGTTTGCCGGATAGGCCCGGCCGCCGGTCACCACGTTAGGCACCTTTATCTTGGCGCCGGGGCCGACCGGCGTGTCGGGCGAGTTCAGCGCGATCAGCACCGCGTTGGTGGTGTGGTAGCGTTCGGAGAGCATTTCAAGCGGGGTCGCGTAGCCGAGCGACGGGAGCTTGGCCTGGTCGTCTTCCTTCTTGGGAATTGGCCCGACGAACTGGCCGGCAAGATCGGCCTGGGTCAGCACGATTTCGCGGACCGGCTGGGTGGCGCCGAACTTGTCAAGCGCCGCGCCCGTGCGTTGGTCGATCTCACCCGTTGCGACGACGCCGTTTGCTTTCTGGAAGCCTGCGATCGCGCGCTTCAGCCCCGCTCCGGGCCGGCCATCGATGACGCCAGGCGAAAAGCCGAGATGATCAAGGATCACCTGCGTCTTCATGATCGCCATATCCGGGCCCGGCTTCGCCTTGACCGCTTTGGGAGCGGGCTTCGTCGCTTTGGCAGGCGCCTTGGCGGCATGCTTCGGAGCCGCGGCGAGCGACGTGCCCAGCAGTAGCGCCACACCGATCGTTGCTGCGTTCTTTAACCGGACCATGCGTACCTCTCACCATCGTGACGGCGGTGTAACGCTCTAATCCGCGCGGAATATCCCTAGAATTGATGCAGGCCGCCGAGCGCCGATCGTGCCTTAGCCTGCGACAAAGCAAGCGCGATCAGGGCGATGCCGGCTAGGAAAATGTAGAAGCCGAAGCCCTCGCCCATCGCCGCCAGCGTGGCGATCCCGCCGAGCACCGCCGCACCGACATAGCCGCGCGGCACCACCAGCGGCAGCCGCATCGTGTCGACCGTTCGGATCGTACGCGGCCGGCGGACCACTTGGCGAAGCCGTTTGCTCACGGCCACCGCAAAGCCCAAGGCACAAGGCACCAGCGCGCTTGCCGTCGCTACTGCCGCCCAACGCAGCGAGAGGTGGTAGGCGCCCTGCATCCAGTCGAGCCACGCGCCAACGCAGTCCACCGCGACCGCGATCACCGCAGCGGCGCGGGCGGCTTGCCGGATCATCCCCGAAGCACATCCTCGAAGGCGGCCACGGCCGATGCGGCGCCGTCCGCCGCGTTCCACACACTGCCGCTTACCGCCAGAAAGTCGGCTCCGGCAGCGATCAGCGGCGCGGCATTGGCGGGCGTGATCCCGCCGACGGCGACGCAAGGAATTTCGAACACCGTGGTCCACCAGCCGAGCAGCGACAGCTCTGCCTGGTGCCGGGTCACCTTGGTGGTCGATGGGTAGAAGGCGCCGAACGACACATAGTCGGCCCCGGCCTCGCCCGCCTCCATCGCCAGATGACGGCTATCGAGGCAGGCGACGCCGATCTGCACCGAGGGCCCGAGCGCGGTCCGCGCATCGCGAGGATCGCCATCCTCCTGCCCGAGATGGACGCCGTCAGCACCGAGCCGCTTGGCAAGGCCGATCGAGTCGTTGACGATGAACGCCACGTCGCGATCCGCGCAGAGCTTCTGGATCGGCTCGGCGAGCTTGGCGATCGCGTGATCGTCGATGCCCTTCAAACGTAGCTGGAACGCCGCCACCGGCCCGCCATCGAACGCTGCTGCCAGGGTGTCGACGAACGCGCTGGTGATCGCGGGCGGAGAGATCAGGTACAACTGGCAGGCGGGACGGCGCTGATCGCGCTCGAAGCGTGCCGAAAACCCCGGATCAAGCGCCAGCGATGCGTCTTCGCTCTCCATGAGCGTGGCTCTAGCTAGGAGAGCCTTGGCTGAAAAGCCGCCGGAGCGCATGCGAAGCACGCACCGTCCCGGCTGATGCCATTATGCCGCAGTCCGCGTCAGGATTTCACCACCGACGCCGTGTAGATCTGGTCGATCGCGGTGCCCAGCACCTGGTCGAACTCCGCGTCGCTCTGGCCGTGGCGGAGGTCCTCCAGCAACGCGCGCGAGAAGCTGGCGATCATGCCGTGGTTGTGGCTGAGATGCTCGCACGCCTCGTCCCGCGGAAACCCTCCGGACAGCGCAACGACCCGCGCCACGCGCAAATGGCCGATCAGCGGCGCGTAGGTGTCGGCCTTGGCCGGGATCGAGAGCTTCAGCATCACCTGCTTGTCACCGGTCAGCGCGTCGAGGCCCTTGGTAAGCTCCTCGGCGAGCATAGCCTCGATCGCCTCACGGTCGTCGGCCTTGATCGAGACCTCGGGCTCCAGGATCGGCATCAGGCCGTGGCCGATGATCTGTTCGGCGATCTCGAACTGCTGCTTTACGATCGCGGCTATGCTCTCGCGGTTGGCCGACTTGATGACAGAGCGCATCTTGGTCCCGAACACGCCGAGCTTCACCGCGCGGGCGAGCAGATCGTCCAGCCCCGGAATCGGCTTCATCAGCTGGACGCCGTTCGCCTCGTCCTCCAGCCCCTTGTCCATCTTGAGGAACGGCACGACGCCGCGCTTCCACAGCGCCGCCGGCACCGGCACGCCATCCGCCCGCCCGTCCATGGTCTTCTCGAACAGGATGGCGGCGAGCACCTTCTTGCCGGTAAACGAGGGCGCGGTGATGATCCTGACCCGCATCTGATGGATCGCCTCGAACATCTTCTGTTCGTCGCCCGCGAAGTCGCTCTCGGGCACGCCATAGGCCTTAAGCGCCCCGGGCGTCGAACCGCCGCTCTGGTCGAGCGCGGCGATGAAGCCTGCGCCGCCCACCATCTGCGCCATCATGATCGGATTAGTCATCGCGGCGCCCTTTTGCTTGTTCGGATTGGTGCGTTCGTTAGTGGCTCGGCGGGGAGCGGCAAGGCTGACAACGCCGTCAGGCGCGGCCGAGCGCGGCGACGCCGGGAAGCGCCTTCCCTTCCATCCATTCAAGAAAGGCGCCGCCTGCGGTTGAGACGAAGGTGAACGCGTCGGCCACACCCGCTTGGTTGAGCGCAGCCACCGTGTCGCCGCCGCCTGCGACGGAGACCAGGCTGCCATCCTGCGTCAGCGCCGCAGCCGTCCGCGCTAGGCTGACAGTGGCGGCATCGAAGGGCGGCGTCTCGAACGCGCCCATCGGCCCGTTCCACACCAGCGTCCGGCAGTTCTTAAGCACGTCGCCCAGCGCTTCGACCGCCGCCGGACCAACGTCGAGGATCATCTCGTCGGCGGCGACCTCGTGGACGTTGATGGTGCGGGTCGGCGGGTTAGGCCTGAACTCCTTGGCGACGACCACGTCGTAAGGCAGATGCACGGTGCAATTGGCCTTGCCCGCCGCGTCCAGGATCTCCTCGGCGGTGCCGGTCAGATCATGTTCGCACAGCGACTTGCCGACATCGACACCGCGGGCCGCCAGGAAGGTGTTCGCCATGCCGCCGCCGATGATCAGGTGATCGACCTGGGTCACGAGATGCCGCAGCACCTCCAGCTTGGATGATACCTTCGCCCCGCCAACTACGGCCGCCACCGGATGTTCGGGATTGCCGAGCGCCTTTTCCAGGGCCTTGAGCTCAGCCTCCATCGAACGGCCGGCAAAAGCGGGCAGCTTGTGGGCCAGTCCCTCGGTCGAAGCATGGGCGCGGTGCGCGGCCGAGAACGCATCGTTGACGTAGAGATCACCGAGCTTCGCCATCGCCTCCACCAGCGCGGGATCGTTGGTCTCCTCGCCCTTGTGGAAGCGGGTGTTCTCGAGGATCGCTATCGCGCCAGGTTGCAGCACGGCGATCATCGCTTCGGCCGCCTCATCCTGGCAATCATCGACGAACGCGACCTCGCGGCCCAGCACGTCACGCAGGGCATGGGTGACGAGCGCAAGGCTCATGTCCGGCCGCCGTTCGCCCTTGGGGCGACCGAAGTGCGCCAGGATCAGCACGATCGCACCCTTGTCCGATAGTTCGGCGATCGTCGGCGCAGCAGCGCGCAGGCGGGTATTGTCGGTGACCCGCGTCCCCTCCATCGGCACATTCAGGTCCTCGCGGACGAGCACGCGCTTGCCGTGAACGTCACCAATATCGTCGAGGGTCTTGAACGCGGTCATCTCTTAACCTTTTCTGGATGCCACCACGAAGTCCGTTCGTGCCGAGCGAAGTCGAGGCACAGCCAAGCTCTCAGCTTCGCTCATCTCGGCCCCTCGACTTCGCTCGGGGCGAACGAATCCGTTAAAGCGTCGTCCCGATCGCGCCCGCCGTATCGACCATGCGGTTCGAGAAACCCCATTCATTGTCGTACCAGCTCAGCACGCGGACCAGCTTGCCCTCGAGCACCGCCGTCTCGAGGCTGTCCACGGTCGACGACACCGGCGCGCCGTTGAGATCGATCGAGACCAGCGGCTCGTCGGTATAATCGAGCACGCCCTTCAGCGCACCCTCGGCCGCGGCCTTGAGGATGGCGTTGACCTCGTCCTTGGTGGTGTCGCGCTTGGGCGTGAAGGTAAGGTCGATCATCGAGACGTTGGGAGTCGGCACGCGGATCGCCGAGCCGTCGAGTTTGCCCTTGAGCTCGGGCAGCACCTCGCCGACCGCGCGCGCCGCGCCGGTGGTGGTCGGGATCATCGACATGCCGGCGGCGCGCGCGCGGCGCGGATCGCTATGGACCTGATCGAGGATCTTCTGGTCGTTGGTATAGGCGTGGATAGTGGTCATCAGCCCGCGCTCGATGCCGATCGCATCGTTGAGCACCTTGGCGACCGGCGCCAGGCAGTTGGTCGTGCAAGACGCGTTCGAGATGATCGACATGTCGGACGTGATCTTGTCGTGGTTGACGCCGAACACGACGGTGAGGTCGACGCCCTTCGCGGGCGCCGAGATCAGGACCTTCTTCGCGCCGGCATCGATGTGCTTTTGCGCGCTCTCTCGGTCGGTAAAGAAGCCCGTGCACTCCAGCGCGATATCAATACCGTTGGCCGCGTGCGGCAGATTGGCGGGATCGCGCTCGGCCGACACATGGATGCGCTTGCCATCGATGATGAGATCATTGCCGTCGACCGACACCGAACCCTTGTACGCCCCATGTACCGAGTCGCGCTTGAACAGCCGTGCGTTATCCTCCGCTTTGCCGAGATCGTTGATCGAGACCAGCTCGAGACCGCAATCCGGCTTCTCCAGGATTGCACGCGCAACGAGGCGCCCGATACGGCCGAAACCGTTGATCGCAACTTTTACCGCCATTCGGCATCTCCCATCAGGTCTTCTTTGGGCGGCAGGCCGGCAGGCTGAATGCGAGGGCCGGCGGACGCCCGGAAACAAGGCGGGCCAGCGAGTCAGGCCCGGTTGCGGTTTCTTTGTCCTGCGACCGTCCGCACGTCAACCGCGTCCGGCACGCCGTTGCGTCGGTGCAGGACCGTGCTATGCCGAGGCATGAACATGGAAAGCGAGCGTTTCCAGCAGGCCATGGGCCGTCTTGAAGCCGCGGTCGCACGTGTCGAGCGGGCGGCGGCACTCGCATCCCCGGCGGCTTCCGGCGACGATCGCCTCGCGGCACTCGAAGCGCGCCACCGCAAGCTGCGGGATGGAGCGAGCGACGCACTCGCCCGTCTTGATCGACTGATCGACGACAGCTCAGGAGGTCAAGGCTGATGGCGACGGTGGATATCGAGGTTGCCGGCCGCCGATATGAGCTCGCCTGCCGCAATGGTGAGGAGGACCGGCTGAGGCTGCTCGCCCGGCTGGTCGATGCCAAGGCAGGCGACGTCGCTCGCGCGATCGGCAAGGCCAGCGAAGCGCGCGAGCTGTTGCTGACCGCTTTGCTGCTCGCCGACGAACTCGACGAGGCCCGCGGCAACGCTGCCAAAGACCGCGTTGAGGAAGCCGACCGGGTGGCCGAAATAGAGCGTTGCGCCGAAACGCTCGAAGCACTCGCGGCGCGACTTGAGAAGCCGACACGAAGCGCCTAGATTGCTCGTCGGTGGGCACTGCCCGATACGAGCTTTTGCGAACATCCCTGAGGCGATTCACATCCTAAGGGGGCTGTCTCTGGGCGGATCCTGGTCCGCACTATATGGTCCCCACCTGACGTAAAAGGCGTCAGAGGATTTTCCAGCAAACGGTCATGGCGGTCCCACCACCCTCCCCAGACGTGGACAAGACGGCCTTGCGGCGCGATCTGCGTGCGCGTCGACTGGCCTACGCTGGTGACGCAACGGCGATCTACCGTCATCTCGGACGCCTGCTCGACCATGCCGGACCCTTCGGGGGCTACATCGCGCATCGCGGCGAGCCCGACATCCTGCCCTTCCTGCGTCGCGCCGCCGAGATCGGGCACACAATCTGCGTTCCCCACGTGCCAGTGGGAGCACGGATGTATTTCGAGCGCTGGCGGCCCGACATGCGCATGACCGCGGGCATCGCCGGCATTCCCCAGCCACCATCGGGCAAGCCGATCGAACCCGCCATCGTCCTCACCCCGCTCCTCGGCTTTGATCGGTCTGGTCGCCGGTTGGGTCAGGGCGGCGGCCACTATGATCGCTGGTTCGCCGACCACCCGCAGGCTATGCGGATCGGCATCGCGTGGAGCGTGCAGGAGGTCGCCGAACTCGTCCCCGAGGCTTGGGACGTGCCGATGCACGCGATCGTCACAGAAAAGGAATGGATCGAGCCATGACGCCGGAACCCTATCAGCCAAGCTGGCGCCGCACCGCAGGCGCATTGCTCATCCTGCTGCTGATCATGGTATGGGCGAGCATCGTCATCCAGCTTGCCGGCCCGGTCGGGCGGTTGCCGGGCCTTCTCCAGGCGATCTTCTACCTCGTCGCCGGGCTCGCCTGGATTTGGATCCTGCCGATGCGCCGCATCCTGTTGTGGAGCGAGACCGGGCGCTGGCGCCGCCAGGCCCCTTAGCTGACGTTGGAACTCATTGCCGTCGTGACGTTCTTGAAGGTGTTCTTGAGCTTCGTGCCAAGCGCCGACATCGCGGAAATCGCGGCGACCGCGATCAGGGCGGCGATGAGGCCGTACTCGATGGCCGTGGCAGCGCGATTGTTGCGTAGGAATATTTTGACTGAACGCATGATCTATCTCCGAAGTTGAAGCCGTTCTACTCCGAAGGCCCTTCGAATGGATTGATCAACATGTCCGCCACGTTTCAGAACCACTGAAATGTTGTGAAATGTCGGTCAGTAATGACCATGATGCCGGTCGCTCGGATAGCCCGCGCCATGATGACCATAGCGATCATGCCAGCAGCCGGAGAGGCTCACGCCGGCGATCAGCAGGGTAGCTGCCAGGATCAATTTACGCATACAACGCTCCTCGAACTGCTCGACGAACGGCCCTGACGTTTGCCGGTTCCGGCACTGCCTGGCCGATCGCGCGTTCAAGCGTCGAACTGCAGGAGATACAAGATGGCGAAGCCACCACCGTCCGGTCCCGAAGGCGACTCCGGACCCGATGCCAACACCGATTCGGGTACGAACGACCCCGACAAGCTGGAGGTATCCGAAGCCGACCGCGCGAAACCATCGACCAAGGACGCTGCCGATCGCGCCGCCGCCGACGGGCTGGCGTCGGCCGGCGGGAAGAACGGCTCAACCTGAGCAAACAGGCGGGCGCGGGGCGCCACCTTGCTCTCGAAGAGCGAGCCTGACTGTAAGCCCCTGCCGTTCCCGTCCTGGAGCTAGCCTGTTACGGTCACATGCAAGGTGATACAGGCGGGCACATGGCGCGGGCTGACGATGACGTGACGAGCGAGGACGCTCAAGCTCTCGCGGAGCCGGAAGGCAGCTGGCTTTCGCTGGTCAGCGGCGGCACTCACCGCGAGCGGCTGCTTGCCGCGACCGCGCTCATCCTGGGCATCGGCCTCGTGCTGGCGATACCGTTCGCGCTACGCCAGGGCGCAGAATTCTTCCTGCCTATCACTGCGGCCCTGGTCGTTGCGATCGCGCTCGTGCCGCTGCTCGAATGGCTGGAGCGGCGAGGGCTTCCCTCTGCACTCAGCGCCTTCCTCTGCCTGGTCACCTTCATCGCGATAGCCAACATGGCGATCGCCGCGATCGTGGTGCCGGCCTCCAACTGGGTGGCGATCCTGCCCAAGCGGATCGGCATGATCAAGACGACGGTGCGCCCGCTCGTCAACGTCTATGCGCAACTAAACAAGTCTGCGGGCGAGATTGCCAACACGATCATGATCGCGAAGAGTCATGCGCGCACGGTTACGATCGATACGCCGAACTCGCTGCTGTCGCTGCTCACCACGTCGGCACCGTTCGCCATCATCCAGTTCTTCTTCGGTATGCTGGTGATCTTCTTCTTTCTTTCGGGCTGGACGCGGGCGCGGCGCCACACGATCACCAGCCGCGCCACCTTCGACAGCGCGTTGACGCTGGCGCGCGTGATCCAGGAGGTGGTGGACCGGACCTCCAGCTACATCGCCACGATTACGACCATCAACGTGACGCTCGGCTGCATCGTGGCGGTGGCGGTGTACTTCGTGGGGCTGCCGACACCACTGATGTGGGGCGGGCTGGTCGCGCTGTTGAACTACGTGCCCTATGTCGGCCCGGTCGGCTGCGTGCTGCTACTGGCGTTGGGCGGCCTCATGACCTTCGCCGATCCCTGGTACGCCGCGACCCCGCCGCTGATCTTCATCGGACTGCATATTCTCGAATCCTACTTCGTCACGCCGATGATCGTGGGCCGCAAGCTGACGCTCAGCCCGCTGCTGATCCTGGTGTCGCTGAGCTTCTGGGGGTGGGTGTGGGGCACCGTAGGCGCGGTGCTGGCGGTGCCGCTGCTGATTATCATCCACACCGTGCTCGATACCGCCGGGCGGCCCGATATTGCCGGTTTCCTGTTCGAGCGTGGCACGCTCGGCAAGCCCGCCGCGAAAGTGTCGGACGAGCCGCCGCCCATTGCTTGACAGGGTATGGAGCCTCCCCTAGAGGCGCCTCCACCCCGGCGACGGGGTCCCCACGCGGGTGTAGCTCAGTTGGTTAGAGCGCCGGCCTGTCACGCCG
>CAXTBZ010000053.1:0-18321 GCA_964242855.1 uncultured Sphingomonadaceae bacterium
CCGCGCCGAGATCGAGCGCGATCAGGTTGGTCTTGCCGTTGGGCAGCACCGCGACCGGCGGCGGCGTCACGCCGAAATGGTCGCCATGATAGAGTTCGGTCAGCGTCGCCTGCACGGTGCCGTCGCCGCCGTTGATGACGAGGATCTTGGGCCGCACGCGCGCAATGGTGCGCAGCGCGTCGCCGATCTGCTCGACACTCTCGACCTCATAGTGGAAGACGTCGCGATGATCGGCACAAAAGGCACGGATGCGCGGCAGCAGCGACCGGTTGCCGGTCGACCGCGGGTTCGACAGGAGCGCGACGCGTGCCATCAGCTGGCCGTCACCGGGCCGAAGGACGTGCCGCTGAGATAGTTGAGCGTCACCGGCACCACGCGGACGCCGCGCGACACCTCGACAGTCACCTGATCGGGGGAAGGCTTGCGCTTGAACATCAGATCGAACAGCGACAGATGCGGGTTGCCGGACATGCCGCCGCCGTCCGAGCGATCGGTCTTGCCCGATCCATCGAGATCGTGGCGCACCGATACCGCGTAACGGCCGGGCGCGGGCACCGGCACGCACACGTCGAGCGGGCCACCGGCCGGCGGCACGCGCACCTCGATCCGCCTGAGATAGGTGCCCTTGTCGAAATAATGATCCGGATCGCCGCCATAGGATTGTACGCGCAGCACGCCGGTGCGCGCCTTGAAGCCGGTGACGTGAACGAGCAGCGAGGGCGCGCCCGCGGCGCAGACGCCGGCAAAAGGCCCAACCGGCGCGGCTTGGCCGACGCTCATCGGAACGCTCGCCGCGGCGAGCGCCAGAGCCGCTGTGGCCATGCACTTTTTGAACATGACCTCGCACCTCCCGGAAGCTATAGGCTCGTGACCCGAAGCACGCGGAATCACTGATCCCGCTTGCCGTCGAAGGGTGCTAGATCGACTGCAAATGCGGCCGAAAAAGGGTCATGAGGCGTCTAAACCTTGCCATTTCTGACGCGGACCGACCGTTACCTCGCCCGATTGATCGCCGTTCCGCTGGTGGCGACGCTGCTGCTGGCCGCGATGCTGCTGCTGCTCGACAAGATGCTGCGCCTGTTCGACTTCGTGGTGCGCGAAGGCGGCCCGGTCAGCGTGGTGTGGAAGATGCTGGCCAACACAATTCCCGAATATATGTCGCTCGGCGTGCCGATCGGCCTGATGCTGGGCACGCTGCTTGCCTTCCGCCGCATCGCCTTGTCGTCCGAGCTCGACGTGCTGCGCGCGCTCGGCTGGAGCTATGGGCGGCTGCTGCGGGTGCCGTATCTCTACGCGATCGCGCTCGCTTTCGTGAACCTGATGATCGTCAGCTTTGCCCAGCCCTACTCGCATTATGCCTATGAGGGGCTCCGCTACGAGCTGCGATCGGGTGCGCTCGGCGCATCGATCAAGGTCGGCGAGTTCACCAAGCTCGGCAAGAAAGACACGCTCAGGATCGAGCGGAGCGCGAACGGCGGCCGCGATCTGTCGGGCATCTTCGTCCATGCCGAGGGGAATGGCGGCAAGACCTATGCGGTCACCGCAGAGAGCGGGACGTTCATGGGCACCGACGATCCCGATACGATCATCTTCCGCCTGCACAACGGCATACTCGTCAACGATGCGCCGAGCTTCAAGACGCCGCGCGTGCTGAGCTTCACCAGCCAGGATCTGCCGATCGCGCTGCCCAAGGTCACCGATTTTCGCCATCGCGGCGGCGGCGAGAACGATGAGCTCACCGTGCCCGAACTGGTCAAGCTCGGCACCGATCGCGCGCTGCCCGCCAAGCTTCGCGCGCAGAGCAACGCCGAATTCCACTTTCGCATGGTGGAGGTGGTGATCATGTTCCTGCTGCCGATGCTGTCGGTGGCACTCGCCGTGCCGCCCAAGCGATCGACCTCGGCGCTGGGCGTGTTCCTGTCGATCGTGATGGTGGTGACCTATCACAAGATCAATCAGTATGCGGCAGCCGTCGCCGCGCTCGGCAAGGTCAATCCGGTGATCGCGCTCTGGACGCCGTTCCTGATCTTCTCGCTGCTGATCTGGTGGATGTACCATACGTTGGCGCACAAGCCCGGTGGCCAGCCGATCGGCGCGCTCGAGCGTGTCGCGTCGCGCATCGCCGGGCTGTTCAGGCGCTGGTTCAGGGCAGGTCGTCGCACGGAGCACGCGGCATGATCCCGCCCGAGTTCCAGTTCTTCCCGTCGCGGACGCTGTCTTGGTACATGGCGCGAAGCTTCCTGGTGCGATCCGCGGCGGTGCTCGCCGCGCTGGTCATCGTGCTCCAGACGCTCGATCTGCTCGGCGAGTCCGGGGATATCCTGACATTTCCGGGCAATGGCGAGGCGGCGCTCTGGCACTATGTGGCGCTGCGCCTGCCGCAGATTGCGGCGCGCTTCCTGCCTTTCTCGGTCTTGCTCGGCACCTTGATCACGCTGGTGACGCTGAACCAGAACAGCGAGGTCATCGCGATGAAGGCGGGCGGCGTCTCCGCGCACCAGATCCTGGCGCCGCTGATGCTGGCGAGCCTCGGCATTGCAGGGCTGTCCTTCGCCTTCAACGAGCGGATCGTCACCCGCGCGACAGCGACGCTCGATGCGTGGCAAGACGTGAACTATGGCCCGGCGCCCAAAGGCCATGGCAATCCGAGCAACATCTGGGTGCGCGACGGCGACGATATCGTGCATGCAGATACTGTGCTGGGCAGCGGCGCGGCCGTCCGCCTAACCGGCGTCACCGTTTATGATCGCGACGGCGGCGAGCTGCATCATATCTTCTCGGCGCCTTCCGCGAGGCCGGTCGCTGGGTTGGATGGAAAGATCACGGGCTGGACCTCGCCGAATGTCACGATGTTCGACGTCGTCGCAGGCACCGAGCTCAAGATGGCGCGCTACGAGTTCGGCCAACACATCACGCCGGATCAGTTCACGCTCGCCGACGTCAATGCCGACGAGCGCTCGCTTGCCGATCTCGGCGCAGCGGTAGACGACCTCAGGAGCGCCGGGCGACCGACCGGGCCACTCGAGACCGGCTGGTGGCACAAGATATCGGGGCCGCTTTCTTCGGTGCTGATGCCGCTGCTGGCAGGCGTCGCCGCCTTCGGGCTGGCACGCTCCGGGCAGCTGTTCATCCGCGCCGTCATCGGCATGGCACTGGGCTTCACCTACTTCGTGGCGGACAATTTCGCGGTCGCGATGGGCAATCTCGGTGCGTATCCGCCGTTCCTCGCGGCCTGGGCGCCGTTCCTGCTGTTCCTGCTGATCGGCGAGACGGTGCTGATCCGCACCGAGGAGTGAGGCTCCTCGCCCGAATATCGCCGCATTGGCGGGCCAGAGAACGCAGTCCGGGCGTTGAGCCTGGATCGCCACGAGGACGAACAGCGCAGTGAATACCAGCACGACCCGCAAAGGCTTCTGGTCCCGGTCGCATCATCTCGACCGGATGACGCTGAAGGAGCTGGTCTTCGCCTATCTGCAATATCCGGCGATCATCCTCTATCTCGGGCTTGCTGCGGTCGCGATCGGGGTGTGGTGCTATCAACCGGCGTCCGCGGCACGCACGCTGCTCGCGGTGGCAGTGGCGGTCGTGCTGTTCCCGGTCGTCTGGTACGTACTGCACCGCTGGGTGCTGCATTCGCGCTGGATGTGGAAGGTAAGCTTCCTCGCGGCGACCTGGAAGCGCATCCATTTCGATCATCATCAGGATCCGAACCATCTCGAGGTGCTGTTCGGATCGCCGGCGAACGTGGTGCCGACGGTTGCTATGGCGACGATCCCGATCGGCTACATAATCGGCGGCGTTGGCGGCGCCGCCGCAGCATTCGCCACCGGTATGATCCAGACCTGCGTCAACGAGTTCTTCCACTGCATCCAGCACCTTTCGTACAAGCCCCGCAACAAGTGGCTGCTCCACATGAAGCAGCGCCACATGGAGCATCATTTCCACGACGAGACCGGCAATTTCGGCATCACCAACTTCTGGTGGGATCATCTCGGTCGCACCTATTATCCGGGCGCATCGACCCGCCGGAAGAGCGCCACGGTGTTCAACCTCGGCTATGACGAGACAGCCGCGACGCGTCATCCTCGGGTCCGCGATCTGTCCGGCGGCGTGATCGGCACCGCGGAGTTCCGCGCGCGCAACAAGGGTGCCTGACGAAGAAATCACTTAAGCGCCTCCCCGCTTTCGCCTAGACCCGCCCTGCACAGCAGAGGACAAAGCATGGCGGGCGCGATCGACATCTTCGAGGTCAAGACGGCCGCGGACAAGAAGCGCTTCGTCGAGGTACAGTTCGCGCTCAACCGGCACGATCCCGCCTGGGTGCCCCCGCTCAAGATGGACGCGCTGGAACTGCTCACCCCGGGCAAGAATCCCTGGTTCGAGCATGGCCATGGCGGTCTGTTCATCGCGGTGCGCGACGGCAAGGATGTCGGCCGCATCTCGGCGCATATCGATCATCTCTGGCAGGAGATGCCGCCAGCCCAGGGCGGCGGACGCGACATCGGCAATTGGGGCCTGTTCGAGGCGGTGGACCAGGACGTCGCGGCGACGTTGATCGCCGAGGCCGAAACCTGGCTGCGCAAGGAGGGCATGACCCGCGCGGTCGGCCCGATGTCGATCTCGATCTGGGACGAACCGGGCCTGCTCATCCACGGCCACGATCATGCGCCGACGGTGATGATGGGCCACCACAATCCGGCTTATGAAGCGTGGATCGAAGCGGCGGGCTACGGCAAGATCAAGGACCTCAAGACCTATGATCTTGACATCACCAAGCCCTTCCCGCCGCTGATCCAGCGGATCGTCTCGTCGGGCGAGCGCAACCCGCGGATCACGGTACGCAAGGTCGACAAGAAGAATTTCAAGGCCGAGGCCGCGCTGATACTTTCGATCCTCAACGATGCCTGGTCGGGCAATTGGGGCTTTCTGCCGATCACCGATTCCGAGATCGCCTATGTCGGCAAGAAGCTGAAGCCGATCGTCTTTAACGAGCTGATCCGCATCGCCGAGGTGGAGGGCGAGCCCGTAGCCTTCATGATGACCTGGCCCGATCTGAACGAGATGCAGAAGGATCTGAACGGAAAGCTCCTCCCGTTCGGCGCGATCAAGCTGCTTTGGCGGCTCAACGGCGGCTTTTCGGGCAAGCCCAAGGTCCGCACCGTCCGCGTGCCGCTGATGGGGGTGAAGCGCAAGCTGCAGGCCACCCGCCTCGCTTCGCAGCTCGCCTTCATGATGATCGAGTATATCCGCGACGATTCGGTCAAGCTGTTCGGCGCCACGCGCGCGGAGATCGGCTGGATCCTTGAGGACAATCAGGGGATGGTCTCGATCGCCGACACCATCGGCAGCAAGGTCAACAAGGTCTACCGAGTCTACGACAAGGCGTTGTGATCGCCGGCTACTTGTCGAGGCTGTAGGCGGGGATCGTCGGCGCGATCGGATCGGTGCGAACCTGAACCGCGATCGCCAGCGCGGCGACGAGCAACACCCCTGCAGTCGTGAGCGGTACCGGGCTTGCTGCCTCAATCCGGGCGAGCGGCCAGACCGTCATCGCGACGATCAGCAGGAAGGGCAGCATTGCGATCGGTAGCGGCGCGCCGATGCCGAGAAAGGTGAGATGCGCCAAGGGCATCAGCACCGCCGTGACCATCGCGAGTGGCGCTGCGGCAATGACCCAGCTCCATGGTTTGCGGAAACCCGGATCATTCCACGCCAGCAACGCAGCCGCAGCGCCGACGATCATTACTGGCCAGGCGACGATCCACGCTGCCATAGGCGCCATAAGCTGAAGCAGGACGGCGAAGAGCAGCAGCGTGGCAATCGCCGCGAGCCACCCGCTCCATCGTGACATTCCATCGACCGGTGCGAACCAAGCGCTCAGCGCGGCAATCAGGCCCGCCACGGCAATTATCGAATGCGGCGCGCCGAGCGCCCAGCCAAGCACAGCGAGCAGGATCGCAGGCGTGTTCGCCAAGCCTCTCCTGGCCGGGCGGCGCAAGCCTAGCCACGCGATCAAGGCCGCGCCGCATGCGAAAAGCGCCTGCGCCTCAAGGCGCCCAAGCGATGCCAGGCGATCATAGTAATTGGGGTGCCCGCCACTGCCCGAGACGAGATTGAGCACGATCAGCAGGAGCAGCCCGTGCGATGCGAGCCAGAGGAACGCGATCAAGCCGCGGCCGATGTCTCGGGTATCGAACAGACCGGCACGGCTGAGACCTGCGCAGGCGCCCACCAGCGCGGCCGTGGCGACGAGCAGGATCAGCCAGCCGGTTCCCGACCCGTAACTCAGCACGCGGTGGCCGGCGACATCGAAGAAAGTCGCGTCGCGCGCAGCCCCCGGCAGGGTCGGCGCCGCGGCGAGTGCGGCGGTGAGGTCGAGCGCCTGATCGCCCATGTCCTGAAGCGAGCGCGGATCGAGCCGATCGGCGGTAGCGCGGGGCGAATGATAGTAGGCGGCGCGTCCGAGGACCGCGAAGTTGAAGCCGGGCAGACCCTTCTCGCGCGCCGGCGTGAAGTCGGTGTCGTTCGGCATCAGTCGATAAGCCAGCACCGCCATTGAGTTGGCAACCGGACGGCGCACCGATCGCTTGAACAGATCGATCATCGCACCGTCGGCATTGCCCGTCTCGAACATCGCCGCGCGGCCGCCGGCGCCGCGAGACTCCAGGTTGATGACGACGCCGACATGGTTCGCCAGGCCATCGCTCGGCCAGAACGCGCGCGCGCCCGACAGCCCGACCTCCTCGCCATCGGTGAGCAACACGACGATATCACGCGCGGGCGTGCCGCGGGCGCGGATCGCGCGCAGGATCTCCAGGATCGACGAGACGCCGATGCTGTCGTCGGCGCCTCCGGCCGAACCCCACACCGTGTCGGTATGCGCCATGAGCGCGACGGCGGGCTTGGAGCGGTCACGTCCGGGAAGCACGCCGACCAGATCGACGATCTCGCTGGCGGGGCTTGCCTTGGGATTCCAGCCACGAAGGGTTGCGAAGCCCTTCGGATCGATCAGGTAGGTCCGCTCCTGCGGTTCAACGCCGAGTGAATGCAAACGCCCTTCGAGATAGTGATGCACCCGCATGATGTCGGTGCTCGCCGTCGGGTGCGGGCGCATGGCGATCGTCCGCAGGTCGATCAGCGCGCGATCGGCCGAGAAGACGGCGGCCGGCGCCGATCCCGGCACCACGCTCGGCGGCACCACCGCGCGTAAGCCTGCCCAGAGCCCGAAGATGATCGCTACGAGTAGGCATGCAATCCGAACGGCGCCGGCAGTGCCCTGCCCCGCCACATCTCGAGAGGGCCCTGCCTCCGGCGCGATCAGCGCAGCTCTACCCAGGTCGGCGTGTGATCCGAAGCCTTCTCGCGTCCCCGCACCGTCTTGTCGACATTCGCATCGACCAGGCGATCGGCAGCAAGCGGACTGAGCAGCAGGTGATCGATCCTGAACCCGGCATCGCGCGCCCAGGCCCCGGCCTGATAGTCCCAGAAGGTGTAGAGCCGCTCGGGCTCGGGATGGAGCGTACGGATCGCGTCGGTCCAGCCTTGGTGGAGCAAGGTGCGATAGGCGGCGCGGCTCTCCGGCTGGGTCAGCGCGTCGTCCTGCATCGCACGGACCGAGAAGGTGTCGAGATCGGTCGGGATGACGTTGTAGTCGCCGGCGAGCACGGTCGGTCGTTCCTCGGCAAGCAGGTCGCGGGCATGATCGACGAGCCGCGCCATCCAGGCAATCTTGTAATCGAACTTTGGCCCCGGGTGCGGATTGCCGTTGGGTAGGTAGATCGAGCCGATCACCACGCCGTTCACCTCGGCCTCGATGTAGCGGCTTTGCACATCCTCGGGATCGCCCGACAGCCCGACCTTGCGCTCGATCGGCTGCTGCCCGCGGGCGAGGATGGCGACGCCGTTGAAGCCCTTCTGGCCGTGCCAGATCGCGCCGTAGCCAGCAGCTTCGATGTCCTTGGCGGGGATTTTCTCGCCGTCGGCTTTCAGTTCCTGCAGGCAGACGACATCGGGCTTGGCCTCGTCCAAATATTCGAGCAGGCGCGGCAGCCGCGCGTTGATGCCGTTGACGTTGTAGGTAACGATCCTCATCGGATCGGTCTTAGCCCGCCCGAGGCGGCGCCGGAAGGGTCAGATCGAGAAGCTGGAGCCGCAGCCGCAGCCGGACGCCGCCTGCGGGTTCTCGACCTTGAACGCCGCGCCGCCAAGCGACTCGACGTAATCGACCCGGGCGCCGCGAACGAGGTCGAGGCTGACTGCATCGACGACCAGCGTAACTCCGTCACGAACCGCGGTGAGATCGTCCTCGCCGACGTCCTCGGCGAGGCCGAATACATATTGGAAGCCCGCGCAGCCACCGCCATCGACCGACAGACGGAGCATCGCAGGCTTGCCCGTCCGGGTTGCGATAGCGGCGACACGCGCTGCCGCGGCGGGCGAGATGTCGATATCGGGCGCGTCGCTCATGGCACCAAGATAGGGGCGCGTCGCGGCGGGATCAATCCGCGGAGTCGGGATCCTCGGGGCCGCCCATCGCGACCGTTGGGCCACCGTGCACGGGCACGGTGCGGTTCTGCAGCGCGATCATGTAATCCGCGGTCTGCAGGAACGGCATCGGGTTCACCGCGCGGCCATCGATCCGGACTTCGTAGTGGAGGTGGCTGCCGGTCGAGCGGCCGGTCGAGCCGACCAGCGCGATCAGATCGCCACGGTGCACGCTCTGGCCGTCGTGGACGAGGATCTGCGACAGGTGGCCGTAGCGGGTCTCAAGGCCCTTGCCATGCTCAAGCTGGACCAAATTGCCGTAGCCGCCGGTGGTGTGCTCGGCGCGGCTGACAATGCCATCGGCGGTGGCATAGACCGGCGTGCCGGTCGGCGCAGCCATGTCCATGCCCGGATGCATCTCGCCGCCGCGGCCGCTGAACGGATTGCCGCGGACGCCGAAACCGGAGGTGTAACGGAACTCCTTCACCGGCTTCTGCGAAGGGACGGCGACGATGCCGCCGTGCGGCACCGCGTCCAGCTTCTTCCAGCCGTCGAACAGCGAGCGGAACATCGGATCGGCCTTGACGCCGAGGCCGCTCGTCGAAACGGCGTCGAATGCGCCGACCGACGCGGTGGCGGTCGCGGCGGCCTGATCGGCGGCAGCGGCCGGGCTCGCCATGCAGGCGCACACGAATAAGGCGGCGACAGATGTTTTCAGGGCTGAAATCTTGAAGGCAGGAAACCGAACGGCACCGGCGGCGTTCAGCAGATTGATTGGGTTCAAGCTCAAGATACGATCCACCTTGCACGCGCCCTCGGCACAGAGACAAGGCTCTGCTCGTGGGTAATTTCGTCTGCCGAGTATGGATTGCCCCTCCGCTCTCGACCTTCAGAGGTGTGGCGGGATCAGGTTAACGGATCAAGCGTCCCATAATAATCCAGCGTCAAACCGGCCTTCGCACGCGCTGAATCGTTGAACGGTGGCTTCACGAGCCCACCGAAGCCGCTGGAAAGCAACGATCTCCACCGCTCGGTCGGCGCCCGCTGCTCCGCCGCGCAGCAGAATTCGAACCATTTGGTGCCGATCGCGACATGCCGTATCTCATCATTGTATATGCGTGAGAGGATGCACGCCGATCGATCGTCTCCTGCCGCTTCGAAGCGGGCTACGGTTGCGGGCGTGACGTCGAGGCCGCGGGCTTCCAGCGCCATCGGTACGACGGCGAGACGTGCCACGATTTCCTCGCGGGTCTTGCCCGCCGCTTCCCAAAGGCCGTCGTGCGCCGGGAGCATGCCGTAGCAGGATCCGGCGCTCCTGAGCCGCCGGTCCAGGAGCACGAAGTGCATCGCCTCGTCGGCTCCAACCGACAGCCAATCATCGATGAAGCCGCGCGGCATCTCGGCACCGAAGCGGCCGGCGCAATCGAAGGCGAGGTCGATCGCGACATATTCGATGTGCGCAAAGGCATGGATCATCGCGATCCGCGACCGTTCCGAACCCGCTCTCCCGCGTTTGGGCATCCGGTTGGGCGGCAGCAGCTCGGGTCGAGGCGGACGCGGTGGATCGTCCGGCATCGCCACGTCGAAGCGATGTGCCAGCTTACCGCTTCGCCATGCCCGGGCCGCAGCGCGCGCGGCCATCGCCTTTTCATGTGCGTGAGCGGTCAGCAGCACGGCGCGGCAAACCTCCGCGATCGATCGCGCCGCCGCCACGCCCTCCCGCCCCGCCTCGCTCATGCCTTGGACAGCGCCTCGGCCGCGGCGAGCACCTGGTCGGCATGGCCCGGCACCTTCACCTTGCGCCAGATCTCCGCGATGCGGCCGTCCTTGTCGATCAGGAAGGTCGCGCGATCGATGCCCATATACTTGCGCCCGTAGAGGCTTTTCTCGACCCAGGTACCGAACGCCTCGCACACCGCACCGTCCTCATCGCTCGCCAGGATGATGGTCAGATCGTGCTTGGCGGTGAACTTGGCATGCTTGGCGGCACTATCGCGCGAGACGCCGATCACGCCCACGCCCGCCATGTCGAACGCCGCCTTCAGATGCGAGAAATCCTGCGCCTCGCGGGTGCAGCCGGGCGTATCGTCCTTGGGATAGAAATAGAGAACCAGCGGGCGTCCGCGCATCTGCGCGAGCGACAGCGCGCCACCATCCGGGGTCGCCAGCGTGACCTCCGGCGCCATGTCGCCTGGGTTGAGCGTGTCTGCCATCATGCCTCTCCTGCTTGTGCGACGATCCGCGCCCACGCGTCGCTGACGCTCTGCCGCGCTTCATCCAGCGCCGCAAGCAGCGCCGGCCAGTCCGGCAGCCGGCATGCCCGCACGATCGCCTCACGCACGGCAGCACCCGGCTCAGCCCCGTCCGGCGCCATCAGCCGCAACGTGACGAGCATGCGGGTGAGAAGGTCATGCGCCGGTGCCAGAGCCGCGGGCAGCAGCTCCGCCGAAATGAGGGCCGCTATTGCCCGGGAAAGCTGCGGATCGAAGCCGGTGCCGTGGCGAAGCTGGGTGACGTGCACCACGAACTCCAGATCGATCAGCCCCCCGGGCATAAGTTTCACGTCGAGCGACCCGCTCGGCGGCTTGTGACGCGCCACATCGGCGCGCATCTTCACGGCATCGGCGAGCAGCGTCGGTAGCGCGTGAGGGTGTTCCAACGTTTCGCGGATGATCGCCGCCAGCGCCGTGCGCCCGTCTTCGGAGCCGAACACCGGCCGGGCGCGGGCGAGTGCCATATGCTCCCACGTCCACGCCCCCTCACGCTGGTAGCGGGCAAAACTGTCGAGGCTCACCGCCAGCAGCCCCTGATTGCCCGATGGCCGGAGCCGAGTGTCGATCTCGTACAGCGGGCCGGCCGCGGTCGGCACCGAGAGGGCCGCGATCACGCGCTGAGCAAGCCGATTGAAGTAGAGGGTCGCGCCCAGCGGCTTGCGGCCATCGGACTCGGCGAGATGATCGCCTGCGAACAGAAACACCAGATCGAGATCGGAGGCGTGGGTCAGCGCCTCGCCGCCGAACCGGCCCAAGGCGAGGATGATCAGTTCGCCGCCTGCCACCCGCCCGTGCGCTTGTTCGAACTCGGCGACCGCCGCGCGTGTCAGCGCTTCAACCGCGCCTTCGGCAATGCGGGCGTACCCGGCCGCAACCTCCAGCGGATCGCGCGTGCCCGAAACGATCTGCACTCCCTCGGCGAAGCGCAGTTCATTGACCTCGCGGCGCACCCGGTCGAGCATCGTCTGGTACTCTTCTCCCCCACCTCCGGCAAAGCGATCGGCCAGCGTGGCGACTTCCGGCGGCGCGATCAGCGCGCTGGCATCGATCAGGCCGTCGATCAGATCGGCTCTTCGGCCAAGCATGTCGGCGAGCGCGGGCGCCAGGCTGAGCACGTCGCCGACAAGGCGCGCCAATAGAGGCCGCGCCTCGAGCAGACGGAACAGGTTCACCGCACTCGGCAGTCGCGACACAAGGTCATCAAAACGGTTGAAGGCGGTGACAGCATCGGGTGCGCGCGACAATGCCGCGACGAGATGAGGCAGCACCGCCTCCAGCGCCTCCTGCGCAGCGGTCGAGCGAAGCGCGCGGGCGCCGCCACCGCGCCAGCGGGTGATCCGCTCCGCAATACTGTCTGCATTGACAAAGCCGGCCGAGGCCAACGCCATCAGCAAGGCATCCTGGTCGCGCGGCAGGCGACCGTCTTCCGGCGGATCGAGCCCGTCGTACAGCACGCCTACGCGATCGACATGCCGGCGAAGCTCGCCGAGGAGCGAGGCTGCGTCGGCCTTGCCGTCGAGACGAGCGACGTTACCAAGCGCGTCGGCGTCGACGGGCAGCGTGTGGGTCTGACGGTCCTCGACCATCTGCAGCCGGTGCTCGATCCGGCGATACAGCCGATAGGCGTCTGAGAGCGCTGCGGCATCGTCTTCGGGCACCAGTCCAGCGTTGGCGAGCGCCGCCAGCGCATCCAGCGTCGCCGGCGTACGCAAGGTGGGATCGCGGCCGCCGTGAATGAGCTGATGGATCTGCGCGAAGAACTCGATCTCGCGGATGCCGCCGCGCCCGCGCTTGAGATCGTAGCCGGGACCAAAGCGCTGCCCGGCCTGGTAGTGGCTCCGGATGCGGCGCGAGAGCGCGCGTATCTCGCGCAACGCACCGAAGTCGAGCGAACGGCGCCACACGAACGGCCGGATGTCGGTCAGGAAGCGCTGACCTAGTGCGATGTCGCCGGCGGCGGCGCGCGCGCGGATGAAGGCGGCACGCTCCCAAGGCAGCGCGCTCGACTCATAGTAGGTCGTTGCCGCCGACACCGGCAAGGCAAGCGGCGTGGCTTCGGGGGAAGGACGCAGCCTGAGATCGACCCGGAAGACGTAGCCATCGCCATCGATCGTCTGCATCAGTTCGACGACGCGGCGCGCGATGCGCACCGCTGCCTCTACCGGCTCCTCGCGCGGCCGACGCGGCAAAGTGTCGGGATCAAACAGGAGGATAGGATCGATATCCGAGGAGTAATTCAGCTCGCGGCTGCCATGTTTGCCGAGAGCCAGCGCGACGAAGCCTAAGGGTTGTGCGTCCGGCGTACGCTCCCGAATGGCTGCGGCGATCGCGCGATCAAGGGCGTGGTCGGCGAAGGCGGACAGCCGCCCCGTGACCTCCTCCAGCGTGAGCGCGCCTGCGAGATCGCCGATCGCCAGCGCAAGGGCCAAGCGTCGCTTCTGCAAGCGCAGCGCCTGCCTGATCGGCATATCGTCAGGCGGCTCTTCCGAACAGAGCGCGAGTGCTGCCGTAAGATCGCCGGCCTCTATCGACGAAACGATCACCCGTTCGCGGTTGGCGAGCCGGCGAAGATACGGCGCGTGAGCACAGGCGCGTCTCAGCGCCTCAACGAACTGTGCGGCCTTTGCGTCACGCATCGCACGGCGTTGCCGATGCGAGCGGACCGACGCAACCCTGATCAAGATCGAACGTTCTTCAGGCTATGACAATCGGGCACGAAATGGCGGAGCAAGCCGCACAGCGGGATAGCCGCCCGCGTATCGTCGCCGCACCAGTCGAGCATCTTGGCATTCGCAACGCCTTGCGGGCCGCGTTTCAGTGCGCCGATGCGCCGATCGACCTGCAGACGCTAATCAAACAGGTACGATAGAGCGCTCTACTTGCCGATCGTCTCGCGGCTGAGATCGTCGACCTGGTCCATGATCGTCTGCAGCGCAGTGGTATTCGGATCGGTAGCGTAGGTGCGGCGCGACGGCAGTTTGCCTTCGCTCAACAAGGATTCGAGCGCAACGCGACCGCGCGCAACCCGGCTCTTGATGGTGCCGACGGCGCACCCGCAGATCTCAGCCGCTTCCTCATAGGCGAAACCGCCGGCGCCAACCAGGATCAGCGCCTCGCGCTGAGGCTGCGGCAGATGGAGCAAGGCCCGCTGCATGTCGCCCAATTCGACATGGCGATCCTGGCTGGCGGGGGCTGCCAGCAGCTTGGCGGCGGTGATCTCGTCCCACTCGCCCTTGAATCGCGCGCGGCGCATCTGGGACAGGAACAAATTGCGCAGGATGATGAAGGTCCAGGCCCGCATGTTGGTGCCCGCCTGGAAGCGCAGCCTGGCCGCCCAGGCCTTGAGCAGCGTCTCCTGCACCAGATCGTCGGCGAGGTCGCGGTTGCCCGACAGCGAACGCCCGAACGCGCGCAGATGCGGGATCACCTGTGCCAGCTGATCCTTGAATTCATTATCGGGAAGGGGGGTATGGACGGGTGTTTCCACCACGTCGTCATCCTCGTCCTCCGCAACGCGCGGACGGTCGTTCATCATCGCTGCCCCATGCTCCGTACCACCGACGACAGTGCCGTCGTTCCGCAGAGAATAGGGCAGCTGTGCCGCTTGCGCCAGCCCCGCCCTCGTAGAAACAATTTTAAGCGTTATATTTCAAGATGATGACCATGCCGACGATGACCGCAACGAGCGAAATACCCAATACATAGCGCATAACGCCGAGCTTCTTGCCACTGGATGCTTCCGTCTCCGAAAGATGCGGTTCCTGTCGTGCCATATGCCCTCACCCGAAATCGTTACGCTGCTGCCAACGACGGATGAGGGTGCCGGTTCCGCGGCCTACGCCGGCACCGTCGAGGTATCGAAGAACAGTGCCTGTGCGATCGCTGCCTTCACCGTGGAGCGCTGGAACGGCTTGGTGATGAGGAAGGTCGGCTCGGGCCGCTCACCGGTCAGCAGGCGTTCGGGGAAGGCCGTGATAAAGATCACGGGAACTTCGAACTGAGCGAGGATGTCCTTCACCGCATCGATGCCCGAGCTGTCATCGGCGAGCTGGATGTCGGCGAGGACCAGACCCGGACGACGCGCCATCGCCTGCGCAACCGCCTCGTCCCGCGTGACGGCCACGCCCGTGACGCCGTGGCCGAGATCGCGCACGATCGTCTCGAGATCCATCGCGATGATCGGCTCATCCTCGATGATCAGCACGTCGGCATGGGTCTGCCGTTCGATCTCACTGAGCGCGTCCGCCACGAGCGTGTCGATCTCCGCGGGTTCCACGCCGATCAGATAGGCTGCATCCTCGGTCGTAAAGCCTTCCATGGCGGTAAGCAGCAGAGCCTGGCGCGATCGCGGGGTGATGCGGGCGAGACGCGCCTGCGCGATCGCCTCCGGCTGTGCCGTGTCCTGCCCGCCATCGACACCGGTCTCGACATTGGCCGAGCCCCAGATCGCCTGGAAGGTCTTGTACAGGCCGAGGCGCGGATCGACGTCGCGTGGGAAGTCTTCCGGCGCGGCGACAATCGCTTCGAGGGTCGCCCGAACATAGGCGTCGCCCTGCTTCTGGGTTCCAGTCAACGCACGCGCATAGCGGCGGACAAAGGGCAGATGAGGCGCAAGATCCTGGCCGAGCGACATGTTCGTTCTTAACTCCTGTGTGCGGCCCCTGCGGCCCGAGGGAGGTCACACATTCGCACGCGCCTCCCCCGGATGACAACGCCCGTTCGGGGTCGGTCATCGAGCATGGAACCATCGTACGACTTTTTTGTTTCCACCGCCACGCGACGAAATATTTGTAACTGGTGTGCCCGGGTTGGTACGGCGCTCCAAAGCGCTTTCAGGCACGAAAGTGATCGTGCGACGACGAACAGGGATTGGGCACGTTGGCGTTGATAGACACGAAAAAGGGCAAGCGGGCGGGTAAGGGGCCGTCGTCGTCTGGCGAAGAGGGATCGGCGACTGATCGTGACGTTGGTCATGCGCTGCGCTCGGTCTATGCCAAAACGGTGAGCGAAGATGTGCCGAACGAGCTTCTCGATCTGCTTGGGAAGCTAAACTGAGGCGTGTCGCCTGAACTGCCATTGAGTTCGTCGTCGCCTCCCTCCCCAGCCGTCCGTATGTTCTCACGCCTGTCGACCAGTCTCAAGATCTTGATCGTCCTGTCGCTGGCGTTGTTGCCGCTGGGGATGATCGCGTCACTTGCTTCAGTGGAAACCGCCAAAGCCAGTCGCGCAAATCGTGAGGCGGCTGCCAATCTGCTGGCAACCGACAGCGTCGAACGCTTTAATCTGCTGATTGATCGTTCGACGGGCATCCTGCACGGCGCTCTTCGTGATCGGTCCGCGGGCTGCCGGCGTGCCGCGAGCGCGATCGGAGCCGGCGCGACGGTCGCCGTCTTCGACGCTGCGGGAAAGCCCGCATGTTTTAGCTCGACTGGCATCACCCGGCCCTTCCCCGCCTCTCCCGCAACGACAACGCTCGTCTCGATTGATCCGGAAACGCGTTCAGTACGGCTGCTGACCGGAAGTCCCGATTGGCCCGGAGGCGCGCTTGCGATCCTTCCGGCCGACCTTCTCGGCCGATCCGCGCATCCACACGCGCTGGATGGTACCTACGCCATGACGCTCTCCGACAACGCCGGGCATCGTCTGGGGCTCGCGACAATCGAGACGGTCCCGGTAGGGCGCGAGGTGCTTGCCGATCTGCCGATCGCCAACGGCCAGCTTACCCTGTCCATGACGGTGGCGAGCCCACCGCTCAGCGCCAATGAGATACTGCTGACGATCCTGCCCATCCTGATGTGGATTTCAGGCGCGGCGATCGGCTGGCTGGTGGTGGATCGGCTGATCCTGCGACCCCTGGCATCGATGCAGGAGGCGGTCGACGCCTACCGCCTGACCGGTCGTTTCGTGCCGCCGCCGCTGACGACCCCGGCCGTCGAGATACGCACACTCGGCCGCGCCTTCCAATTGGCGGCGGAAACGATCACCCGGCACGAAGCCGACCTCGAAGAGGGTCTGGCGCGCCAGACGAAGCTGACGCGCGAGGTGCATCATAGGGTCAAGAACAACCTGCAGGTGGTCGCCAGCCTGCTCAATATCCACGCGCGCGGCGCACCGACGGCCGAGGCGATCGACGCCTACGCCACCATCCAACGGCGTGTGGATGCCCTGGCGCTTGTTCACCGCAGCCATTATGCCGAGCTCGAGGTCAATCACGGCATCGCGCTGCGTCCTCTGATCAGCGAAATCGCAGCCAATCTGCGCGGATCGCTGAACGCGCAGACGAAGGCTCCCATGATCACGCTGCAGTTGGGGCTGTCTTACGCCAACCAGGATGTGGCGGTGTCCGTAGCATTCCTGCTCGTCGAGGTCATCGAGACTGCGATGACACGGCTGCCGGGAACGACGATCGGGATCACGCTGGACCCGGTGCTTGATCGAGCGGATCGCGCCCGGTTGACGATCCGCTCGCCTGCGCTCGACCCACAAGCCGCGCCGATCGATGATCGTTACGAGTTGTTCGAGCGGGTTGTTACCGGACTGGCCCGGCAACTTCGTTCGCCGATCGAGCGCGATGATTTAGGCACCCTGTTCATCGTCGAGTTCGGCGTGATCGCCGAACCCCCAACAAGCTGAAGATCAAATCAGAAGTTTCTAAAAACGTTTGGAACCGAACGTTCCGATGGTGGTTCTACACTTCGAACAGCGACCTTTTGCCCCCCCGCTCTCGCTGTTCGAAACAATTGGGCCCGGCCGCTCCATCCTCCCCCCGATGGCGCTACCGGGCCCAAACTTTGTTCAGCCTAATCGAAATCAGTGTGATCGGAACATTTGTTTCGGGGGTGCATTCTGTTTCGGCGACGGCGCCGCGCCGTCTTGTAAAGGGAGCTTTTCCATGGTTCGCAAGATCATCACCGTCGGCCTGATGGCCGGAACATTCGCGCTCGTCGCGTGCAACACGGTTGCCGGCGCCGGCAAGGACGTATCCTCGGTTGGCAATGCCACTACGAAGGCTGCCGACAAGTCGAAGTAAGAGTTCGCGTTTGAAGTCGAAGGGCGTCGCCGGTCAATCGGGGGCGCCTTTTGCGTGTCAGGCTTCCAAAGCAGCTTCGCGTGCACGCTTGCGCTCGGTGAACCAGATCATGATGAGTGCAAACTCATAGAGCAGGCACAACGGCAGGGCGAGCAGCAGCATCGAGAGCAGGTCGGGCGGCGCCAGCACTGCCGCCACGGCGAACACCGCGACGACGGCATAGCGACGCCCCTTGCTCAACTGGCTTCGCGTCACGATGCCGGCGCGTTCGAGCAGCATCAGCAGCACTGGCAGCAGGAAGGCCACGCCAAAGCCGAACAGGAACTTGGTGACGAAGCTCAGATAATTGCCGATCGCCGGCAGAGCCTCTTGCTGCACGCCACCGACGTTGCCCTGAAATTCCTTGCCGAGCAGGAAGTGCAGCGCCAGCGGCATCGCGAGGTAATAAGCCATCGCCGCGCCCGAGAGGAACAGCACGGGCGTCAGCACCAGGAAAGGGCGCAGCGCGCGTTTCTCCTTGGCGTAGAGGCCGGG
>CAXTBZ010000054.1:0-17951 GCA_964242855.1 uncultured Sphingomonadaceae bacterium
GTCCACGCGCGAACTGATCATCGCGCGAACTGACGTGCCGAGCGAGCGCGAGCCGCTGCAGCGTGCCGGTGACGATCTCGATCGGGACACGGATTTCGCGTGGGTGGCCGACGACGTGAAGCGCTTCGTCGAGGGCGCGTCACCCAGCGTCGTCGTCGTCGACGCAATCAGACGCGGCGAACAGGTCGCCAGACTGGAGTCGATGTTCCCCGGCAGCGTTCGCCACGTGCATCTCGTCGCCTCCGAGGATGAACTCGCACGCCGTCATGCTGCCCGGCGGCACGAAGTGGTCGAGCCGATCGACTACGATGCGGTGCGCAGCAATGCGACGGAGGCGGCGGTCGATGAGCTTGCGGCTCGCGCCGATGTCGTCATGGACATCTCCCGACTCGACCCGCGGGGGATCGCCGCCACCGCTCTCGCTGGACTCGGGCTGATGGCCCCGCGCACCGCCCACCCCAAGCGGCTCGTCGACGTGATCGTCGGCGGTCAGTATGGCAGCGAGGGCAAGGGCAACGTCTGCTCGTTCCTGGCGCCGGAGTATCAGGTGCTGATGCGCGTCGGGGGTCCGAACGCCGGTCACCGCGTGCGCGGCCCCGACTTCGACTTCGTGCACCTGCCGTCCGGCACCCTGCACAACCGCGACGCCCGTCTGCTGATCGGCGCCGGCGCGACCCTGTCGCTGGAGGTGATCACGGCCGAGATCACCGAGCTGGAGATCACGCCCGAACGGCTGTCGATCGATCCGCAGGCGATCGTCATCGAGGACTGGGATCGCGAGTGGGAAGCAGGCGCCCTTGAGGTCATCGGCTCGACCAAGAAGGGCGTCGGGGCCGCCACCGCACGGAAGATCCTCGGGCGGGGGTCGGGAAGGGAGGCGTTCGGTCCCACTGTCCGCCTAGCCCGCGACGTTCCCGAACTGCATGAGTTCGTCCGCCCCGTCTTCGTGGAGCTGGAGAAGGCGTTCGACGCCGGGGAGCGGGTCATGCTCGAGGGCACGCAGGGCACCGATCTCAGCTTACACCATGGCATGTGGCCGCACGTCACCTCGCGCGAGACGACGGCGAGCGGGTGCCTCGCGGACGCCGGCATCGCGCCCTCCCGCGTGCGCGACGTGATCATGGTCGTGCGGACCTATCCGATCCGCGTCGGCGGCACCTCCGGCGACATGGGCGTCGAGATCGACTTCGACGTGATAGCGGCGCGTTCCGGTCTGGACGAGGACGCCATTCGCACCACCGAGGTGGGCACGGTCTCGCGTAAGCCGCGGCGTGTGGCCGAGTTCGACCTCGGTCAGGTGCGACGGGCGGCGGCGCTGAATGGTGCGACCAATATAGCGCTCACCTTCGCCGACTACATCGCCGCCGAGAACGAGGGCGCGAGATCGATAGACGACCTGACGCGGGCGACGAGGAGCTTCATAGAACGCCTCGAGGATGCGACCGGAGCGCCGGTGGACCTCGTGGCGACGGGTCCCGATCGCAAGGCCATGATCGACAGGAGAACGAAGTGACCGAGGACGAACTGGTCGAACGCCATCCGCGCCTCTGGCACATGGCCGCCGACGGCGGCTGGGACGGCATCCGCGAAAACGGGCTGATGAGCGTCACCCGACTGCTCGACCTCTACGAGGTGGAGGGGCAGCCTCGCTTTGCGATCGAGTCCGCGCGCAGGCCTCAGTCCGTGGTGCTGAGGAAGGATGGTCTTCCGAACGCCGTCGTGCGCGACAACAAGCCCATGTTCGAAAGCGTGCTCGCGAAGAACCTGCAGGACGGGCTTCAGCCGAGGGAGTGGTACGAGATACTCAACCGGAAGAGCTTCTTCTGGGTCGACCACGAGCGACTGGTCCGCCTTCTTGGAGCGCGCGCCTACTCGGGCAGTCCGCAGGTCGTCATCGAGGTGGAGACCCGCAAGCTGCTCGAGCGGCACCGTGCGGATGTTCGTCTCTGCGCCATCAACAGCGGTCAGACGCTCTACGGTGGGCAGCCGCGCGGGCTCTCCACTTTCATGCGGATCGAGGACTTCCCCTCGGACGAGGGGAAGGTCGGCTCCAAGACCCGTCCCCGGATCGTCGAACTGGTCGTCGAGGGAGGCGTGCCCGACCTCGCCGAGATGGTCGTGAAGGTTGAACGCTTGGAAGACAACGCGGCGACACGGCTTTGGCCGTGACCCGTTTCGGGATCGAGCGGACGTTGCGGAGCGTTCGGAAGTTGATATATGGGGAATGATATGGGAACGAACCTGATTGCGGCCATTTCAATCGTCGCGCTCCCTCTCAGCATCTGGTGCATGATGTCGATGGCGGCGGCGACCTCGCACGTGATCCGCGGCGGATTTTCGGGAGCGCGGGAGTTCTCCCGCGCGGGGTTCACGCTAGGGCGCTTCTTCTCCGCGACGGTGCGGCGCCAGGACAGCAGCTCGCTGGTGCCCACCAGGGCGGGCGTGCGCGCACGGGTGAGGAACGGCCGCATTGTCGTCTCCGAAACGCGCGCGATCTCTAAGGACGTCTTCTGATCAGCCGTCGCTGAGCCGTGGCGACCAACGAGACGGTGCTCTGGTCGAAGGGCGCGCGGCGGTACGCCGGCTGGATCCCGAACGTTCGAAGCCATCTGTCCTTCAGCATGATCGGAGCGGCGCGAGGAGCCGCGACGCTGACCCTTCCGTTCAGGTCGCGTCCGACGCGGGCTGTCGTGGTGCTCCAGCGACGGGACATCAACGACTTCCCCTGGCCGAACCGGCTCTCCAGATCGTTGCATCCGGATATCGTCGTGAACTGGCTGCTGGACGCCGAGACCGCGCCGGTCAGGCTGCCGGTGGTGAAGGATGGGGAAATCACCCCCGAGTACCCGCCAGGGCATGCTTCGCGGCCGGATCTACTTCCTGCCCCGACAGGAGACGCGACGCGACCGCAAGCGGCAGAAGGCGGCACTGGAGGGGATCGGGAACGTCGCGGCCGACTGCCGAGAGGCGTATACCGCCGGCGGTCCGGAGGCTGAGCAGCCGCTGCTGGCGATGAGTTCCACGATCCGCAGCGAAGCCGAGGCGAGCGGACCGCATGTGGCGCTTGAACTCGCACTGCTTCGGACCGGCGAATGCCGCCTCTGGTATGACGTTGCCCCGGAGGACATGACCAATGCCGATCTCGATCTGATCGCGCAGCAGGCGTACTACTTCGTCAAGGACGTCGTTCACTCGCACACGCATCACGATCCGAGTTCGGATCAGATAACGCCGCTGACGGTGGACGAGCCGTGGCCGCACGAGCCGGAACACTCGCACGAGGTCGCCTGGCGGCGTGAGACGCTCTGGAGCCTCTCTCGCGAGGTGGAGCGACTGAATCGCGAAGGCGGGCTTGCCAACCAGCGGCGCTCGCTCGGCATCATCGCCTACGCCGAGGCCTTCCAGGCGGCGCTGATGACGCGTGTGCGCGATCCGGACGCGGACATCGGCTTCAGCCGTGGCACGGTGGTGCACGACTACGACTTCAAGCACCTGAAGGAGTCGATCAGGGCGGACATCGAGGTGAACGCCACGAAGCTCGCGCAGGGTCTGCAGATTTCGATCGCGTTCGTCGCGACCACGATCTCCGTGACGGCACTCGTCAGCTCCCTGGTCAGCACCCACAACGGAGGTCTTGCGAGACGAGCCGGAGCGGTCCCTGACGGGACGATCGACGTCGGCGTTCTCGGCGGCGCTCTGCCCTATTTGGCCTGGAACCCCGTCGTGACGGGCGTCGCGGTGACCGCGCTGCTACTCATCTTCATGTCGATGTTCGTGTTCGACAAGCGGGCCGGCATATTGAACGGCTGGCAGCGCGTCCTTTCCCAGTTCGCGCGCGCGTTCGCAGGGAGCGTCTCCGACAAGTCGGTGGGGCAGTTCTACGTCGATCTCGTCCTGCACCTGGCGCTGCTGCTTGGTTCGATGGGTCTGGTTGGCCTGTGTCTCTGGCGCGCGTTCCTCTAAGGTGGGTCGATGAGCGAACCGCATGATCCTTGGACGGAGCGCCGAAGCGGCAGACTGAGGCACCCCGACGATGCGCGGACGGACTTCGAGGTCGACTACGCGCGCGTCATCCACTCCGGCTCGTTCCGGCGGTTGCAGGGCAAGACGCAGATCCTGTCGCTCGGCGACGACGACTTCTATCGGACGCGACTGACCCACTCGATGGAGGTGGCGCAGGTAGCGGAGGGCATCGCACAGCAGCTGCGAATGGCGGAGCTGCCCGAAGACGTCGTTGCGATCATCCCGCCGACCGCGTTGATCGGTACCATCGGCCTTGCGCACGACATCGGTCATCCGCCCTTCGGACACGGCGGCGAGCTGGCCCTGAACTACTGCATGCGCGATCATGGCGGTTTCGAGGGCAACGCCCAGACCCTGCGCATCGTCGCAAGGCTCGAGACCTTCTCCGATGCTGACGGCACCGATCTCACCCGGCGTTCGCTGCTCGGAGTGCTGAAGTACCCGGCGACGTTCCGGAACGTAGCGAACGACGGAATCGAGCCGATGCTGGCGTCCGGGCCGTCGTCGCTGGACGTGCTCGATACACCCAGCTGCAAGCCGCCGAAGGCGGTCTTCGATGAGGACGCGGAGATTGTCGAGTGGGTGCTGGCACCGCTCGCCGAGGAGGAGCGCCAGCGCTTCCAGATGGTTCGATTCGGTGAGGGCAGGCACGGCCGAACCGTCCACAAGTCGTTCGACTGCTCGATCATGGATGCCGCGGACGACATTGCCTACGGCGTGCACGACCTTGAGGACGCGATCGCGCTGGGGTTCATCTCGGAGGACGACTTCCGCGCCGCGCTCGACCAGGAGGCTTGCTCCTCGCTCCTCGAGGCGCTGTCGCGCAGACCTCTGATGCCGGATGGCGCGGGTGACTACGAGGGGTTCGTCGAGAGGCTCTTCGGAGATCCGACGGCACGAAAGGGTGCGATCGGGCGTCTGGTCCATCACTTCATCCGAGGCGTCGAGATCATATCTGTCGACGGCTTCTACGATCCCCTCCTCGCCCGACGTGCCGTCATCGGCGACGACCAACGCGGTCTGCTCAAGGCGCTCCAGTCGCTGATCGTCGAGCGCGTGATCGACAGCCCGCGGGTTCAGCACCTCGAGTTCAAGGGCCAGCGCATGGTCGTTTCGGTCTTCGAGGCGCTTATGACCGATCCGCGTCGATTGCTGCCCGCAAATGTCTGGCGGGACTACCGGGAAGCCGGCGGCGCGCCTCGCATCGTCTGCGACCATGTGGCCTCGTTCACCGACGCGGCTCTTCTGCGGACTTACGAGCGGCTGTTCAGCCCCCGATCAGGCTCGGTCTTCGACCGGGTGTGAGCTGGCCGGCCACGACGCGGGCGGGGATGCCGGATTTTCGGACTAGGTCGGCGATGTGGCTGGTGACGCCAACGGCGCCCTGAAGCTGGACGCCCGCGTCAGCCTCCATGTTGTGGAGCAGCGCGCGCAGCTCCTCGAGCCCGAGCGACACGGGAAAGCCGACCCAACGGTCGCGCTCGCCCGGGACGAGCACGTGCGCGGTGCTGTCCGTCGCGCCGCGATGCAGCTGGACGATCCAGAGCGCATCGCCGTCGTGCACCCACTCCGTGCGGACCGCCCCGAACGTCTCCCGCAGGCCATCGCTCCCACGTCGGACGTCCGCCACGATCGCGTCGGGCAGCGACCTCGGCGCTTCGCGCCCGAGCATGAACAGGTCGCCCTCTCCCTGGACGCCTTCAACGATCGTCGCTCCGTCGGCGCCCATGATGCTGGCGCCGGAATAGCGGGCGCGGACACCACTCTGCGCGAGGACGGCGGCGATGCGGCTGCCGTCCGGATCCTCGTCGGCCATCAGCCGAAAGGGGTCGAGCCAGCCGCGATGCGTCGTGAACAGGCCCGGCTCCTGTTCGGTCGGAGCAGTGCGTATCCAAGTCTCGGCCGAGCCGGTTTCGCTCCCGAACCCGAAGGGCGCCACCCGCCTCGCGAAGACCAGCGTCCGAGGGACGGGGGCACCCTGGAGGTGCGCCATGAGGAGTCCGTAGGCCTTGTCGCCGATGTGGCGGCTGAAGCGGTTCGGCCAGGCGAGCAAAGGCGTCGCGGAGCCATCCTCCGGCTCGCGCTCCCACAAGAGGGTATGCGTGCGCCGCCAGCCACGGGGCCGCGGATGGATGCTGAACTCCACACGACCGCCGTCCTCGTCCAGATCCGGCCGAAAGCCGTAGACCGTCTCGAGCAGTCGCATGCCAAGGCCAAACGGTAGGGAGGCCACGCCCTCCTTCTCCACGCAGCGGGGCGTGTCGTCGGGAGCGAACTCCAGCACGCCTCCCTGGCAGACGCCCGAGACGCCGCCGTCATGGATGTCCACCGTCTCGTTGACAATGGTGTGCAGCCCTTCGGAGGTGAGCCGGTCGACGGTCGAGACGACCGCTTCGACGTCGGTGAGGCCGTAGACAAACTCGCGGCTGCGCGGGCTCTCCGGCGTGTAGCTGCGGACGTTGACGGATCCGTCCGCCGAAAGTCGCAGCAGTTCGGCCGTCGTGTCGCGGATCGACCCGATCACGGCATTTGGGGTCTTGCCCAAGAAGCGCAGAAAGGCCTGCTCGGGACCGTTGGCCCCGGGGGTGAAGCTGACGAACTGAGCCACGTTCCCGGCGTCCGCGAGTTCGTCGAGCGATTGGTCCTTCCTCAGGTACATGCATTCTCCTCGACTGCAGTTATGGTGCCATAGAAGCTCATCCCGAGCAATTCGGGAGAGTTAAGGCTTGGTTATGCGGGAACAGGCTGGCAGCCCGTGAGCATCACGTTAGGAGGTCTGCGGGAACTCGTACAGAGCTACCGTAAGGATCTGATCTAATGCATAGGCTCTCCAGCCCGGAGGGCGCAGCTCGCCTTCAAGGCCGTTTGCGCAAGGACATAGCGTCACGGTGATCGAAGGTGGTCCGACAGCCGTCTTTCTCCTGCAGGGGGACGCATCACGATAAAGGCGATCATCGCGGCTACGGCCCGCCCTTCGAGTACGCCGTGATCGATGAAGCTGTCGTAGCGCTCGTCGCATGCTGGAGCGGACCTTAGCGAATGTCTGCTTCGAGGACTTGCGGTTGGCTTGGGAACGACCGGGCTTGGGCGCGTAGCTGCTGGCACGCGACGGACAACGAATGGCCGCTTACCTGAGGTGATTGCTCCAAACCGGCCGTTCCGGTTTCCACCAGTTTCGCGGCATGCCGAGCGCGCCGCGATGCTGCCAGCTCTCATGAGCGGACCTTCGGCAACTCGGATCACCTGAAGTAAGCCGCTATGACCGTGACTGGCGCGTAGCCGTCGGTTACTCTCGATCTGATCAGGCCGAAAGCGGCGGACGAGGTTGATTACAGGTCGCTCAGCGATGGGGTTGCGGATGCGACGCCCGTGAAACACACAAGCGACATGAAACAGCCGCTGCTCGCCCTGCTCCTCGTCGCCGCTGCGCCGGCTCCCGCACCGGATCCGGCCGCACCTAATGCGACGATCGCCAAGCTGGTAAGCTTCGGCACGCGCCATACGCTTTCCACAACGACGGACCCGGCTCGGGGGATTGGCGCGGCACGCCGCTGGGTCGCGGGGCGGTTCGCGGAGATCGGCCACGGCTGCGGCGATTGCCTAGCGGTCGAGACCGTCGGTACGATCGCCACCGGCCCGCGTGCACCCAGTGGCGTGCGTGTGGAGGATGTGATCGCGGTGCAGAAGGGGACCGGCGATCCCGACCGCGTAGTCATCGTGCAGGGGCATATCGACAGCCGCGTCAACGACGTGATGGACGCCACCACCGATGCGCCGGGCGCCAATGACGATGGCTCCGGCGTGGCGTTGGTGATGGAGGCTGCGCGGCTGCTCTCCCGGGAGAAGCTCCCCGCGACGATCGTCTATGCCGCGCTGTCTGGCGAAGAGCAGGGTCTCTGGGGCGGCAAGCTGCTGGCGGACACCGCGAAGGCACGCGGCTGGAAGGTCGCGGCGGTGCTCAACAACGATATCGTCGGCAACACCCACGGCATCGGCGGCGAGCATGTCGACGACCAAGTTCGGGTGTTCAGCGAGGGGATCGAGACGGCTGCCGATGCCGCGGGCGTAAAGCAGCAGAGGGCGATCGGCGGCGAGGATGACTCCCCATCCCGCGCGTTGGCGAAGGCGATCGTGCGCGTCGCCAATGCGGACAAGGCCCTCGGGCTCGACGTGATCGCGGTGCGTCGCCCCGATCGCTTCCAGCGCGGCGGCGATCACATCCCCTTCCTGGAGGCCGGCTATCCGGCGGTGCGCTTCAGCGAGGCGACCGAGGATTATGACCGGCAGCACCAGACGATCCGTACCGAGCATGGGCGCCGCTATGGCGACACCATCGAGTTTGTCGACTTTCCCTATCTCGCACGTGTGACGGCGCTGAATGTCGCGGTCATCCGCGAACTGGCGAGCGCACCCGCGGCCCCTGCCGGCGTGTCGATCGCAGGCGCGCTCAGCGATGATACCCAAGTCGTCTGGCAGCCGGTATCCGGCGCTGCCGGCTATCGCATTCGCTGGCGGCGCGCGGACGGCTTCGTGTGGACCGACCAGCGCGACGTGCCGGCGTCCGCCACCTCGCTCGACCTCTCGCACGTCAATATCGACGACCATTTCTTCGGCGTGTCGTCGCTCGGCCCGACGGGTGCGGAGAGCCTCGTCGCCTTTGCCGGCGTGCCACCCCGCCCGGCTCCGGGGAGCAGCAAATGAAACACGCCCTTCTGGCAACGATCCTCACGCTTGCGCCGATCCCCGCGATCGCCGCACACTACGAACTTGCACCGACGCCGCAGACCGTCGCCTGGGGGCACTACGACGCCACCTCGAAGCCGGTGCTCACCGTCAAGTCCGGCGACACCGTCACAGTCCACACGCTGCTCACCAACAGCCCCGCCGGCCTTGCCAAAGCCGGTGTGGCAGAGGCCGACATCGAGCCCGCGCTCAAGGCGGTGTTCGACGGTGTACCGCAATCGGAGCGTGGGCCGGGCGGGCATATCCTGACAGGCCCGATCGCGATCGAAGGCGCCGAGATCGGAGATACGCTGGAAGTCCGCATCCTCAAGATCGATCTGGCGATCCCCTACGCCTACAACGCTTTCCGGTACGGCGCGGGCTTCCTGACCGACGACTTCCCCTATGCGCGGATGAAGATCATCCCACTCGACCGGCAGGCGATGGTGGCGCGGTTTGGACCGGGCATCAACGTGCCGCTTCACCCGTTCTTCGGCAGCATGGGCGTCGCTCCACCCGCTGCGTTCGGTCGCTATGACAGCGCGCCCCCGACGATCAACGGCGGCAATATGGACGACAAGGCACTGGTCGCTGGGACCACCTTATTCCTGCCCGTCTACGCACCGGGCGCGCTGTTCCAGGTCGGCGACGGACATGCCGGCCAGGGCAATGGCGAAGTTGACATCACCGCTCTCGAAACCTCGCTGACAGGCACCTTGCAGTTCATCCTGCACAAGGGCCAAAAATCGTCCTATCCACGCGCGGAAACGCCGACCCCTTATATCGCGATGGGCTTCGACGACGATGTCAGCAACGCCACCCGAAAAGCGCTCAGGAACATGATCGACTTTCTCGTGACCACCAAAGGCATGACACGCGACGACGCCTATATGCTGGTCAGCGTGGCAGGCGATGTCGAGATCACCGAACTGGTCGACCGCAACAAAGGCGTGCACGTGACGCTCGCGAAAGACCTCTTTGTCGGACGGCCGTGACGATTGCAGATGTGTAAGCAGACAGACCGCACTCGGGAACGGCAGCGCGGTTCCGGAATGGCTGCCATTGGCGCCTAGCTGCCGTCGCGTTAAGGAAAAAGATCGGTAACCTCGGCTTCGGGGAGAGCCGCGTTGATCAGGAGCGAGCGGTGGCAGCCGGCGGGATCCCGCTCGAAGCACAGCAGCGCCACGGCACGCTCCGATGCCAAGGAGCGAAGCTGCGCAACCTGCGCGAGCGCCTCGGGTAGTTCGAGCTGCCCCGCGTACACCTCTGCAAGCCGGGCATGGTTATGCTTCCGCGCCGCCTCGCGGCCCTCGGGGGGCGTACCCAAGGCCTTCAACCCGAGATAATCGATACCGGCATCTCTTAGCCCGGCCGCTAGCACGTTCTTGGAAAAACCGGGACGACGAGACAGAGGCACTGCCCGCACGTCGGCCAGAAGCTCGACACCGGCAGCTCGCAGCGAAGCGATCAGATCTGCCTGGGTGACACCCTCGTAGCCGATCGTGAAGATGCGCATCAACGCAATATAGGGACGACGCTAGCCCGTTGCACAGGCGGCGAACGTACACCGACCTCTACAGAAGCCCCCTATGGAAGCGGACGGACCGCACCCCGGGAGGAAGCCACGGTGGTGAATGTCTGAGGTTGGCGCATACCAGCCCGGTACCTTTGCTAGACGGTTGATCAGCTATGCGCTCGCGCCAGCGCGAACCCGACGAGATCCGTCAGCGCGTGCGCGATTATGCAGGCCGGCAAGTCGCGTTTCCAAAGGTAGAGGGTGGTGAGCAGCACACCGCCGAACGCGACCACTACGAACTGGGAAAGCCCCCAGTCGATATGCGCAGCGGTGAAGGCGGCAAGCGACACGAGCGCGCCGATCCGGCGCTTGCCGGTCAGCCAAGCGATCCGTTCGATTGGGTAGCCGCGGTAGAGGATCTCCTCGCAGACGCCGGCGCGGATCATGGTCGCGCATTGCAGCCAGAGTGGCACTGCGATGAACGATCGGGTTGTCGCCATGTCCTGGTGCAAGCCCAGCGCCGGGATGATCACCGCGAAGCTCAGCATCACGCTCGCGATCATCAGCAGGAAGAAGCCGAAGCCCCAACCAAAGGTGCCGATCGTAGGCCGCTTCAAGCCGATCGAGGAGAGCGGCAGGCGCTCGACGCGGATCACCCAGACGAGGATGATCGCGGCGAATGTCCACCATGTCGCTTCACGTACCAGCCGCAGACCGAGTGCGTCGCCGGCGAACAGCCGATCACCGAACCCACTCTGCGGCAGGCCCCAGGCGAGGACGAGACCGGCAATCGCTAGCCAGACCATGCGCTGATTGCGAGACGTGGCGGTCATGCCGGAGGCGCTCCCTTCATCCACTCTGGCCCATCGATTGTACCGCCGGCCGCACGGCGCGCCTGCGTGGCTGACTGAATGAAACGCCAAACATCGCCTGAGAAACCCGGATCCGCCTTGGCAGGCCACCTGTCCATGTCGTCATACATGCGCACAGTGCCGTTCCACATAGCCGGGGTGGCGACCTGGCTGAACGGCTTGAGCAGCGCGAACCATTCATCGACGAAGCTTTGTGCCTGATCGCTTGCCGGTTCCATCGGCATCGCCGCCTCGATGCGGGCGGAAAGGTCCTTCCATAGCTGGCCATAGGCTTCCTGATCGAAGCCGTCAGGCACCTGCGCCATCTTCTCCTGCCAGTCCGCTTTTTCCTGCGGCGTGAAGTAGCGGTCTGTCACCGCCTTCCAGTTTTCGGGTTCCACAACGCGTTCGCCTGCACGGATGAGCGAGCACAGCGTCGCGACATCGATCGGCTCGCCACGATCGATACGGGACTGGACGGTGACGAGCAGGCCGCGCGAGGCAGTCAGGTCGTCAAGCTTGCGATCGAGGTCGGAGATCTGCGCGCTTACAAGTGCCTCGAGGTCGGCCTCTCGCCCGCTTAGCGTATGGGCGATCTCGGCGAGGCTGAAGCCCGCGCGCTTCAGCGCGACAACTGCGTTCAGCCGCGCCAGCTCGCCTGGGCCGTAGGCCCGGCGGCCGTTGGCCAGTCGCAGCGGCCGCACCAGCCCACGAACTTCATAGAAGCGCAGCGCCCGGTGGCTGAGGCCAGTGCGTTCCGCCACTTCACCGATTTCGAGTGTCTCGATCATGGCGCGAGTCGTAACCCCTAACGTTACGTCAGGAGCAAGGGTTATATCGTGGCTTGATTGATCTCGTCAGCCCGGCGCCGACCAGAGCACGACGGCGATCAGCAATCATCGGGCTGCTGACGGCCGCTCTGTCGAATATCTACAAAGTCCTAGCCGAAGCCGTCTCAGTGTATCAGTCCAAGGCGCGTTGTCTCGAATCCAGACGCTCTGAGCGATGCCGCAAGCCCAAGCCCCACTACCATTTGCACAAGCCGTAGAGCCGCCTGCGCCGCGGCCGCCCCTCGAACAGGCGAACTAGCAGGTCGACAGCAGCTGAACGTGACCGCCATAGTGCAACGTGTCGCTTCGGCTGCGATAGTCCAAGCAGCCCGTCACCGATCATGAAGATCGCCGCCATCTCGGCAGTACGCTTCAGCCCAATCGCCAGCTTCGGCTTCACTTCGCCTCCTTCCCGGGCAGCGGAGCGCCGAGCTTGCGGGCGATACTGGCCACCTCCTCATCACTTGGCGGAGTTGGCTGCTCCTCGCCGGGAGCCAGGGCGTCGTCAGGAATGCCGGGGCCGGTGCCGGCAATCGTCTCGTCGAGGGGGCGGGCGTTCATGCGAGGATCGTGCTTCTCGTCCATGGCTTCTCTCCTTCGGACATTCTCTCGACGTGATCAGCGCTCGCAGAAGAGTGCCGTTCCATCGCCGCCATGACAAGCATCAGGGAAGCGGCAGGCTCCGACCGCATTGGTGACGATCAGGCATACGCTAGTCGCTGCCCGCTACATCAGCGCGCAGTGCCGCCGCGGGAGCGGCGCTTGCCACTTGTCATCGGATCAGGCTTCTTTGGCGGCTTCCATCCTGCAGGTGGTGTCATCTGCTGCCGGCTGCTGCCGAGACCCATGGCACCGGGCCGCTGCCGCTCCAGCCCCGCCGCGTCACCCGCTTCGAACTCGGCATCGCTTGCGGCTCCACGTAACAGCATCAGCTGATCGCGCAGGCGGCTCGCTTCTTCAAAGTCCATTGCCGCTGCCGCCGCCTCCATCCGCAACCGAAGTTCGGTCATTTGCCTGCTCTCGCCCATCGTCCAAGAACGTCCAGCAGGCGACATGTGCTCCCGTGCCTTAGTGACCCGTTTGCGGCTTCAGCAGCGCAAGCGGCTTAGATCCGACCCGTTGCAAGCACGCCGTCGCCGACCCATCTCGACCAGCACAGCGTCGCCGCGGCGAGCAGATCGGGAACAGCGTATGAAACAATCGGGCAATACCATGTTGATCACCGGCGGCGGGTCGGGGATCGGACGCGAGCTGGCACGGCGCTTCGCCGATAAGGGGAACTTCGTCATCGTTGCTGGACGCAAGGCCAACGCCCTTGCTGAGACAATCTCAGGCCGTAAAAACATGGCAGCGGTGACGGTGGACGTTGATGATGCGCAAGCCGTTGCCGACTTCGTGGCAAAGGTTACGGCGGAGCACCCACAGCTGAACGTGCTGATGAACAATGCCGGGGTGATGCGCGAGGAGGACATTTCCAATCCGCGCGACCTCTCCGATGCGGAAGCGACGCTGACCACCAACCTGCTTGGGCCGATCCGCCTGATCGATGGCTTCCTCGATCATCTGAAGGCGCAGGACGATGCCGCGATCATCAACGTGACCAGCGGGCTTGCGTTTGTACCCACCGCGCGGGCTGCGACCTACTGCGCGACGAAGGCAGCTCTTCATTCCTACACGCTCAGCCTGCGCGAGAAGCTGAAGGGCTCGGTCGAGGTCATCGAGCTGGCGCCGCCGGGCGTGCAGACCGACCTCACTCCGGGCCAAGCAACGCGCGAAGGATATATGCCGCTCGACGACTTCACCAACGAGGCCATGGCTCGGTTCAGCGAGACGCCCACGCCGGCCGAGATCGTTGGCCAACGTGCACAGATGCTGCGAGGCGCCGAGCGCGACGGGAAGTTCAATGAGGTGTTTGCCATGCTCAACCCATGTGATCTTCAGCGTCGGCGTGCTTGAGATGCCAAGGGGCTGCACCTCCTGATGCCTTGGGCTAACACCGGCCGTCAAAAGTCCGAATCCGGTGCAAGCCTTAGCTTTGAAGCCGCCTGGCGCTCAGTCGTACAAGGCGCCGGCTTCCGGATCACCGCTGTAGCCGGTCCCACATGACCTAGCGGCATCCATCAGTTCGGGTACGGCTGCCGCTCGAACGTAAATCCCGCGGCGATGATCGCGTCTGCCAGATCGGGGAAGTAGCGCGGCTCCACCACCACAGCGTCACCCACCCAGGTCGCGTCCAGGCTGGCGTGCCCCCGCAGCCAGGTGCCCGCCGCTTCCGTGAGCGGCGTCACTAGCGCTAAACCGCCCTCGCGCGACGCGACGAAGCCGGCGCCCGTCTCGGCGGTGGCGGTATGCTTGGCGAGTGGGTTGTCGGCGGGCATCGCAGCTATCAGCTCCAATCATGCAAGGGTGCGAGCTTTTGTGCCCGCGCGGAATGTTGGCCCCGATACCCGGAACTTCGCAAGTAAAGGCGCGGCCCCGCATGACGGCCATGACGATCCCTCAACTGTTGGCGACCGAGTTGCCATCGTCAGGCTCAGACAACTCGTGGCGAGCGGCCTCCAACGCGATGATGCGGGTACGTGCGCTGTGAATGTGATCGACGTTGGCAAGCTCGGCTGTCGAGCTGTCGCCTTTGGCAGCCTCGGCCTTGGCCAGCGCAATCACTGCGTTCCGGTACTCAGTTCGCGCCTTCACAAGCGCAGCGTCCAGGGCCCTGATAAGTACATTCATTTCCATCTTCTCACGTCCTGATCTGAATTTTTGGCTACACGCACTGCAGGCGCTTGCCTACAGCGCCTGCCCGAATTTGCGCTTGCTGCTCATCGTGTCCTTCGGGAACACCGGTCCGCGCACCGTCATGCGCTCCTCGGGATACGGCTGCTGCAGCGCTACCGCATCGTCGTAGGAGCCGGTGAGCCAGCGATCCCAGTCCGCTTCCTCAAGGATCGTGATCATCGCCTTGGGATGGATCGGCGCCACCAGCGCGTTGGCGTCGCAGGTCACCATCGAGAAGCCGGCCTTGTCGCCGATCGTCTGCCAGAAGCCGGCGACGGCGAAGATCGGCTGATCGGTGACGCTGAACCACATCTCGCCCTTGATGCCGTGATCGGCGTGCTTCTCGCGCGACCATTCAAAGAACTCGGTGAGCGGAATGAGGCAGCGGTTCTCCGGCCGCTCCGCGAGCCTGCGCCATTGCGGCAGCCCGAGCTGGCGGACGTTGGTCATGGCCAGCGGCCGCGGCGGCGTACCGACCTTGGAGGGTCGCTTTGCCATGCCGCCGAGCACGTCCCAAGACATCACGTCCATCCCTCGCCCTCCGTCGTCGTTCCGGATCAGCCAGGCACGGCCGAACGGATAAAGCTCGGTCGGGTTGAAGCGGTTGTCCATCGGCCGCTCTGCCAGCCACCTGGAGCCGAAGCGCTCGAAGATCGTCTCTGGCTCGCCGAGCATGCGGGCACGATTGCACATGGAAACTCCCCGCCCGATCAATCGAGCTGTTGCGGCACCTGATCGGCAAACCTTCGCATCTCGGCACGGTAACGCAAGCCAGGCGGGGAGCAATCAGCAGGCGGCCGATGTGCTCCGCGTCACCGCGTTCTGCACTGGATGAAGCTTCCGCGCATTGTCCATCAAGGGCGGCGGTCGGTCCATGCAAGCAGCGCCTGCTTAGCTCCCTCGAACTCTGCGCGCGCGCCCGCCATCGAGCAGCTCCGGTGCGGCTGCCGCCTCTGCACCACCAACGGCGCGAAGGACTGGTCCTCAAGCTTGCCGAAGAGATGTGGATCAGCCGCATGGATCGTGGGATCGATCCGCCGTGGGAGCGCGCCGGCCATTGGCAGGGCGTGCTGCGAGACTTTGCCGAGACGACGCTCAAGATGCTGGAGCGCGATCATTCCTGATGGTCGGCTCGCCCATGTCGCTTGCCGACCTCCGCCGCATAGACGCCGGCGTCAAGGTGACGTGCCGCCGCTGCCGTCGTGTTCGCACCTTGGACCGCGAGAAGCTGAGTGAGGATCTAATGAGCCGCCGGCTGTCGCTCGCATGGGAGCTTCTTCCGTCGCAGCTGCGATGCACATGCGGGGCGAAGGGCGCGTGGGTTCGGCCGGTGCCGTTCTCGGATGCCGGCGACGACGTGCAAGGCTTGGTCGATCGCCTGGTCGCCGCTGCCGATCGGATGATGTCGGCGGTGCTGCCGCGATCGACCGCAGCGCCCGTGTTGCTTGAGATGGCCACCGCGCGGGAAGAGTTCGAAGCGGCGAAGCGGGCGCTGCTGACCTGGGCGTGTTCGAGTCGAAGCACTTAGGCGACGGGAGATCGCCCGGCTACAATGATCTTCCGGAGTTCTAGGCGAAGGCTTCCAGAGATGTGCGATTCGATTGCCTCGTACCGTTCAGCCTTGAGTTGCTTGACCAGGGCTTCGATCGATCCTCTCGCGCCGGCTGTCCTTGCGAGTTGATACGCGCGCTCAACCAGCGGGGTTTTCTCGATCATCGCATCCACAATGCTTCGTAGCCCGTGACAAGTCTAGGGTGACGGCGCTTCATGCCCACATTTCGAATCCATCTGTCGGCCTTGGTCGTGAGCCCCGTCTTCAACCTCAAGATCCTTACGAGTCTCACAATCGTCTCTGCGTCGGCTCGGCTGACGAGCGTCCGCCTTTTGTGATAGCGCAAACTGCGAGTCGTAACGCGTTGCTTCATATTTCGAGAATTTGCAGCTTTCACGCTGCGTTGGGAGAGCTGCGATCATGACCAACACGTACATCAATACCGAGGTCGACGACACGGTCTACTCACTCTCGGGCGGCGATCATATCTTCATCGACCGCGCCGGATCGCTCATTTCTAAAACAGGCAATGCTGGGATCGAGGATGCATCACCTGGGACTACGTCGGTTTTTGTGGATGTTGCCGGGTCAATTTTTGCGCCGACGGGTGACTATCCGATAGAATTAACGGGTGAAGAGCAGAAGTATATCACTGTTCGGTCTACTGGTACAATCAACGGCTTAGTCGCTATCTTTACCAAGGGCAGTTCTTCGATCAACAATGCAGGTTCGATCGTTGGAGACCTCGACGGCATAATCGCTGGTAGCAATCTGATGCTCGTTAATAGCGGCATGATCTCAGCAAATGGCGACACATCGACCTATCCTGAGCCGGGCAGCGCCGTGTTCTTTTACGCCACAACGACCGCTACTTCGGCCACGATCACCAACACCGGTAGCATCATCGGGGTCGATGCCAGCGGCATCAGCGCAGCGTATCTGTACAGCCCTTATGCCTCCGGCTTCACCATCACCAACTTGGGTCTAATCCAGGGCGGCGGCGTCATCGGCGCCTACGCTATTCAAGGCAATACGCTCGTCGACACAGTGACCAACGGTGGCACGATCATCGGCGACGTCCAGCTCGGCGCGGGCGATGACCTCTTCGACGGGCGCAATGGTACGACTTACGGCACGGTTTACGGCGGTGCTGACAACGACACCCTCTACGGCAGCAAGAACGCCGACGACATCCTCGATGGCGGCGCCGGCGCGGATTACCTGAACGGCGGCGGCGGTGAGGATACGGCGAGCTATCAGGATGCGACCGCCGCAGTGCGCGCCGATCTGCCCTCGCAGAGCCTCAACGCAGGGGATGCCGCAGGCGATGTCTATGTCGGGATCGAGGACCTGACCGGCTCCAGCTTCGCCGACACTCTGTTGGGCGACGCGAATGGCAACGTGCTTGCCGGCGGGGCGGGCACCGACACCCTATATGGTCGTGGCGGGGATGACTTCCTGTACGGGGGCGCCGACAACGACATCATCAACGCTGGTTTGGGGACCAACTATATCGACGGCGGCGACGGCAGCGACACGCTGACCTACTCCGACGCAACGGCAGGGGTGACCGTCGATCTGTCCAACACCGGTGCGCAGGTGACCGGCGGTGCGGGTACCGACACGATCACCAGCATCGAGAACCTGACCGGCTCGGCCTATGCCGACACGCTGACCGGCAA
>CAXTBZ010000055.1:0-17836 GCA_964242855.1 uncultured Sphingomonadaceae bacterium
CCGATGCCTTCCTCGATCATGGCGAGATCGTCTCGCAGCGCGGCCGCGAGAAGGATGATATCGAGCGCTACTACGCCAAGCCCGGAGACGACACGCATGGCCTGCCGATCATCGTGCTGGTCAACGCCGGATCGGCGTCCGCCGCCGAGATCGTTGCCGGCGCGCTGCAGGACCAGCGCCGCGCGCTGGTGATGGGCGAACGCAGCTTCGGCAAGGGATCGGTGCAGACCCTGCTGCCGCTCACCGACGACACCGCGCTCCGCCTGACCACCGCGCGTTACTTCACGCCTTCGGGTCGCTCGGTGCAGGAGGGCGGCATCCATCCGGATGTTGAGGTGCCGCAGCTATCCGATCCCGACTACAAGGATCGCCCCAAGTTCCGGGAAGACGATCTGCGCCGCCACCTGATCAACGAAGCCAAGGTCGACGACAGCGTGCTCGAGGCGGACAGCAAGACCGATCCGCGCTTCTCGGCCACCGCCGACGGCCTCAAGAAGCAGGGCGTCAACGATTACCAGCTCAGTTATGCGCTGCAGACGATGATGCGGCTGGGCGACCCGACCGGCGCCACCCGTGTCGCGATCGCGCTGCCGCCGACCGGCACCGAAATCGTCTCGCCCAATTGATCGTGGACGCATGACGAACCTCTCCCGCGCCCGCCTGATCGCGATCCTCGTCCCTAATTTGCTGCTGTGGGGCGCGATCGGATCGCAGTATCTCGGCCATCTGGTGCCGTGCGAGATGTGCATGTGGCAGCGCTGGCCGCACCTCGCCGCGATCGTGCTGGCGCTGATCGCGATCGCGTTGCGGGGGCAAGTTTCAGCCTCGCGGCTGTTCGCGGTTTTGGCGGCGCTGGCGATCCTCGTCTCGGGCGGGATCGGGGTCTATCATGCGGGCGTCGAATATCACTGGTGGCAGGGGCCGCCGCGCTGCACCGGCGGCGGTTTCACCTCGCTCGCCGATCTGATGAAGGCGCCGGTGGTGATGTGCGACATCCCGCAGTGGAAGCTGTTCGGCGTATCGCTGGCAGGCTTCAACGCGATCATCTCGATCGTGGCCGGTCTCGCCGTGATCGCGTTCGCGACCCGTAGGAGTTCGCGATGAGCGAGGCCGATACCGCAGCGATGATCCGCGTCGATCAGGCTGGCGAGTTCGGCGCGACGCGCATCTATGCGGGCCAGCTCGCCGTGCTCGGCAACCGCGCCGACGTCGGACGCCCGATCGCGCGGATGGCGGCGCAGGAGGAGCGCCACCGCCAGATGTTCGATCGGCTGCTCGCCAAACGCGGCGTCCGCCCGACCTTGCTCGCGCCGATCTGGGACCGCGCCGGCTTCCTGCTGGGTGCCGCCACCGCGCTAATCTCGCCCGAAGCGGCGATGGCCTGCACCGCTGCGGTAGAGACCGAGATCGACAAGCATTATGCCGATCAGCTTGAGGAGATCGGCAGCAGCGATCCCGAGCTTTCGGCGATGATCACCGAGTTCCAGGCCGAGGAGGTCGAACATCACGCCACCGCGATTGCGGCGGGGGCCGAGCGCGCGCCGGGATATCCGCTGCTGTCGCTGGCGATCCGGCTCGGCTGCCGCGTGGCGATCGGCGTCTCCAAACGGATCTAGCTGCTCCTGGTATTTCGGCGCCTTCTCGCAAGGCTTGCCGCTTGCGCGAACCCTCCTGCCCGGTCATGCGTTGCTTACTCGAAACCGCCCTTTAGGGGACTCCACGATGCGCCGGCTGCTTATCCTTTCCATGCTTGCACCGGCCGCGCTTGGTGCGCCGACGCTGGTCGCCGCGCCTGCGATCGCGCAGATCAGCCAGGATCGCATCATCGACATCTATGGCGACGAGAAGTGTCCGTCGAGCAACGGCCAGGAGATCGTCGTCTGCCGTCCGCATCCCAAGGGCGAGCAGTTCCGTATACCGAAGGAGTTGCGCGAGCAGGAAGCGGCTCCGCAGGCGGCCGGCGGCAACGCCACGGCCTTGAGCGCGGTCAATACCACCGGCGGCACCGGCGTGCAGATCAACAGCTGCAATGCCATCGGTGCCGGCGTCGCGGTCGGCTGCACCAAGCAGCAGACCGACGCCTGGAAGGCGCAGCAGCGCGCCCAGAAGAAGCAGGAAGATGGCGTTCCTTGACCATTCCGACTTGATCGTCACAGTTCTGCCAATCGCCATCGTTCAGCGTCGCGAAAGCCGCCGAGGGGCTTGGGCTTCCTTCCAATGCCCATCGCCGAGGACCATGTGATGCCCGCGCTCGCCGCCGCCAGATCGATTGCCGTTGCCGCCACGGGCTTCCTGATCGGGCTGCTGTTCGCGGCAATGGCGGTGCCGCTTGCCGCGCGCGCCGATCCTCCGGCGCCGCCGGCGGCGCAGCCTGCCGTCCAACCGGTCGACAACGACGCCAAGACAATTTCGATCATCGTCTACGGCCAGGATGCCTGCCCGCCCAGCAAGGCCGATGAGATCGTGGTCTGCGCGCGCGAGCCCGAGAGCGAGCGCTACCGTATCCCCAAGCGCTTCCGCGGCAAGAAGGTGGAGCCCGCGGTCGGCAACAGCTGGGCCAACAAGACCCGCTCTACCGAGGATGCGAGCCGCATGGCAGCGGGACTGCCCGATACCTGCTCGGCGATCGGCAGCGGCGGCCAATCGGGCTGTTTCGCACACTTCGTGGACCAGGCCGCCGCCGAACGCCGCCAGCAGCGCGACGAACAGGCCGACAATCCAAGCGGCGTTCCGCAGGACTGATCCTGCCTTGCAGCCTTGCATTGCAAGTGCTTGGAACGTAAATAGAACGCATGGCTCAGCTCGATGTCCAATCCAAGCTTGCGATCCTTGCCGATGCCGCAAAGTATGATGCGTCGTGCGCGTCATCGGGCACGGTGAAGCGCAGTTCTGCGGGCACCAAGTCCGGCATCGGATCGACCGAGGGCATGGGCATCTGCCACGCCTATGCGCCGGACGGCCGCTGCATCTCGTTGCTCAAGATCCTGCTGACCAACAGCTGCATCTTCGACTGTCATTACTGCATCAACCGCAAGAGTTCGAACGTGCGCCGCGCGCGATTTACGGCCGAAGAGGTGGTGCAGCTCACCCTCTCCTTCTACCGGCGCAATTACATCGAGGGCCTGTTCCTCTCGTCCGGCATCATTCGCTCGTCCGACTACACGATGGAGCAGCTGGTCGAGGTGGCGCGGTCGCTGCGTGAGGATCATGGCTTCCGCGGCTACATCCACTTGAAGACGATCCCGGACGCCGATCCGCTGTTGCTCGAGGCAGCGGGCCGGCACGCCGATCGCCTGTCGATCAACGTCGAACTGCCGACCGTTGCCGGCCTCGCGCGATTGGCGCCCGAGAAGTCCGCGGCGCGGATCGAAGGCGCGATGGGTACGCTGCGTTCGGGCATCGAGGACGGCCGCGACGCGCTCAAGAAGTACAAGACCGCGCCGAATTTCGCACCTGCCGGCCAGTCGACTCAGATGATCGTCGGCGCGGACGCGGCGACCGATCGCGACATCGTCGGCCGGGCAAGCACGCTCTACGATCGCTACCAGCTGCGCCGCGTCTATTATTCGGCGTTCAGCCCGATCCCCGACGCGTCCGCGGTGCTGCCGCTCCAGCGTCCGCCGCTGATGCGCGAGCACCGGCTCTATCAGTCCGATTGGATGATGCGCTTCTACGACTACAGCCCGGCCGATGTCGCCGCCGCGGCCGATCCCGCGACCGGCATGCTGCCGCTCGACATTGATCCCAAGCTCGCCTGGGCGTTGCGCTTCCGCGACAAGTTCCCGGTCGACGTGAACCGCGCCCCGCGCGAGGCCCTGCTGCGGGTACCGGGTCTCGGCGTGAAGGCGGTCGATTCCATCCTTGCGGCGCGGCGCTGGCGGCGGCTCACTTTGGCTGACGTTGGACGCCTTACCCGCTCCATCACCAAACTCCGCGCCTTCTTGATCACGGACGACTGGAAGCCGGTCACCTTGTCCGATCGCATCGACCCCCTGCCGCTATCCAAGCCGAAGCGGGAACAGCTGGAGCTGTTCGCGGCTTGAGCGTTCATGCTTGCTCGTCTCGACGCTCAGGATGATTTCGACGGATGGCGCACCGCTGCGCGATCGGCGGCGCTGATCGGTTTGCCTGCCGACGGGCTGCACTGGCAGGTCGGCGAGGACGTGGCGGACCTGTTCGCCGGCGCGACCGAACCGCCGCTGCCTGCCGCGCCGGCCGATGCTGCATTCTCGGTGCCGCGCGCCTTTGTTGCACTTGCGGAGACGGTGGTACTCCACGCCGATCCGGAACGCTTCGCGTTGCTCTATACGATGCTGCTGCGGCTGCGTGAGGCGCCGCGGCTGATCGAGGACCAGGCCGATCCGCTTCGCCGCCGGCTGGAGGACATGGCCAAGGCGGTGCGCCGTGACATCCACAAGATGCGCGCCTTCCTGCGCTTCCGCGAGGTCGACGAGGATGGCACCGCACGCTTCGTCGCCTGGTTCGAGCCCGAGCATCACATCGTCCGCGCCAACGCTGGCTTCTTCGTGCGCCGCTTTGCCACCATGCGCTGGTCGATCCTGACGCCCGATGTCGCGATCCACTGGGACGGCGAGAGCCTGAGCGAAGGCCCGGGCGCGACCCGCGCCGATGCGCCCGAGGGCGACCCGATCGAGGACGTCTGGAAGACCTATTATGCGTCGATCTTCAATCCAGCGCGGCTCAAGACCAACGCGATGATGAAGGAGATGCCCAAGAAATACTGGAAGAACATGCCCGAGACGGCGCTGGTGCCGGCCTTGATCGCGGGCGCGCAGGCACGGGAGACGCAGATGGTCGCCGCCTCACGCACCATGGGCGGCAACTCCGCCATGGCGATCGAGGCGCTGCGCGAGGAGGCGATGGGTTGCCAGCGCTGCCCGCTCTGGAAGCCCGCCACGCAGACCGTGTTCGGCGAAGGCCCGGCCGATGCACAGCTGCTCTTCGTCGGCGAGCAGCCCGGCGATCAGGAGGATCTGGCGGGCAGGCCGTTCGTCGGGCCGGCGGGCCAGCTGTTCGACCGGGCACTTGCGGCGGCAGGCGTTGACCGGACGCGCGCCTACGTCTCCAACGCGGTGAAGCACTTCAAGTTCGAGGCACGTGGCAAGCGCCGCATCCATGCCAAGCCCAACACCGGCGAGATCGACGCCTGCCGCTGGTGGATCGAGCAGGAGCGCGCGATCATCCGGCCGGCGGTGACGGTCGCGCTTGGCGCCACCGCGGCGCAGTCGCTGCTCGGCAAGGTGGTAACCATCTCGAAGACGCGCGGGGCGCCGATCACGCTGGCGGACGGCGCAGAGGCGTGGATCACCGTGCATCCGAGCTTCCTGCTGCGCATCCCCGAGGAGGACCGCAAGGCCGAGGAATATGCCCGCTTCGTCGAGGATCTGCGAGCGATAGGTGCGCGGGTCAGCGAACTCGCCAGTGCAGCTCACCCGGAGACGTAGGTCGCCGGATCGGGGCCGGTGCGGCCGTCAGATGCGTCCATCTTGGCGATCGCCGCCATGTCGTCGGCGTCCAGGCTGAAGTCCCCGACGGTAAGATTGTCGATCATGTGCTTGCGATCGGACGCCTTGGGTATGGTGATGATGCCCTGATCGAGGTGCCAGCGGATCACCACCTGGGCAGGCGAGCGTCCGTGCTTGCGCGCGATGCCTTCGATGGTCGGATGATCGAGGACGCCGCCGCGGCCGAGCGGGCTCCACGCTTCGATCAGGATATCATGCGCCGCGTGGTAGTCGCGTACGTCGCGCTGCTGAAAGCGAGGGTGAAGCTCGATTTGGTTGAGCACGGGCGCAACGCCGGTCTCGGCGACGATGCGATCGAGATGCTCGGGCAGGAAGTTCGACACGCCGATCGAGCGTACCTTGCCCTGATCGCGCAGCGCGATCATCGCCTTCCAGCTCTCGACGTAGAGATCGCGCGACGGCACCGGCCAGTGCATCAGGTAGAGATCGGCATGATCGAGGCCAAGCCGGTCGAGGCTCGCCTCGCACGCGGCGAGCGCGCTGTCATACCCCTGATCGTCGTTCCACAGCTTGGTGGTGACGAACAGCTGATCGCGTGGCACGCCGCTGTCGACGATGCCCTGCCCTACCTCGCGTTCGTTCTTGTAGGCAGCCGCGGTGTCGATCGACCGGTATCCGGCGCGGATTGCATCGGCGATCAGGCCGGCGGTTCCGTCGGTCACCTGCCAGGTGCCATAGCCGAGCTGGGGCATGATGTGACCGTCCGAAAGGCGGACGACGGCTTGTTCGATCGGGGCGTGGGTGGTGTCCATGCGCCGTTCAACCCGGCAGGCGCGGAAAAGGTTCGCTATTCCGCAGCCAGCAACGATTCCGCGCCGCCGAGATCGACCGAAACGAGCCGGCTGACCCCGCGTTCGATCATCGTCACGCCGAACAAGCGGTGCATCCGCGCCATGCTCACCGCATTGTGCGTGACGACGAGATAGCGCGTGTCGGTCTCCCGGCACATCTGATTGAGGAGATCGCAGAAGCGCTCGATATTGGCATCGTCGAGCGGCGCATCGACCTCGTCCAGCACGCAGATTGGCGCCGGATTGGTGAGGAACAGCGCGAAGATCAGCGCGATCGCGGTCAGCGCCTGCTCGCCGCCGGACAGCAAGGTGAGAGAAGAGAGCTTCTTGCCGGGCGGCTGCGCCATGATCTCGAGCCCCGCCTCAAGCGGATCGTCGCTGTCGATCAACGCGAGATGCGCCTCGCCGCCCGCGAACAGACGGGTGAACAGCCGGCGGAAGTGACCATCGACCGCCTCGAACGCCGCCAGCAGCCGGGTACGGCCCTCGCGATTGAGGCTGCCGATTGAGCCGCGCAGCCGCGACACCGCCTCTGCCAGCTCATCGCGCTGCGCCGTCTGAGCCGCATGGTCCGCCTCCAGCGCGCCGAGTTCCTGTTCGGCGACGAGGTTGACCGGGCCGATGCGTTCCCGGTCGAGCGTGAGCCGTTCGAAACGGGCCGACTCGGCACCGGCGTCGCCGACCTCGGCAGCGGCGAAGCCCGCTTTCTCGGGCAGCACCGGCGCCGGGCACTGAAAGCGCTCGCCGGAGACTCGGCCCATCTCGACGCGGCGCAGCTCCTGGTTCTCGAAGCGCGCGACGGCGGTGGCGCGTGCCTCCCGCGCGCTTGCCGCCGCCTCACCGGCCTGCGCGAGCACCGCCTCGGCAGCGCGCAGCACTGTGTCGGCCTCGCGCTCGGCAAGCGCGGCGGCTTCGCTTGTGGTCGCAGCGTCCCGGCGTGCCTGCTCGGCGGCGACGATCCGGGCCTCGGCCTGGGCGGGGGCAGAGGCCAGGGCGGCGGCCTCCTCCTCGGCAGCGGCAGCGCGGGCGGCCATCTCCGCGATCCGCCTGGCCGCATCGCCGGCACGCGCATGCCACCCTTCGGCTTCGGCCCGGGCGGTGCCTGCCCGATCGCGATCGATGGCAAGGCTGCGATCGAGCGTGGCGATCTCCAAGCGATACTGCCCGACCATGGCACGCGCCGCTCCGGTGAGCGCGCGCTGCGCGACGACGCCGCGCGCCGTGTCGCCGCCGTCCGGCAGAGCGATCACGTCGCTCTCCACGTTGCGGACGTCGCCAAGCGCTTCGTCATGTTCCGCTTTAGCGCCGGCGAGGCGCGTGGCGAGTTCGACGCGGCGGGACTCGATCCGCTCAACCGAAACGCGCGCGCGTCCTTCCACTAGCGCCGCGTCCCTCGCCTGTCGCTCGGCCTCGGTAAGCGCGGTGCGGGCTGCCCGGGCGGAACGGCCGGAGTCCTCCAGTGCCTTCGATACGGCAGCCAGACGCTGCTCAGCCTCGACCTGCCTAACTTGAGCCGGTCCGATCAAGCGATCGATTTCGGCCAGTCGGTTGCGCCGGACCAGGCCTTCCGCGGCCGCCGCGCCGCGCTCCTCCGCGACAAAACCGTCCCAGCGTCGTAATCGCCCCTCCAGCGTCACCAGCCGTTGACCGACCCCAAGCCGCAAATTCTCGTCGACCGCGCAGACGCCGATCTGCGCCAGCCGCCGGGCCAGTTCCGCCGGCGCCTCGACATGACTGGCAAGCGGATCGCAGCCCGCAGGAAGCGCAGGATCGCCAGCCGCATCGGAACCGGCCCAGCGCACCGCGCCCTTACCGATTGCGGCCTCCAGATCGTCCCCAAGCGCCGCAGCTAGCGCACGCTCGTAGCCCGGTGCCGCCACGATCCATTCGATGGCTCGGGTGCCCCCCTCGCGCGAAGGAAGCGAGCGGCGCAAGGCCAGCGCTTCCGCCTCCAATGCGGCGAGATCAGCCCGCGCCGACGCCAGGCCGGAAAGCGCCACATCGCGATCGGCGGTCGCTGCAAGCCGTGTCGACTCAGCGCTCGCGATCGCTTCGTTTGCGGCGAACGCTGCGGCCCCGGCAGCTTCCCGCGCCGCGCCGGCACGTCTGAGCTCGGCCTCATGCTGCGCGGCATCGCCGACCGCTCCAGCATCGCGATCGATCCGCGCTACCTCGGCTTGGGCGCGATCGAGCCGGTGCCGGGCTGCGGCGAGTGCCGCCCGCGCGATCCGAGTCTCCGCCTGCACAGCCGCATCCGCCGCGAGCATCTGCGCCAGCGATACCTCGGCATCGGGCAGCGTCACCTCCGCCGCGGCCAGCTTTGCCGACAAAGCGGGGCGAAGCGCCTCAGCCTCGGTCGAGCGCGCGGCGAGCCTGTCGGCCTCTTCGGTCAGCCTTGCGATGGCGGCTGCCGCGTCTTCGGCCAGCGTCCCTTCCCGCGTCCGATCATTGTCGAGCGACCCACGCAAGCGCGCCACATCCGCGATGCGACGATGAAGCTCCGCGAGTTCCGCGCGCAGCGTCGCCACCCGGTGTCCCGCGCTCGCCGCGACATCGCGCGCCGCCTGAGCCGCGGAGCGTGCGGCGCCGACTGCCTGCGTCGCCTGCGTGGCGGCTTCGCCCGCGCGGCGTTGCCGGCTCGCCGTCGCGGCCACCCTTTCCTCAGCAGCGTCCGCCTCCCGCTTCGCCGCCGCCGCGGCCGCCGCCGCATCGCGCCATCGCGCATAGATCAGCCGCCCCTCGGCCAGCCGGATCTCCGCCGACAGCAGCCGGTAGCGCTCGGCCGCGCGCGCCTGCCGTCGCAAGGCCGACGCCCGTCCCGCCATATCGCCCAGCAGGGTGTCGAGCCGCTCAAGGTTGCTCTCGGTCGCGCGCAGCCGCGCTTCGGCATCGCGGCGGCGGACGTGCAGGCCGGCGATGCCTGCCGCCTCCTCCAGCATCGCGCGCCGATCGCCGGGCCGCGCCGCGATGACCGCGCCGATCCGCCCCTGACTTACCAATGCCGGCGAATGCGCGCCGGTGGCCGCATCAGCGAACAGCAGCGCCACATCCTTCTGCCGGACCTCGCGTCCGTCGATCCGGTAGGCCGAGCCCACCCCGCGCTCGATCCGGCGGACGATCTCCGCCTCTTCCGCATCCGGCCGATCGAGCAGCATCGCAACCTCGGCAAAGTCGCGCGCCGGCCGCGTGGTGGTGCCGGCGAAGATCACGTCCTCCATGCCGCCACCGCGCAGCGACTTGGGGCTGCCCTCCCCCATCACCCAGCGGATCGCTTCGAGCAGGTTGGACTTGCCGCAGCCATTGGGGCCGACGATCCCGGTCAGCCCCGGCTCGATCAGCAGCTCGGCGGGATCGACGAAGCTCTTGAAGCCGGTGAGCTTGAGCCGCCTGATCCGCATGGCCGGCCCCAGCGCCGTCGGCTACCCGTCAGGCGCCGGCGGCTTTGAGCGCAGGCTCCAGCGTGGCCCAGTCATAAGCGCCGTCCGCCTTGGCGCCGTTGATGAGGAAGGTCGGTGTTGAATCGACATTGTACTTCGATTGCGCATCGGCGAGCTGCTTGCTGATCGCGTCGGTCGCCTTGGGATCGGCCAAGCAGGCGCGCGCCTTGGCTTCCGGCACGCCGCGCTGGCCGACAAACTGGATGTAGCCGAGCTGATTCGCCCAGAGCGTGGCGGCCCCGTTCGGCGTGGTGCCGTTCAGCTGGTGCTGGAAATCGGCGGGCAGCTTCTGCAGCTTGGCCATCGCCTCGTCCTGCGTCGCCATCATCTGATCCAGGATCGGGAAGAAGGTGTTGGGGCTGGTGCACTGGCCGAGCAGGATCGCGGCAAGATCCATCGGGTGGATCGGGAAATCGCGGAACTCGTAGCTGACCTTGCCGGTGGCGATGTACTGAGACTTCAGCAACGGCTCGCCTTCCTTCGAAAAGGCCGCGCAATGCGGGCAGCTGCGCGAGCCATATTCGATTAGCTTCACCGGCGCGTTGGGATTGCCCATCCGATAGCCGCCGTCCGCCGTCCGCACGACCTGCTCTGCCCAGCCACCGGCCGGTACGGCTCCCGTCGGCACCGCAGCGGCGGTGTTGGCAGCCGGGGCGGTGCCGTCACCGGCCTGCTTGTGGCAGCCGGCGAGCACGAGCCCGGCAAGCGCCGGCGCGAGGAGGCGGATGGTCTTCATGTGCGCTTTACTCCTGTCATCCCTTGAGCGCCGCCTGGATCGCGGGCTCGAGCTCGGCCCAGCCATGGATGTCCGGCTGGACCGTATCGTTGATCATGAAGCCCGGCGTACCGCTGATGTGCCGCACGTTCCAGGCATCGTTGGTGGTCTTCTGCAGCGCATCCTCGACAGGCTTGCTGACGAGGCAGCGATCAAGCGCGGCGGGCGTCACGCCCTGCTTGGCGAGCGTCGCGGCGACTCCTGCATCGACGAGCATCGCGTGAACCGCCGCGGTCTTGCCGGCGCCGTTCAAATCATCGCGGTGCGCATTTACATAGTCGTACATCTTGGTAAGCCAATCCTGCTGGCTGCCCATGATCGCCTCCGCGGCCGCGAAGTAGCGCGGCGGCGCCACGCACCGGACGCCGAGCGCTACGGTCAAGTCGATCGCGTCGCGCAGCGCCGATCTGAGCTCGAAACTCACTTGGCCGCCGCGCACATATTTCTGGGTGAGCGGATCGAAGCCTGCGGTGGCGAAGGCGGCACAATGCGGGCAAGTGAAGGACGAGAACTCCACCACCTTCACCTTGGCGGCGGGGTTGCCGATGCGGATGCCCCCGTCGGGCGTGGCGACTACCATCCGCGTCCAATCGACGGGTCCGCGCTGCACCCGGTGGGTCGGCAGATGAGTCGGCGCGGCGGTGATGGCAATCGGGGTTACGAGAGCGAGCAACGCGAACAGGGTACGGATCATTCGGCAGGCTCCGGCAGGCGCGGCACGCCCGTGGTGAAGGACAGGCCCTCAGCGAGCGATTCGAGCACCGCGCGCAATTCGGGATCGCCGACGGCGCGCAGGCTGTCCCCCAAGGCGATGGGCTTGAGCGAGGGCGCCGCCGGCTTGGTAGTCGCCGCGACGCGAGGCCGCGCCGCGCCTTGCCGGATCTGGATGCGGACTATCGCGGGATAGCCGAAGAAGCGGTTCACCCGCTCGATCAGCGTCGGCGCGACATGCTGCATTATCGGCGCGTGCGCCCCCTCGACGCTCAAGGTCAGGACACCATCCGATCGCTTGCCGGCCGGAAAGCGGATCGACTCGGGCGAGCAGACGCCGGCGTAGCGTGCGCCCACGATCTCGGGCCAGCGGCTGACCACCGCAGACTGCACAAAGCCGAACCGGCGAAAGGCGGCGCCGCCGATGTCCGGCATGATCTCGGACAACGCACGCGCACGGTTCTGCCGCGCCGGCTCGGCCGGCTTCGACCTCGCCTTGCGCGTCTTTTCAGATCCCGATCGGGTCGAAGTGCGTTCCGTCATCGCTCTCCCCATGCCATAGCGCCCCATGCCCGTCGATACGCCCGTGCAACCGTCCGTCGCGGGCCTTCTGCTCGAATGGTACGACGCCCATGCGCGCACCCTGCCCTGGCGGGTCCCGCCCGGAGCACGCGAGCGGCCCGACCCGTATCGCGTCTGGCTGTCCGAGATCATGCTCCAGCAGACGACGGTGGCGGCGGTGGCGCCGTATTACACCAGGTTCCTGAGCCGCTGGCCTACCGTCGAGGCGCTGGCAGCCGCTGACGAGGCCGAGCTGATGGCAGCCTGGGCGGGGCTGGGCTATTATGCCCGCGCCCGCAATCTGATCGCCTGCGCGCGCAGCGTCTTGCGCGATCATGGCGGGCGCTTCCCTGCCAGCGAAGCGGGCTTGCGCGCGCTGCCCGGGCTCGGCGCGTACACCGCGGCTGCCGTCGCTGCGATCGCGTTCGGCGAGCGCGCGGTGGTGGTCGACGCCAATGTCGAGCGCGTCGTCTCACGGCTGTTCGCGATCGGCGAACCGCTTCCGGCAGCACGGTCCGCCATCCGCGCCGCTGCCGAGACGATCACGCCCACCAATCGCTCCGGTGACTTCGCGCAAGCGATGATGGACCTCGGCGCCACCATCTGCACCTCGCGAACCCCACGCTGCCTCGCCTGCCCGATCGCGGAGCGTTGCCTCGCGCGGGCGCAAGGTGCCCCCGACGCATATCCGGTGAAGCCGGCCAGGAAGGTGAAGCCGCACCGGCGCGGCATCGCCTACTGGCTTGAGGTGGACGGCGCGGTACTGCTCGTGCGGCGGCCCGACAAGGGGCTGCTCGGCGGGATGCTTGCGCTGCCCGGCGGCGGCTGGGGCACCGACGCAGAGGCGACTCCGCCGGTCGCCGCACCATGGCGACCGATCGGCACCGTAGAACACGTCTTCACCCACTTTTCATTGTCGCTCGACGTCTACGCCGCACGCCTTGCCGCCCGCCCGATAGAAGGCGACTGGTGGCTGATCGAGGCGATTGAGCAGGCCGGGCTTCCGACGCTCTATTCCCGCGCCGCCTCCCTCGGCCGCGCTTTCTCCGAGGTGCTTGCTGCATGATGACCCCCGGCTTCACCGGCTCGCTGCTCGATCGGGCGGATGCCGCACGCCACGACGATGCGCTGGTGCGCACGATGCGCGGCGACCCCGAGGCACTGCTGCTGGAGATGGATGGCCTCCACCCGATCGGCGCCGAGCATGGCGCGCTGGGCTGGACCCCGCTGCGCTACGCGACGATCGAGACCGAACTCGCGCTGCTCGGCCAGCTTGACGGCAGCCCGCGCTTCGTGGCGCTCCAGCCCGGCGTTTCGGCCCTGCGGCGCACGCCCGAACTGTTCACCGCGATCACCGCGATGAGCCCGAGCGACGCCGGCACCTACGCCACCGCGCGCAGCCTGGTCGATTGGCATGCGCGGCACGGCTTCTGCCCGAACTGCGGCACGGCGACGATGGTGTTCCGCGCCGGCTGGGGCAGGCTCTGCCCGCAGTGCAACGCCGAACATTTTCCCCGCGTCGATCCGGTGGTCATCATGCTCGCCCAGCATGGCGAGGGCGCCGCAGCACGCGTGCTCGTCGGGCGCCAGCCGATGTTCCCGCCGGGCCGGTTCTCCGCGCTGGCCGGCTTCCTCGAACCCGGCGAGGCGATCGAGGAGGCGGTCGCGCGCGAACTGAAGGAGGAGGCGGGCATCCACGTTCATTCGGTCCGCTACATGGCCTCGCAGCCCTGGCCCTTCCCCTCGCAGCTGATGATCGCGTGCATCGGCATGACCGATGACGACGGCCTCACCATCGATCACACCGAACTGGAGGAAGCGATGTGGGTCACGCGCGACGGGGTGGCGGCGGCGCTCGCCGAGGAGCAGGGCGCGCCGTTCCTGCCGCCGCCGCCCTACGCGATCGCCCACACCCTGTTCGGTCGCTGGCTGGCGGAGAGCTAGTCGCCGCGCCGGAGCGCCTGCGGATAGGTGCCGAGGATGCGCACCCAGCGCGAGTAGAAGGCCAACTCCTCCAGCGCACGCGCGACGGCCCTGTCGTCCGGGTGGCCGGCAATGTCGGCATAGAACTCGGTCGCCTGGAAGGCACCTCCGCGCTGGTAGCTCTCGAGCTTGGTCATGTTGACGCCGTTGGTGGCAAAGCCGCCCAGCGCCTTGAACAGCGCGGCGGGCACGTTCTTCACCGCGAACATCAACGTCGTCATGTAGGGGCCGGGCGCGATCGCTTCCGGCGCCTCGAGCGCCAGCGCCAGGAAGCGCGTGGTATTGCTCTGCTCATCCGATATGGCATCGGCCAGCACCGGCAGGTTGTAGATCTCCGCAGCCAGCCTCGGGGCGATCGCTGCGACGTGAGGTGGCGAACCCAGCGCCACCACCTCGGCGGCGGCGGCGGCGGTGTCCGAATAGGGGATCGCGCGAATGCCGCGCCCGCGCAGCCAGTGACGACATTGGCCCAGCGCCTGCGTATGGCTCATCGCCTCGCTCACCTCGTCGAGCGGGCCCGAACCCAGCAGGCAATGCCGGATCGGCAGGAAGTGTTCGCCGGTGATCACCAGCCCGCTTTCGGGCAGCAGGAAGTGCATGTCCGCCACGCGACCGTGCAACGAGTTCTCGATCGGGATCAGCGCGCAATCGGCACGCCCCTCGCGCACCGCGTCGATCGCATCCTCGAAGCCGAAGCAGGGCAGCGGCAGCGCGTTCGGAAAGGCCTCGCCCACCGCGATGTGCGAGTTGGCGCCCGGCGCGCCCTGGAAGGCGACGGCGCGATGCGGCTCGACGGCGGCGGCGGCCGTCATCGCGTCGACGAGCACGGCGGCAGGGGCGGGATAGGTCTGCATGACGGCGCGCGATGGAGCAGCGCAGCCGCTACCGCAAGCGCTTGCGCGAGCGGTTAGGCGAATCTATGGGAGGACCGCCTGTATCGCGCCTGCTGCGGCGCAGTAATTTTCCAATGGGAGTGTCGCAAGGCATGGACGACCGGACCAATACGATCGCCGGCTGGGTGTTGGCTGCGGGTATCGCCGCGCTTGGCCTGTCGGTCGTGACGGGCGAGTATTTCCATTCCGAGCGTCCCGAGAAGATGGGGTACACGGTCGAGGGCGTCGAAGCGGACGACAGCGGCGGTGCTGCCGCCGTGGCCGAAAAGCCCGCGGCCTTCTACCTCTCGGCGGCCGATCCGCAGAAAGGTGCGGACGTCTTCAAGAAGTGCGGCGCTTGTCACAACGACAGCAAGGGCGGTCCCAACCAGATCGGCCCGCAGCTCTGGAGCGTCGTCGGTCGTCCGGTGGCGAGCGAGGCGGGCTTCACCTATTCGGATGCGCTGAAGGCGCACAGCGGCCCCTGGACCTTCGACGAGTTGTTCCAGTGGCTGAAGAGCCCGAAGGACTATGCGCCTGGCACCAAGATGACCTTCGCGGGCCTCTCCAAGCCCGAGGATCGCGCCAACGTCATCGCCTATCTGAACACCCAGAGCGACAGCCCGCAGAAGCTGCCCGACGCACCGGCCGCGGCTCCTGCTGCCGCTGCGGGAACTGACGCCGATGTAAAGCCCGGCCAGAACACCAAGGGCGAAGGCGCCAAGAAGCAGCCGGTCGTGACCGAAGGCCAGGCAGCCGGCAATCTGCGCGGAACGGTGAGCGGCGACGGCGCCGGCTCGGTCGCGGGCAATTCGGCAGAGACGAAGAAGTAGGACTATATACGTCATCCCAGCGAACGCTGGGATCTCGTGAAGGTGAGGCGCCGCACCCGCCCCGCTGAGATCCCAGCCTTCGCTGGGATGACGGATCAGGTCGGGCTCACCCCTCCGAGCCCATCCCGTACCACTCCTCGACGATCGCCCATCCCTCCTCCGCCGTCTCGACGAAGCGGAAGAGCTCCAGATCCTGCGGCGAGATGACGCCGTAGCTGGCGAGCGCCTGCCAGTTCACCACCGTTTCCCAGAACTTCCGCCCGAACAGCAGGATCGGCAACGGCCGGGTCTTGCCGGTCTGGACCAGGGTGAGCAGCTCGAAGAACTCGTCAAACGTCCCGAAGCCGCCCGGGAACACCGCCACCGCGCGCGCGTGCAGCAGGAAATGCATCTTCCGGAGCGCAAAATAGTGGAAGCGCAGCGACAGATGCGGGGTCACATATTCATTGGGTGATTGTTCGTGGGGCAGCACAATGTTGAGCCCGATGGTGTCGGCGCCGACATCGCGCGCGCCGCGGTTCGCCGCCTCCATGATCGAGGGGCCGCCGCCCGAGCACACGACGAACTGCTTCCTGCCGTCCGCATCGAGGCCGACTTGGCTGGCAAGACGGGCGAGCTTGCGCGCCTCGTCATAATAATGCGCATTCTCGGCCAGCTTCTCCGAGACGGCCTTCTGCTCGGGCGTTTTCGCCGCCGCCAGCATTGTCGGCACGCGGTCGGGCTCGGGGATGCGCGCCGATCCGTACATCACGAAGGTAGACGCGATATTGGCCTCCTCCAGCGTCAGCTGGGTCTTGAGCAGCTCGAGCTGGAAGCGCACCGGGCGCAAATCCTCGCGCAGCAGGAACTCGTCGTCCTGGAACGCCAAGCGGTAGGAGGGATCCTGTGTCTGCGGCGTCGCCACCGCCTGGCGTGCGGCCTTGGCTTCGGTGCGGGCGGGGGCGAAGATGCGCTTGGGTACGCCGGGCTTATTGCCGGCCGTTGGGTCGCCGGCCGCGGTGCGATTGTCATTGCTCATCGGCGTGCGCTTAGACCCGCTTGATGACGGTGGAAAGGCGGCTCACTTGCAGTACGGGCCGGGCCCCATGTCGAAATGCAGATGGTTGCGGTGGAGGGCGTTGGCGTCCGGCCCGAGCACGACATGGAAGCGCCGGCAGCCTGCATCATGCACCGCGCGCAGGAAGTTGCGGGCGTATTGGTCCGGCCCGTTCCAATCGTTCAGCACCGTGATCCGCCGACCGCTGGCGAGCACGAATCCCGAGATGTCTACTGCATTCGACAGCCCGTGTTCGGACAGGCGATTGCCCTCGACATTGTTGATGGGCCGGCAGCTGTAGGTACCGAAGCTCTCGATCTTGACCACCGGCGAATCGAGCCAGGCGACGGCCGCTTTCTGCGTCGCGTCGCGCGTCCAGCGGGTGAAGGCGTCGGCGAGCGGGCAGGTCATCGCGCCGAGATTGGTCGTCGGCATGCCGATGTCGGTCAGCTGCACCGTTCCGATCGCCGAACAGCCGCCGGCGAAGGTGCGGTCGGGCAGCACATTATACTGGGCGCCGTCCGCGCTCAGATCAGCGAGGCACTGGCGGCGGCCAACAGCATCAAAGGCGGGGCGCTGCGGCGGCGGCGCATAGTGCGCACTATTGTGTGCACCAGTCGGCGACGGGTGGCGTCCATGTGGCACGCAGGACACGGCTAGCACCGCTCCCAAGACTGCAAGCCTACGCAAACGACGCACCAAATGCCCTCCCTGCCATGCGTCTACCATCCTGCGCATCCGCCGGGAACGCCCTGCCGCTCCGTGCGTCCTGCCCACGACACTCTTGGAAGGACGACATATGGCATTCAGCACCTGGCTCGGCGCGATCCTTGGCGCGGAGATCGACAAATCGGATGGCGAGGGCGGCCTCGGCGGCGCGATCCTGGGTGCGGCGGGTGCGGTCGTGCTCAAGCGGCTGATCCCGCTGGCAATCGCCGGCGGCGCGGTCCTCGTCGCCAAGCATTATTACGATCAGATGTTCGAAGGCGACATGGATCGCAGCTGACGGGTTGGTTGACACCGCCGCTGGCGTCTCTAGACGCGGCGGCGGGCCACGCCGTCCCAACGCGGCGCGTGCTCTCTGTGAGGAGAGACTGACATGACTGACCTGCCGCGCGCCGACGCCATCGCTGCGTCTACGAACGATCCGGGCGAGTGCCCTACCGCTGCCAAACCGGCGCGACCCTTCTTCAGCTCCGGCCCGTGCGCCAAGCCGCCAGGCTGGGACGCCGCCAACCTGCCGCACGCCTCGCTCGGCCGCTCGCACCGCTCCAAGCTCGGCAAGAGCCGG
>CAXTBZ010000056.1:0-10843 GCA_964242855.1 uncultured Sphingomonadaceae bacterium
AACGACGCGCAGAAGACGATGGGGATCATCGCGGTGCTGCTCTATTCGCAGGGGCTGCTCGGCGGCACCTTCCACATACCGCTGTGGGTGGTGCTCTCCTGCCAGGCTGCGATGGGGCTCGGCACGCTGCTGGGCGGCTGGCGGATCGTCCACACGATGGGATCGAAGATCACCCGGCTGACCCCGCCACAGGGCTTCTGCGCGGAGACGGGCGGCGCGATCACCCTGTTCGGCTTCACCTGGCTCGGCATCCCGATCTCGACCACCCACACCATCACCGGCGCGATCGTCGGCGTCGGCGCCTCGCGCCGGATGTCGGCGGTGCGCTGGAACGTGGCGTCGAGCATCGTCGTGGCGTGGGTGGTGACGATCCCGGCGGCGGCGGTGGTGGGGGCGCTGCTCTATTGGGTAACGTTGTTGTTTTAGGCGACTGCCTCACCCCATCGCTTTGACGATCTCCTCGACCATCTTCTTGGCGTCGGCCAGCAGCATCATCGTGTTGTCCATGTAGAACACGTCGTTGTCGACGCCGGCATAGCCGACGCCGCCCATCGAGCGCTTGATGAACAGCACGGTCTTCGCCCTCTCGACGTCGAACACGGGCATACCATAGATCGGCGATCCCTTGTCGGTCTTGGCCGCGGGGTTCACGACGTCGTTGGCGCCGATGATGAAGGCTACGTCGGTCTGCGCGAACTCGCTGTTGATATCCTCTAGCTCGAACACCTCGTCATACGGCACGTTGGCCTCGGCGAGCAGCACGTTCATGTGGCCCGGCATACGGCCCGCGACGGGATGGATGGCGTATTTCACCCGCACGCCTTCCTTCTTCAGCAGGTCGGCCATCTCGCGCAGCGCATGCTGTGCCTGCGCCACCGCCATGCCGTAGCCCGGCACGATGATCACCTGCTCGGCCTGCTGCATCAGGAAGGCGGCATCCTCGGCGGAACCGCGCTTCCACGCGCGCTGCTCCTTCGCCTCGCCATCGCCTGCACTCGCCACCGCGCCGAAGCCGCCGGCGATCACGCTCAGGAAGCTGCGGTTCATCGCGCGGCACATGATGTAGGAGAGGATCGCGCCCGATGAACCGACCAGCGCGCCCGTGATGATCATCGCCGTGTTGTGCAGCGTGAAGCCCATCGCGGCGGCCGCCCAGCCCGAATAGCTGTTGAGCATCGACACCACCACCGGCATGTCCGCGCCGCCGATCGGGATGATCAGCAGGAAGCCGATGACGAAACTCAGCACGGTGATCGCGGCGAACACCGGAACCGCATCGTCAGTGACGAAGTAGGCGATAAGCAGGAGGATCGCGGCCAACGTCGCAAGGTTGATGACGTGGCGGCCGGGCAACATGATCGGCTTGCCACCCATGTTGCCATTGAGCTTGAGGAAGGCGATGACCGATCCCGAGAAGGTGATCGCGCCGATCGCGATGCCGAGGCCCATTTCGATCCGGGAGACCGGCTCGATATGGCCGGTCGCGGCGTCGAGGATGCCGAACGCCGCCGGATTGGCGTAGGCAGCAAGGGCCACCAGAACCGCCGCTAGACCGACTAGCGAGTGGAACGCCGCGACCAGCTGCGGCATGTCGGTCATCTTGATCTTGCGCGCGGTGGTGAGGCCGATGGCGGCACCGATTGCGATAGCTGCCAAAATCTCCAGCGCCGTGCTGAGATCTGGCTCATAGATACGGCTGCAGGCTGGGTAAGGCCCTGTGCAGCCGGTGGGGAAGCTTCCGACCTGCACCATAAGAAAATGCACAAGAAGCGTGGTCACAACCGCGATAGCCATGCCGGCCATGCCGAAACGGTTGCCGTTGCGGCTGGAGACCGGGCTCGATAGCCCGCGTAGCGCCATGATGAAGCAGATACCCGCGATCAGGTAGAGCAGGGCCACCCACGGGTTTACGGCAACTTGTTCCACTATCCTCTGCCCCCTACCGTCACCCCGGCCCTGAGCCGGGGTCCCGCTGCCATTCCGCGCTTGAAGAAGCGGGAGCCCGGCTCAAGGCCGGGGTGACGAATATATTAATGCTTGGCCGCCGCCGCCGGCCGTTCCTTCTTCTTGTACATCGCCAGCATCCGCGCGGTGACGGCGAAGCCACCGAAGATGTTGACGCTCGCCAGCACCACCGCGAGCAGTCCCAGCCATTTCGACATCGTCGACCCCGCCGCCGCGCCCGCGATCAGCGCGCCGACGATGATCACGCTCGAGATCGCGTTGGTCACCGCCATCAGCGGCGTGTGCAGCGCCGGCGTCACCGACCACACGACATAATAACCCACGAAGCAGGCCATCACGAAGATCGACAGGATCGAAATGAAGTCCATGGGCCTAGCTCCTCCCCCGGAAGTGTTGATCCAGCCGGGCCAGCAAGTGGTTGGCGCAAAGGTCCTCGCGACGAACATCGCAGCGGAGCAAAAATCCCGCAAAGTGCGTGCTGCGGTCCCGATGATGCGATGGCTGATCGACAGGGATAAAGAAGTGAAATCGCCGATAGGGCTGCGGTATGCCGAGTACGACCGGAACACTGCCCGCCTGATCTACGGGCACGATCGTCACGTTGGCGGCAGGCGCACCCGTGCGCAGCGCCTCGACGAGATCCCGCGTCCGATGATCCTCCCAGCCACGCGCCAGCGATACGGCAAGCGTGCTGGCAGGCTGCGCGTTCGCCTGCAGGCTCCCGAGGAAGCTCAAGGCAATCCCGAAGGTGGTCGCTAGGCACCGCATCTTAGTCGTTCGCCCTGCTATCCGCCTTGGCGATCACACCTGCTGCGCACGTGTCCATCTGGGCGGTGCGACAGGCGCCCGTCAGAGAGGCCAGCCGATCGGGGGTGACCATGTCCTCGGTCTTCTTCATCAAATCGACAGCGTAGGTGAACCGCTTGCCATCCTCCGTTACCGGCCAAAGGATGGCGAAATAGAGATCGTCGGCATCGTCGCCGGTCCAAGCGCGCATGTGCTTGGCCTTGGGGATAGCCTTGCGCAGCGCGTCGGCGAATCGATCGGTAAGCGGGTCCGCCGCATCGGATTTGACGTCAGTCGGGTGGACCAGCGGGCCGTTGGTCGGACCGGAGGCCAGCAGGAGGGACAGCAGCAAAGCGTTCATGTCAGCAGCCTTGGATGGACGATCTTCCCGCCTTGCGTGAGCCGGATCGCGTCACCGATCTCCGCGTCGAGCACCGGGCGTCCGCTTTCCTTGTCCCAGAAGGCTGACAGGAAGTTGAACAGGTTGCGGGCGAACAGCGCGGACGCGTCCGCCGCGAGCCGGCTCGCCACGTTGCGATGACCGACGACCCGCACCCCGTGACGTTCGACCATTTCGCCAGCGACCGAGCCTTCGACGTTACCACCAGCCTCGACTGCGAGATCGACGATCACGCTGCCGGTCCGCATCGTCGCGATCTGCGCGTCGCTGATCAGACGCGGCGCCGCGCGGCCAGGGATCAGCGCGGTGGTGATGACGATGTCCTGCTTGGCGATATGCGATGATACCAGTTCGGCCTGCGCCTTCTGATACTCCTGGGACATCTCGGTAGCGTAGCCACCCGATCCCTCGCCCTCGATACCCTTGATGTTCTCGACAAAGATCGGCTTCGCGCCAAGCGAAAGTATCTGCTCCTTGGTTGCCGAGCGCACGTCAGTGGCAGAGACCTGCGCGCCGAGACGCCGCGCGGTTGCGATCGCCTGCAGCCCCGCCACGCCGACGCCCATGATGAACACGCGCGCCGCCGAGATCGTGCCTGCCGCCGTCATCATCATCGGAAAAGCGCGGCCATATTCGGCCGCCGCATCCAGCACCGCCTTGTATCCAGACAGATTGGACTGCGAGGACAGGATGTCCATCGATTGCGCGCGCGTGATGCGCGGCATGAACTCCATTGCGAGCACTTCGAGGCCGGCAGCGGCGTAAGCGTCGACACGCGCGCGTTCTGCGAACGGGTTGATCGAGGCGACCAGCCATGAACCGGATCTTGCGCGCGCGATTGATGTCGGGTCTGGTCCCTGCACGCCAAGAATGATCTCAGCGTCTGCGAGCGCTGTCGTGCGATCGGCGACGGTCGCGCCTGCGTCAGCAAATGCCTCATCTGAAATCGAAGCAGCTAGCCCCGCCCCGGCCTCGATCGCAATCTCGGCCCCGAGCGCCGAAAGCTTCTTCACCGTCTCGGGAGTCGCGGCAACCCGGCGTTCTTCGCGCGCCGTCTCACGCAGAACCGCTATCTTCACCCCCATTGGCAGAGCCTCAGGACGCGATAAGATAAACGACGAGCGCCGCAATCAACAGGCTGGCTATCGTGCCGAACTTCAGCAGCCTCAGAAACCCGTCATAGGTCTGCTCGTGCGCCTTGGTCTCCATTGGGGTCGTCTCGGCCATTTCACCCTCTTCGATCGTGCTTGGCGAGGGTACTGGCCAACTCGGCCTTCGCCTGCAAGCCTAATCATTGCATTGATCAAGGTGGCCAACGCCGCCGACCTTAAGCGCGTCTTTACCCCGGCACGCTAGCAATCTCTCCGAAACCGAGGAAACGGGATGCCGCGAGAGACGATCCGGAGCCTGCTGCTGATTGACGAGGATGCCGGGCAACGCCGCCTGGTCTCCGCCATCGCGGCGCGTGCCGGGTGGCGCACGGTGGTCGCGGAAACAGGCGCAGCGGCACTCAAGATGCTCAAGTCACCGCAAAGCGGCTCGATCGAAGCGGTGCTGATCGATCAGCACGAGGACACGCCCGCGCTCGTAGCCGAGCTGCGTGCAGGCCATGCCGACAAGGCAGTTCACGTACTGACTTCGCTCGATGGGCTGGCGGTCGCGATCGAGGCGATGCGGCAAGGCGCCACGGACTACCTCGTCAAGCCGATCGCACCCGATCGCCTGCTCGCAGCACTCGACGCGGTAGCCAACCGCGAAGCCATCGAAGGCGAACTGCGCCCCATGGCCGAAAAACTTTGGCAGCCGCTGAGTTTCGACGAAATTGTCGGCGCTGTTCCTGCGTTTCGCGCCGCGCTCGCCACTGCCCAGCGCGCCGCCGAGAGCCGCGTGCCCGTGCTTATCGAAGGCGAGCGTGGCACCGGTAAGGAAATGTTCGCCGAAGCGATCCACGCAGCGTCGCCACGCGCCCAGCGGCCGCTGATCGTCGTCGATTGCGGCGCTATCCCGGCCAACGTCATCGACTCGAGCCTGTTCGGCCACGAACAAGGTGCCTTTGCCGGCGCATTCGACCGCAAGCTCGGCCGCTTCGTCGAGGCAGACGGCGGCACTCTCTTCCTCGACGACGTGGCCGCTTTGCCCCTCGAGACGCAAGCTCGACTGCTCGCGGTTCTGGAAAGCGGGCGCATCTGGCCCCTTGGCGCGCGGGGTTGCCGCGACATCGACGTGAGGGTCGTGGCCGCAAGTCGCGTGTCCCTTGCCGAGGAAGTCGCGTCCGGGCGCTTTCGTGAGGATCTGCTGTACCGCCTCGCCAGCGTCCACGTGGCGGTGCCGTCGCTGCGCGAGCGTTCAACCGACCTCCCCGCCCTCGTCCGCCATCTGCTCGATCGCATCGCCCGCCAACCGGGCTTACGCGAGATCGATATCACGGATGACGCCCTGGCGCTGCTTGCCGGGTACGACTGGCCGGGGAACATACGCCAGCTTCAGAACGCGCTGTTTCGTGCCGCCGTGCTGTGCGACGCGCCATCGCTGACCACCGCAGACTTCCCGCAGATCGCCCAGGAGAGCTTCGTCAGGCGGCGCTCGCCACGTATCGATCCCGGTCATCGCATGCCATCTGTCGCAACCGGCGGTGTCCTCCTCTACACACCCGAGGGGCACCTGCGCGCGCTCGACGACATCGAAGGCGACGTGATCCGCCTTGCCATCAGCCACTATCGAGGCCGTATGAGCGAAGTCGCGCGGCGGCTCGGCATCGGCCGTTCGACGCTTTACCGGAAGCTTGGGGATCTTGGCATAGACACGGCTGCGTAAGCGGTGAGAGGGCGGCGTGCTCCCGGGCGGAAGGGATGACGCTCTTTAATTCGGCGTCAGCGCCTCATCCCTCAAGCCACGCCATACTCGCAACGCTTGCACCGTTTCCGGCACGTCGTGCACGCGCAGCACCTGTACGCCTCGCTTCGCGCCCGTCAGCGCGAGCGCAATCGAACCGCCGAGCCGCTGCTCGACCGGCGCCTCGTTGGAGAGCGCACCGATCGTGCGTTTCCGGCTCGCGCCCAGCACGATCGGCAAGCCGAGCGCGTGATACAGCGAAAGACCGTTGAGAATTGCGAGATTGTGGCGGAGGTTCTTGCCGAAGCCGATACCAGGATCGACCAGCAGCCGATCGCGCGCCACGCCTGCGGCAACCACGGTCTCGATTCTCTGCTCCAGCCAGTCATACACGTCGAGGAGAGCATCCCGGTAGCGCGGGTCCGCCTGCATCGTCGCTGGATTGCCCTTGTGGTGCATCAGCACAATCGGGCAGGTTGAAGCCGCCGCGACCTGAAGCGCTTCGTCATCCCAGGTCAGCGCCGAGACGTCGTTGATCAGGTGCGCGCCTGCTGCCAGGGCTGCTTTCATCACCTGCCCTTTGCGGGTGTCTACCGATAGCGCGAGACCTGCGTGACGCAATCTCTCGAACACAGGCACCACGCGCTCGATCTCATCACCCTCCCACACCGTGGTAGCGCCGGGCCGGGTGGACTCTCCGCCCACGTCGATAATCGCGGCACCGGCTTCGGCCATGGCAACGGCGCGCGCCGCGGCCTCGGCTGGATCTGAACCGAGGCCGCCACCTTCCGAAAAGCTGTCCGGCGTAACGTTGAGGATGCCCATTGCCTGCGGCTGATCGAGCCGTACTGAGCGATCCCCCAGCATCATAGGCTGGCGCGGCGCCACGATGCGGTCGAGCTGACGGCGCGCGGCGCTTGCTTGCGGTTCGGGCAGGCTCGTAATGAAGTCGTCAAGCCGCTCGACCGGCACCAGAGCGCTAGCGAACCGACCGGATGCGTCTGCTGCGACAACTTCGACCATCGCGAACCAGACGAGCCCGCCGGCAAGCCTCAGCGTCTGGCCATCAAAGCCGAACGGCGCATCGACGAAGGCGGTCGGCCGGAGATAAATGCGCGTGTCGCGGCCGCGACGGGCGATCTCCGCCGAAATCACACCACCACCTGCATCGCCAGCCATTCCTGACGCAAGGTATCGATCGGCTCCAGCCGCCCCTGGCGCTCGATATGCCAGAAGGTCCAGCCGTTGCAGGAGGGCGCGCCCTGAAGCTCGGCGCCAAGCTTGTGGATCGACCCGGAGCTGGCATCGCACAGCAGCGAACTGTCGGCACGAACCGCCGCACGCCACCGGCGCCTGGTGTCAGTCAGCACGGCACCCGGCACGATCATGCCGGCCTCGATCAGCGCGCCGAAGGGCATCCTAGGGGCCGTACGCTTGGTTGCCATCACCGTCATTGCGCTCTCGTCGAGCGGAAGCGCAGCGTTGATTCGCTCGCGTGCGACCCGGATGTAACGCGGCTCGCGCTCTATTCCGATCCAGTGTCGACCGAGGCGTTTAGCAACTGCCCCGGTCGTGCCGGTCCCGAAGAACGGATCGAGCACCACATCACCCGGCTTCGTCGCCGCCAGCAGGACGCGGTAGAGAAGGGCTTCCGGCTTCTGTGTCGGATGCGCCTTGGCGCCCGCGTCGTCTTTCAGGCGCTCGGCACCCGAGCAGATCGGGAACGTCCAGTCGCTGCGCATCTGGATTTCGTCGTTGAGGGCCTTCATTGCCTGATAGTTGAAGGTGTAGCGAGCACCCTCCCCCTTCGCCGCCCAGATGAGGGTCTCGTGCGCATTGGTGAAGCGCGTGCCCTTGAAGTTCGGCATCGGATTCGCCTTGCGCCAGACTATGTCGTTCAGGATCCAGAAGCCTTCATCCTGGATCGCAGCGCCAACCCGGAAGATGTTGTGATAGCTGCCGATTACCCAAAGCGTGCCATCGTCCTTCAGGACGCGTCGCGCCTGCGCGAGCCACGCCTGGGTAAAGCGGTCATAGCTCGCGTAACTGTCGAACTTGTCCCAGTCATCGTCGACCGCGTCGACCTGGCTGCCGTCGGGCCGGAAGAGCTCACCGCCGAGTTGAAGATTATACGGTGGATCGGCAAAGATGCAGTCGATCGACTTGTCGGGCAGTTGCGCCATCTCGTGGATGGAATCTCCACGGATGATCTGGTCGAGCGGCAGTACGCCAGCATGCGCTCGCGCCTTCGCGACTCTGGATCCGGTCGCCGTACCTACTTGCTGCATTGTCCGCCCCGACCCCTTTGAGGGCCGCAAAGTGAGTCCGAAGGAGTCCGCGGTCAAGCAAAAACCCGCAGAGTTCTGCCGAGTCGCTAGACTTGTGCTGGGTTACGGATCAGCTACATCCGTGTGGTGAGCCTTTCTGCCGCGCCCGCCGAATGGGTCGCAGTTGATGTCAGATGGCCAGGCAAAGCTGCGCGACAGGGCCGAAACTGCGACGGTGTAGGGGCGTCGGCCCGAGGCGTAGCAGAGCCGCCTTGTGCTCCGGCGTGCCGTAGCCTTTGTTGGTGCACCAGCCATAGCCGGGCCAGTCGGCGTGATGCGCGTGCATGATCCGATCGCGAGTGACCTTGGCGACGATCGACGCCGCCGCGATCGATCGACACAGGGCGTCGCCAGACACGATCGCCCGGGCGGGGTAGCGCCAGCGTGGCAGCGCATTGCCGTCGACCAGAACCATCCCCGGCTCAACGCCCAGCGCCTCCACCGCGCGGCTCATCGCCAGCATGGTGGCGTGATATATGTTGATGCGATCTATGTCCGCGACATCGACGATGCCGACGCCCCAGCCAGCCACCCGCGTGATCTTGACGTACAGCGCCTCGCGCGCCGGTTCGTCCAGCTTCTTGGAGTCGTCGATGCCGTGGGGCACCCGACGGCGATCGAGCAACACGGCAGCCGCAACCACCGGCCCTGCAAGCGGCCCCCGCCCTGCCTCGTCTACACCGGCACAGGGTTCGGGATGATTGCGCTCATAACGGAAGCTCGGTGGCATAAGACTGCCTTAGCCGAAACTGCATCGCTGCGAAGCCGTCTATACTCGGTTTATGGAACCTAATATTCGGCTGCCCATTAACTCAACGATAAGCGCAGTCGACCTATACAGTGCGCGCACGACGGAGTTTGGAAGAGGATCCGGTGATGGTTCGCAGAGACATCGACATGATGCCGCGTTCGCTCGCAGTCACGATGATGGTCGGCATCATGTTTGGTGGCACCTTTTGGGCGAGCGTGATCGCACTGGTCATACGCTAATCTTCCTCACTGTCTTTGCGGCACCTATCCAGCGCCTCGTCCGGAACTATCGAGGCTGCTTGGATGCAAGCGGGGCAAGTAGCGTCGCAATATCCGGTGTATCTTCGATCGACGCCGAAAGCGTCGGCAGAACTCTAGCATGGCTCGCCTGCTCATAGGCGAAGCCGAACGCCAGCAGCCTGGCCTCGCTCCACGCCGGGCCGATAAACGACAGTCCGACCGGAAGCTCCCGCGCAAGTCCCATTGGCACGGTGAGGTGCGGGTACCCCGCAACCGCCGCGAGATCACCCGCGCCCGCGCCGGCAATCTGATCGCCGTTGACGGCATCGATCTTCCACGCCGGAGGCATCGTCGGCGCGACCAAAGCATCCAGGCGATCGGCCTTAAGCATGGCATCGATGCCGTCCTTGCCTGCCTTCTGCAGCGAAGCCGCGCGTGCCGCCTTATAGATCGGATCGTCCAGGCCTTTGGTGCTCTCGGCCTTCTGGAAGCTCTCCTGTCCAAACAGCGCAAGCTCTCGATCGGCATGCGCGGAATTGAACGCGATCATGTCGGCGAGCGTACGCGTTCTAACTGACGGCGGCGTTGTAGCGAGATACGCGTTTAGGTCAGCCTTGAGTTCGGTCATCAACACGATGTTCTCGTTCGCGCCGATCTGATCGCGATCCTTGAATTGCGCGATGTCGATCAAGGTCGCCCCTTGCGCCACAAGCACCGCGAGCGCTGCATCGAAGCGCGCTTGTACCGCCGACGACCAAGGTCCGGTGAAGCGCAGGACCCCGATCCTCACTCCTCTAAGTGCATCCGTGCGAAGAAATTCGGCGTAATCGGTTGCATGCGCGTCCGCGTCCTTCGTCGCCGAATCTTCGGCATCGGTGCCGGCGATCGCGGTGAGTAGACGCGCAGCTGTCGCTACATCCCTCGCCATCGGTCCAGCCGTGTCCTGGCTATGGCTTATCGGAACGATCCCCTTGCGGCTGACCAAGCCGACCGTCGGCTTCAGTCCGACAACGCCGTTGACGGCCGCTGGACAGGTAATCGATCCATCTGTTTCGGTACCGATCGCGGCGTCGACCTCGCCGGCGCTGCCCGATGATGATCCACAAGGGTCGCGATCGAGCGCGTAAGGATTGCGCGTCTGCCCGCCGACCGCGCTCCACCCCGAGATCGAGGCGTTGGAGCGGATGTTTGCCCATTCCGACAAATTGGTCTTGCCCAGGATTACGGCGCCAGCCGCTCGCAGCCTTCCGACAAGCGGCGCATCCCGGCCGGCGACGTTTCCGAGCAGCGCCATGCTACCGGCGGTCGTCGGCAACGGTCCGGTCGTCTCGATATTATCCTTGATCAGCACAGGCTCGCCGAACAGCGGGCCGCGGACACGGCGCATTCGGTCGAAAGCCCGTGCCTGTTCCAGCGCGGTGGGATCGATTGCGATAACTGCATGAATATGAGGATCGATCTGCTGGACCCTGGCAATCGCAGCACGCGTTCGCGCCTCGGCAGAACCTGTCGGCGCAGCAGTTGCCGCCGATTGACCGCGACG
>CAXTBZ010000056.1:10853-17537 GCA_964242855.1 uncultured Sphingomonadaceae bacterium
CAGGCCATTGCCGATCTCGGCGTGCCCCGTGACGCCAGCATCGTTGCCATCATCATCAAAGACATCACGCACCCCCCGTCGCCCGCTGCCGAGATTAAGCCGAAACGGCTTGGTTTCCCAAGACGAACTTGGCCGGATTGACGAAGCCTTTACGGGCTGCGCCTATGGGTCGTGGTCATGGACGCTCGTATCGCTGATCTTCGCTCCGCTCCTCCCGCCGATGCGGCACCGGTGCAATCCATCGTGGTTGTCGGGCTAGGCTATGTCGGTTTGCCCTTGGCGGTCGCGCTGGCGAAGAGCTTCCCGACGATCGGCCTAGACATCGACTCGGGGCGGATCGCCGAACTCGAACGTGGCCACGATCGTACCGACGAGATCGACGATGCTCGGCTAGTAGCGTCCGATCTCCGGTACGCCGCAAACGCAGACGCCTGCTCTGGCGCCGACGTCTACATCGTCACCGTCCCGACGCCGGTCGACGAACGCAACCGACCCGATCTGCGCGCTCTGCTTGCCGCATCCGAGATGGTGGGCAAGATGCTGGATGGCAGCCGCAAGCCGCTCGTCATCTTCGAAAGCACGGTCTATCCCGGCGTCACCGAGGAATTGTGCGTTCCTGTGATGGAGCGTGCGTCGGGGCTCACCTGGAAAGACGGGTTTGTCGTGGGTTACTCACCCGAGCGGATCAATCCGGGCGACCGCGAACACACCGTCGAGCGCATAATCAAAGTCGTTGCCGGCGACAGCCCTGAAACCGCCGACCGCGTGGCGCAGATCTACGAACGCGTCACCTCCGGCGGAACCTTCCGCGCCGCTTCAATCAAGGCGGCAGAGGGTGCCAAGGCGATCGAGAACGCTCAGCGTGACGTCAACATCGCCTTCATGAACGAGGTGACACGCATCTTCCAGAAGCTGGACGTGAGCATCTGGGATGTGATCGACGCTGCCAAAACCAAGTGGAACTTCCTGCCGTTCACGCCGGGTCTGGTCGGCGGCCACTGCATCGGCGTTGATCCCTATTATTTGTCGCACCGCGCCATTGAACTGGGGCACCTGCCCGAGGTCATTCCTGCCGCTCGATCGGTCAACGACGATATGGCGCGCTGGATAGCCGACACGCTGCACCTCACCTTGAAGCGTCGCGCTTTGCGCATCCTGATCCTCGGCGTGACCTTCAAGGAAGACGTGCCGGACCTGCGCAATTCGAAGGTTGGCGATATCGTCAAGCGCTTCTGGTTCCACGGCCATTCGGTGACCGTCCATGATCCGCTGGCAGACGCCGCCGAAGCCGAGCGCGATTATGGTGTTCACCTCGATCCCGAAGCACTGAACCAGCGCTATGATCTGGTCGTGTCCGCGGTTGCGCACCGGGACTATCGCGACATGGGCGACGCGGCTCTCGCCGGGCTGGTGGAGGAAGACGGCTTATTCGCCGACGTGAAGGGCGTGTTCAGAGGCCGTGACTTCGGGCGAAAGGTCTGGACGCTATAATCTTGCCGATCAGGCCACCGATTCTCGCCGAAAGACGTATTCGATTTCGGCAACCCCAACCATCGTTCGACCATCAGTGTGCTGTTCGGGAACAGCCTCTTCAGTTCGCTGACCGCGAGAACAGTGGTGCCCGCCACCATCTCGTTCCAGGCAGGCACGTCGCGCGCCCACTCGCGATGCATCCGCGCACGAAGGGCTTTGGGCAAGAACCACCAGAAGGGCACGCCACAGTGCGGCTCGACGGGAAACCAGATCGACGGGGTCTGGATGTAATATCGCGGCGCGAGCCTTGCGGCTTCTCGCGCGAAGGCTGCGCGGTGGCTGGCATCGCCGACATGTTCTATAACACTGTTGCTGAACACCAGATCAAAGCTATTGTCTGCGAACTGCGGCAGGCTCGTGGCGTCGGCTTCGAGGAAGGTGAAGCGATGCTTCGTCGGATCGCCCTGATCCGCAAGAAAGCCGGGCAAGTTCACGATCGTGATGTCGAGCGGCACCGACACCGAATTCCAGATGCGGGACGCACCGCCAAGATCGCAGATGCGCAAACCAGGATGAAGGGCGAAGAGGTTGGTGAAGGTCTTCATGCGCCTGGCACGGAGCTTCGGTGAGATGTAGTTCAGAGCCGCATAAAGCAGCGTCCTGTGAGCCTTGCCTCCCCAGCTCTCCCGACCGAGTTCTCTCCCGTCTGCCTTCAACGCCACCCTGCCCCCAATGCTGTGCGTGAGCATGGTCGCTTTGGATATTTTTCCTGTCAACACCGCCGCTCTGCCCGATATGCGTTTTCGGTACATGACACCGCCGGTGGCACGTTCTATCTAAGGGTGTGGCAACGATGCGGCACCATCTGGCGCGATACCGCTCATGGGCGCTCGGTCTTGTTGTGCTGGCCTTGATGATGAAATTGCTGGTCCCGGCCGGATACATGCCGGTAATTTCCGGCACATCTATAGCGATCGAGCTATGCTCGGGGTTCGGCCCGGAGAAGATGGCTGTGACCATGCCTGGCATGGACGGTCATCACGGTCACGCCGACCGTTCCAATCGTGGCGATACAGCCTGCGGCTTCGCCGGTCACGCTCCGGCCTCGATCGCGGGCGCCGATCCGATCCTGCTGGCGATCGTGCTCTCTCTTATCGTCGCTACGGTCTTCAGGATGCCGGTATTTCGCCGCGATCGGACACGCGGCCACCTGCGCCCCCGGTTGAGGGACCCGCCCGCGACCGTCTGATCGCGAGCTTTGTCCGGCATGTTCGCGTTGCTGACGCGATCATGCGCGCGCTGATGCTTAGGCGTCGGCGCTTATCGAAGGTGCCTCCACATGAAAGCTAAATTTGCCGTCGCCGTCATTGCGGCGATGACTGCCGCCGCTCCTGCCCTCTCCTGCGCCAGCTGCGGCTGCACGCTGACGGCTGATTGGCTGAGCCAGGGACTTGTCGCCCAGCCCGGAACGACCTTCGGGCTTCGTTACGACTACATACCGCAGACCGATCTTCGAAGCGGCCATCATGCGATCGATCGAAAGTCGATCAACTTTCCGACCGATCGTGAGATCGAGAAGTACACCTACAATCATTATCTGACCGCCTCCCTCGATCGTCAGTTCGATGCAGACTGGGGGCTCAACCTGCAGGTGCCGATCGTCTATCGCCCGCACGCCACGACCGACGAGGATGATACGGCGCTCAGCTACTCGCATACCGGTGGGCTCGGCGATGTGCGGATAACCGGCCGCTGGCAGGGCTTCAACACGCCAGGCAGCATCAACGGCGTGCAATTCGGCGTGCAACTGCCAACCGGTAAGATCCACCAGAACTTCTACAAGGGATCGCTTGCGGGCGAGGATGCAGACCGCGGCATTCAACCCGGTTTCGGCGTGACCCAGCTCATCTTGGGCTACTACCGCTACGGCAAGCTCGCCGCTGATTTCGACTACATCCTCCAGCTGCAGGGACAGCTGCCGCTGTATCGACGCGATCTATACCGCCCGGGACGCTTCGGACAGGTGACAGGTGGTGTGCATTACACGCGCTGGAGCGGCATCACGCCCGAACTTCAGCTTAACTTCAGAGCCAGCGAGCGCGATCGTGGCGGCAATTCGGACACCGAGAACACCGGCGGAGAGCAACTCTATGTCTCACCAGGATTGATCGCCAAGGTCAGCGGCCGGGCATCGGCGTTCGCCTATGTGCAGGTGCCGATCTACCAGCGGCTGATCGGCTACCAGCTTTCACCGCGCGCCACCGCCTCTATTGGAGTTCAGTACAGGCTGTGACGCATTAGCGGGTCGTGCTGCCTTCCGCCGAGAAAGGCAGCACGAGCCGGTCGATCAGGCCGCGCGCCTTACTGCTTCACACACGTCCTCCACTACCGAAGACACAAGCGACGGATCTTCCGCTTCCGCCATGACTCGGATCAGCGGCTCGGTGCCCGATTTGCGGATAACAAGGCGGCCGGTGCCGATGAGCTTTTCCTCGGCCGCAGCAATCGCTGCCTTTACGCCGTCCGTTTCCAGGGGCTGGCCGCTCTTGAAGCGCACATTCTGAAGCTTCTGCGGTAGCGGCTCGAAACAGGCGAGCAGTTTCGATGCGGGTTGCCCGGTCTCGACCAACTCGGCCAGCACCTGCAACGCTGCAACAAGGCCGTCGCCGGTCGTGGCGTAATCCGAAAGAATGAGATGGCCCGACTGTTCGCCGCCGACATTAAACCCGTCGCGCCGCATCGCTTCCAGCACATAGCGATCGCCGACCGCGGTGCGGTTCAGGGTAAGACCCGCCGCCCCAAGGTAGCGCTCAAGCCCGAGGTTCGACATAACGGTCGCGACGATCCCGCCGCCCTTGAGCAGCCCGCGCCGCTGCCAGCTGGTGCCGATCAGCGCCATGATCTGGTCACCGTCGATGATCTTGCCGCGTTCATCGACGATGATCAGCCGATCCGCATCGCCGTCAAGGGCGATTCCGACATCCGCCCGCGTCTCCAGGACCTTCCGCTGAAGCGCTTCCGGCGCAGTCGAGCCGACGCCATCGTTGACGTTGGTGCCATCGGGCGTGATGCCGATCGCGATCACATCGGCCCCGAGCTCCCACAACGCAGCGGGCGCGACGCTGTAGGCAGCGCCGTTGGCGCAATCGACAACCACTCGCAGGCCGTCAAGCCGCTGGTTCTCCGGGAAAGTGGCTTTCACCGCATGGATGTAGCGGCCGCGTGCATCCTCGATGCGCTGGGCACGGCCGATCGCCTCGGCAGAGGCCAAGCGGGGCGGAATATCGAGGGCCTTCTCGATTCCTGCCTCATCATCGTCGGACAGCTTGTAGCCATCCGGCCCAAACAGCTTGATGCCATTGTCCTGATACGGATTGTGGCTCGCTGAAATCATCACGCCGATGTCAGCGCGCATTGCCTTGGCCAGCATTGCGACGGCCGGCGTGGGGATCGGGCCGAACAGGATGACGTCCATGCCGACCGAGGTGAAGCCGGCAACCAGCGCCGACTCCATCATGTAACCCGACAAGCGCGTATCCTTGCCGATCACCACCCGATGGCGGTGCTCGCCGCGTAGAAAATGCGCGCCCGCAGCTTGCCCCACCTTCATCGCGAGTTCTGCCGTCATCGGCGCCTCGTTGGTGCGCCCCCGAATACCGTCGGTGCCGAAATATCTGCGCGCCATGATCGCTCCTCGTCGAGCCACAGGCACTACACCAGGAGCGGTTACCGGTTCCACCCTGCCGTCCGATCATTGCGGAGCTTTCATCGCTCGGCTAGCGGACGCGCCATGATCCTGCCGAGCGACGAACAGGCCATCCGGCGCGCAGCGGAGTTGATCCGCGCAGGCGGGATCGTCGCGGTGCCGACCGAAACTGTCTACGGCCTCGCCGGGGATGCCACGAAAGGCGAAGCCGTCGCCCGCATCTTCGCTGCGAAAGGCCGCCCTTCGTTCAATCCCCTGATCGTGCATGTCGGCGGCATTGCTGAAGCCGAAGCGCTGGCCGACTGGCCGCCGGTTGCGCATCGCCTCGCCAAAGCATTCTGGCCAGGGCCGCTGACGCTGGTGCTCCAAACACGCACCGGCTCTCCCGTGGCGGCGCTTGCGACCTCCGGATTGCAGACGATTGCGATCCGTATGCCCGCTCACCCGATCATGCGGGCGCTCATCGCCGCCGCCGATGTGCCGCTTGCCGCGCCGTCAGCCAACGCCAGCGGCCGCCTCAGCCCCACACGGGCCGAGCATGTTGCAGCCTCGCTCGGCGACGATGTTCCGGTCCTCAATGCCGGCCCTACTCGGCATGGCGTCGAGTCGACCATCGTTGCCGTGGAAGCAGATCACCTGCGCCTGCTTCGTCCCGGACCGATCGACGTCGATGCGCTGGAGGCTGCGGCAGGCTTATCGGTACATACAGCAGGTGCCAACATGATCGAGGCGCCTGGTCAGCTTGCTAGCCACTACGCACCTACCAAGCCGCTGCGGCTGAACGCGATCGAACGGCATTCGGACGAGTGGCTGATCGGCTTCGGCGCGGTCGCGGGTGATGACAGCCTGTCCGCTTCGGGCGACCTGATCGAAGCAGCCTCCAAGCTGTTCGAGGCGCTACACCGCGCCGACCAGATGAAAGCACCTGCGATCGCGGTAGCGCCCATTCCGCTGGAAGGCATCGGGATTGCGATAAATGACCGCCTCAAGAGAGCCGCCACTCCCGCTTCTGGTTAGGCACGCGCGTCGCTCGTCGCCTCGGTTGCCGCAGCTGCCTCAATGATTGGCACAAATGCCGCCGCTGTCAGGCTCGCGCCGCCCACCAAACCGCCATCAACGTCCGGCACTGCCAGCAAATCGGTCGCGTTGCCGGCGTTCATTGATCCGCCATAAAGGATGCGGATCGTCTCGGCGCGCTCAGGGCCAAGCAGATCGATCAGGTCGGCCCGGATCGCGGTGTGGATCGCACGGACGTCATCCAACGACGGGATTTTACCCGTGCCGATCGCCCATATCGGCTCGTACGCGACGACCAACTGATCTCCACCGGCAACTGGTAGCGAGCCGCATAGCTGCCCGCACACGACCGCTTCAGCCTCGCCTGCATTCCGCTGAGCCTCGGTTTCGCCCACGCAGACGATCGCGGTAAGTCCAACTGCGATCGCTGCCTCCGCTTTGGCCTTCACATCGGCATCCGTTTCCCCTTGATCGGCGCGGCGTTCGGA
>CAXTBZ010000057.1:0-17162 GCA_964242855.1 uncultured Sphingomonadaceae bacterium
CTTGCCCATGCGCATGTGGCGGACGATGTTCTCGATCTCCACGATCGCGTCGTCGACCAGCACGCCTGCCACCAGCGACAGCGCCAGCAGCGTCATGAAGTTGAGCGTGAAGCCCATCAGATCCATGATCCAGAAGGTCGGGATCGCAGACAGCGGGATGGCGAGCGCGGAAATGAGCGTCGCGCGGCGATCGCGCAGGAAGAAGAACACAACCACGACGGCGAGCACCGCGCCCTCGACCATCGCGCCAAGCGCGTCGTGGTACTGGGTGATCGTGTAGTCCACATCGGCGACGCGCTTGACGAAGTGGATGTTGGGATTCTCCTTCTCGATCTGCGCCAGTATCTTCTTGGCCTGATCGTAGATCGCGATGTCGGATGCGCCGCGCGCACGGATGATGGCGAAGGCAATGGTCGGCTTGCCGTTCATCTTGGCGGTCTCGCGCACCTCGCCATAGAGGTCCTTCACCGTCGCGATGTCGGACAGGCGGATCGATTTGCCGCCGCCTAGCCCGATCTGGACCTGGCCAAGTTGATAGGCATCCTGCGCATTGCCGAGGATGCGCACCGATTGCTCGGCGCCGCCGATCTCGGCACGGCCGCCCGCCGCATTGGTGTTGATCGCGGCGAGCTGCTGGTTGACCTGGCTCGCGGTGACGCCGATCGCCTGCATCTTGGCGGGATCGAGGATAACCCGGATCTCGCGGCTAACCCCACCATAGGTCTTGACGCTCTGCATGCCTTCGATGCCGAGCAGGCGGCGCGAGACGTCGTTCTGCACGAACCAGGAAAGCTGCTCCATCGTCATGTCGTTGGCGCTGACCGACCAGCGCGCGATCGGATCGCCATCGACGATTGCGCGGGTTACTTGCGGTTCGAGGATGCCATTGGGCAGCGATCCGCGGATCTGGGAGATCGCCTCGCGCACGTCGTTGGTCGCCCGGTCGACCGGGGTGTTGAGCGTGAACTGGACGAACATCTGGACGTCGCCCTCATCGATCGTCGTCTGGATCTCCTCGACACCCTCGAGGCTACGTACCGCCGACTCGGCCTTCTGCGCGATCTGCGTCTCCATCTCGACCGGCGCCGCGCCAGGCTGCGAGATGTCGACGATGACACCCGGAAAGGTGATTTCCGGGTTCTGGTTCACGTCCATCCGCATGAACGCGACGATGCCGGCGAAGGTGAAGGCGGCGAACAGCACCAGCGCGAAGACCGGATTGCGGATCGACCAGGCGGAAATGTTACGCATATGCTCGGGTCCTGCTCGAAGGCCTCGGGGCCTCAGTTCCGCTTGATCTCGGGAAGCACCTTCTCGCCGATATTAAGGAAGGCACCGGCCGAATACACCACCCGCTCGTTCCCCTGCAGGCCGGACAGCACCGCCACGCCCGCATCGGACACGTCGCCGACCTTCACGGCGCGACGCTGCACCTTGTCGTCCTTGTCGATCAGATAGACATAATTGCCCTGATCGTCGCTCAGCACGGCTGATTCCGGCAGCACCGGCGCCTGGGTATGCTGCGAGGAGAAGTCTGCCGTCGCGAAGCCCCCCGGTCGCAAGGCGGGATCATAGGCCAGCTGCACGCGCACGGTACCCTGGCGGCTCACGGCATCGATCGTCGGCGCGATCTGCCACACGGTGCCGGTGAAGGCATGGCTCGCGCCGACCGGCCGCACGTTGACTGTCATGCCGACGTGGAGGCCCTGCATGTCCTGCTCGGCGAGCTTGGCCTGCATTTCCAGCGTCCCGTCCATCGCGATCTCGAACAGCGCGTTCGAGCCCGAGCTCACCACCTGGCCAGCTTCGACATTGCGCGCGAGGATGAGGCCGGAAGCCGGCGCGCGGATGTCGAGCCGACCGAGCCGCGCGGACTGCTCGCGATATTGCGCCTGGGCGAGGCGGACGCCGGCATTGGCGGCATCGCGCGACGCGGTGCGCGAATCGATGTCCGCCTTCGAGATGAAGCCGCGCGAGACCAGCGCCTGCGCACGATCGAGATTGCTCTGCGCGAGCTTGGCGTTAGCGACCGCGGACGCGATCTGCGCCTGCATCTGGCTGGTCTGCGCGGCTTGGACGGCGGGATCGACGGTGGCGAGCGTCTGCCCGGCGCGCACCCATGTCCCGGCGTCGACGAGCACGCGGCTGACCATGCCGCCTTCGCCTGCCACCCCCACCGGCATATTCCGCTTGGCCATCAGCGTGCCCGTGGCGCTGACGTTGGCCGCGACTGCGGTGCGGCCGGGCACGATCACGGTGACGGTCGGTTCGGACGAGGGTGGTGCCGGCTTTGCCGCATTGCGGCGGCCGATGTATATGCCGGCTGCGATCACGACCGCGAAAACGAGCGCGAAGATCAGGATCAGGCGGCGGCGGCGCGCCTTCAGCGTACGGTCGGCATCCTCGGTGACGGCGTACCCTGTCCCCGGGTCTCCAGCACCCTTGTCGCCGGTCCAGCCCTGCTCGTAGTTCATGCCTCACCCATGCGCATACACCGCCCCAGGGGGCACCCCGCGAGTGTGTTATCCGAATACATCACTCGCATCAAGCGGATGTTCCCGCATGAGCGAAGGCGTCGGTACCACGTTAAACGCGCCCTAGCCACGTTCAGCTTGGGTTGTTCACCGGCGCTGCACAGCCTGCGACCATGCCGGGCAGGGTCCGCCCGGCTAAGGGGAGATCACCATGAAGCACAGCATCCTGTCCGCCGCCATCCTGTCGCTGGCGCTGCCCGCCGCAGCCTTTGCCGACGACATCGCCACGGTGCCGATCGCGGGCACCCGGCTGGACGTCAGCGCTCAGGGCGAGGTGATGCGCGCGCCCGACATCGCGACGTTGAGCGCCGGCGTGATCACCCAGTCGGCCACCGCGGCCAAGGCGATGGCGGACAATGCGTCCAAGATGGCGGCGGCAGTGTCGGCGTTGCGGCACGCTGGCCTAGCGGACAAGGATATCCGCACCTCCTCGCTCAGCCTGCAGCCGCAATATCGCTATGCCGACAATCAGCCGCCGGTGGTGACCGGATACCAGGCGTCAAACCAGCTGACCGTCACCTTCCGCGACATCAAGCAGGCCGGCCCGATCCTCGACGTGCTGGTCGCGCAGGGGGTCAACCAGATCAGCGGGCCCGATTTCTCGCTCGAACATCCTGATACGGCGATGGACGAGGCGCGCGTCGAGGCGATGGCAAAGGCACGCGCCAAGGCCGATCTGTATGCCAAGGTGGCGGGGCTCTCGATCAAGCGGATCGTCGCGATCTCGGAGGGTGGTGGCTATTCGCCCGAGCCGCCGCGCCCGATGGTGATGATGGCGGCACGGATGAAGGAGTCGACCGATCTCCAGCCGGGCCAGGAGAAGATCGGCGTCAGCGTCAACGTGACGTTCGAGCTGCAGTAGATACGACAAGGGCCGCCCGGCCTTGCGGCGGGCGGCCCTCGTACAGGTTACGCTACGCTACAAAGAAAGGCTTATCGTACCGACCCGCGGCGGATCAGGTTCACGATCGCGAGCAGGATGACGGCGCCAATGAACGCCTCGAACAGCGCGACCAGCGAGAAGTCGTTGTTGTTCATGTCGTGGTTGAAGATGAAGCCGCTGATGAATGCGCCGATGATGCCGACGATGACGTTCAGGATGATGCCCTGTTGGCCATCGGTGCGCATCACGATGCTGGCCAGCCAGCCGATGACGCCGCCGAGGATGAGCCAGACGATTAGATTGATCATGTTTTGCCTCCTGTTCGACGCCGCACCCCCACATTGGTGAGCGTCAATTCCGGACGCTTGATACGTGCCAGAAACGATTCCGTTCCGTGCGGCCGATGGTTACGTGCGACGAACCGAATGCGACGAAGCCGCCCGCAGGTGCTGCGGACGGCTTCCGTGGTGCGATACCAGGGGCGGCGGATCAGAACTTCTGCTGGCGCTCGTAGACCGACTTGTAGTGCTGAATGCGCGTGACGCGCAGGCCCGGCATGCCCGAACGATCGACCGCACGCTGCCAGCCGGCGAACTCTTCCAGCGTCAGCGAATAGCGATCGCACACCTCGTCGACGGTGAGCAGCCCCCCGTTCACGGCTGACACCACCTCGGCCTTGCGCCGCACCACCCAGCGCCGGGTTTCCGGCGGGGGCAGGCTGGCCAGCGTCAGCGGCTCGCCAAGCGGACCGATGACCTGTGCCGGACGGAACTTCTGGTTTTCGATCACATCACACCTCGAACTGGGCCGTAGCCGGCGATGCTCCCCCATCGCACTGCCCGACCTTCTAACCGGGAGCGGTTGAAGGAACGCTAAAACGCCAAGGTAAAAGCGGGCTTCATCAATTCAGCCGCTGCCTTTCCGCCCGACGCGCGGGCCAGTCGGCGGTGGAAGCTGCCGTGCGCATCGTCCGGCGTCACTGGCGCGCTGCCGATCAGCACGTCGACCAGGCTGTTCACCGAATCACTCTCGCCAGAGGCGTTTTGCTGCGCGATCCGCTCGGCAAGCTGAGCGGTGGGTGTTGCAGCCTGGCCGATCGCCATGCCGGCGATCAGCAGGGCATGGTCGAGCGGCGGTTCGTCGGAAGGTCGTATGAGTTTCATAAGCAGTACACCGATCGCGAGGGACGGAAACGATGCGGTAAGATTGGCTAAGACATAGTTAATGCCGCCCTCGGCTCGTCGCTTTTGCGTGGGCGCGGTCGATCGGCTAAGCGCCACGCCATTATGGACGCGGATTTTCAGCTCGGGCAGGACCTCTCCGGCCGCCGCATCGTCGTCGCCATGTCGGGCGGGGTCGACAGTTCGGTGGTGGCCGCACTCGCGCACCGCACCGGCGCCGAGACGATCGGCATCACCCTCCAGCTCTACGATCACGGCGCCGCGGTGAACCGCGCGGGCAGCTGCTGCGCTGGGCGCGACATCCGGGACGCGCGTGCGGTGTGCGATCGGCTTGGCATCGCACATTATGTGTTCGACTATGAGAGCGCGTTTCGGGAGAGCGTGATCGATCGCTTCGCCGATGATTACATGGCGGGGCGCACGCCGATCCCGTGCGTGCGCTGCAATCAGGGGGTGAAGTTCACCGACCTGCTGCGTCTGGCCCGCGATCTTGGCACCGATTGCCTGGCGACCGGGCATTATGTCCGGCGAGTCGAGGGCATCCACGGCGCCGAGCTCCACCGTGCCGCCGATCCGGCGCGCGACCAGAGCTACTTCCTCTTCGCGACGACGCAGGATCAGCTCGATTATCTCCGCTTCCCGCTGGGCGGCATGCCCAAGGCTCGGGTGCGCGAACTCGCCGCCGAGATCGGCCTCGGCGTCGCCGCCAAGCCCGACAGCCAGGATATCTGCTTCGTACCTGACGGCGATTATGCCGCCGTGGTCCGCAAGATCCGCCCCGAGGCAGAGGCCACGGGCGAGATCGTCGACCTTGCCGGCCGCGTACTCGGCGCGCATCGCGGACTGATCCACTTCACCGTCGGCCAGCGGCGTGGGCTGGAGATCGGCGGCTCACCCGAGCCGCTCTACGTGGTGCAGCTGGACGCGGCGGCGAACCGCGTGGTGGTTGGCCCGCGGCGTGCGCTAGCGGTGAGTGGAGCCATCCTGTCTGACATCAACTGGCTCGGCGGCGACCATGCCGGTCCGGTTACCGTCAAGGTTCGATCGATGGCGAAGCCGGTGCCGGCGCGATTCGACGGAGACTTGGTCCACTTCGAGGCGCCTGAGTATGGCGTAGCGCCGGGCCAGGCAGCGGTGCTCTACGCGGGCGACCGCGTACTCGGCGGCGGCTGGATCGAGACGACGATGGGCGCGCTAGAGCAGGAAGCTCCCCTCGATCACGGTCACGCACTGGCCTGACAGGATCACGCGCTCGCCGTCCAGGCGGCACCCGAGATGCCCGCCGCGGGCCGAGGCCTGGTACGCCGTGAAGCTCTCGCGCCCCAGTTTCTCCGCCCAATACGGCACCGCTACGGCGTGGGCCGATCCGGTCACCGGGTCCTCGTCGATGCCGCCGCCCGGCGCGAAGGCGCGGCTGACGATGTTGGTATCACGCCCACGCGCCGACACGATGGTGAGCAGATCGCCATAGGCGGCAAGCGCGCGAAAATCGGGGTCGCAGGCGCGCACGATCGCCTCGCTCTCGACCACCACCAGTCCGTATCGATGCTCGTGCCAAAGCGTCTCGACCACGCCGTCGATTCCGAGCGCTGCGACGATCTCGGGCAGGGGCTTGGGCGTCGGCACCCAGGCCGGCAGCGAGAGCGTATAGGCATCGCCATCGCGCCCGACTTCGAGCGTGCCGGCGCGCCGTGTCCGGAAGGTCACGCCCGCCCGCGTCGGATCGGCGGAGAGGACGGCATGGCCGCTCGCCAGCGTTGCGTGGCCGCACATCACCACCTCGACCGCAGGGGTGAACCAGCGCAGCTCGTAATCGGCTTCGCCGGTCGCGTCCGGTAGCAGGAAGGCAGTCTCCGAGATGTTGTTCTCCTGTGCGATGCGCTGGAGCACGTCGTCGTCGAGCCATGCGTCGAGCGGCATCACCGCCGCGGGGTTTCCGGTGAACGGCCGATCGGCGAACGCATCGATCTGGAGGAACGGCAGCTTCATATCTCGCGTCTTTCGGCAATGTGGGCAGGCAAGGTCCGCTCCTGGTCGACATGACCGGCGGGATCGGGGTGGATGAGCAGTTCGAGACCCGGGAACGCTTCGCCGAGCTGCGCCTCGATCCGTTCCATCACGTCGTGCGCGGTGCCGATCGTGGTCTCCGCGGGAAAGGACATGTGGAACTGGGCGAAATCATGCGCGCCGCTCGAGCGGGTGCGCAGATCGTGCATGCCGGCGAGCGCAGGCATGGTGGCGGCGGTATCGAGGAAGGCGCGCCGCTTCTCCTCGGGCCATTCGCGATCCATCAGCTGGTCCATCGACTGGTGCGCCGATCTCCACGCGTTCCAGCCGAGCCAGACCGCGATGACGAGGCCGAACAATGCGTCGATCCCGTGCAGTCCCGCATAGCGATCGAGGATCAGCGCCACCGCCACCGCACCGTTGAGGATCAAATCGGACTTGTAGTGAAGATTGTCCGCCCCGATCGCCAGGCTGTGCGTCCGCGCGATCACCGCACGCTGGTAGGCGAGCAGGACGATCGTAGCCGCGCCGGCTATCACCGACACGATGATCCCCGCTTCGAGCGAAGCGGCCTGGGTGCCGTGGAGCAGTGCCATCACCGCACGCACCGCGATCGCGATCGCGGACGCGGCGATCAGCGTGACCTGGAACAGGGCGGCGAGCGCCTCCGCCTTGCCGTGGCCGAAGCGGTGATCCTCGTCGGCGCGCTGGGCCGCGACATGGACGCCGTAGAGCGTGACCAGGCTCGCGATGAGATCGAGCGCGGTGTCCGCGACCGAAGCCAGCATCGCGATCGAGCCGGTGGTGACCGCGGCGTAGCCCTTCAGGCCGAGCAGCCCGGTCGCCAGCGTCACCGAGGCGAGCGCGGCGCGGCGGTTGAGGGTGACGGCGTCTATCGTCACCGTTCGTCCCGAGCGCAATAATCGGGGGAGTAGATCACGGGTACAGCAGCCCCTCGGACCAGCCATCGCCGGCGCGGGTGAAGAGCCGCCGCTCGTGCAGGCGATGCGCGCGATCCTGCCAGAACTCGATGCGCTCGGGCGTCACTCGATAACCGCCCCAATGCGGCGGACGCGGCACCTCGCCGCCGGCGAAACGCGCCTCCATCTCGGCAAAGCGTGCTTCGAAGGTCGCACGATCGGGCAGCGGGCGGGACTGGTCGGACGCCCAGGCGCCGAGCCGCGAATCCCGCCCGCGCGAGGCGAAATATGCGTCGGACTCGGCGTCGGAGACGAGAGTCACCGACCCCTCCACCCGCACCTGCCGGCGCAGGCTCTTCCAGTGGAACAGCAAGGCGGCCTTGGGATCGCTCGCCAGTTCGCCCGCCTTGCGGCTCTCGCGGTTGGTGTAGAAGACGAAGCCGCGATCATCATGTCCCTTGAGCAGCACCATGCGGACCGACGGCATACCGTCCGCGCCGACGGTTGCCACGGCGCACGCATTGGGATCGTTGGGCTCGGAAGCCTCGGCCTCCTGCATCCAGCTTTGGAACAAGACATGGGGATCGTTGGTCATGCGCCGGACATAGCGTTAGCGGAGCCCTTGCGTTAGGCGTGATGGAGCCACATCTCACCTGTTGCATTTAGGCAACAGTTCATCAACCACAAGGCTGCTACACGAAGGCATCATGGCAGATCCCTATTCGACCCTGGGCGTGGCCCGCACCGCCGACGAGAAAGCGATCAAATCGGCCTATCGCAAGCTCGCGAAGGAGCTGCACCCCGATCGCAACCAGGACAATCCCAAGGCTGCCGATCGTTTTTCCGCCGTGACGCAGGCCTATGACCTGCTTTCGGACAAGGACAAACGCGCCCAGTTCGATCGCGGCGAGATCGACGAGAACGGCCAGTCCAAGGCGCCGTTCGGCTTCGGCGCGGGCGGTGGCGGAGGCGGCAATCCCTTTGCGCATGGCGGCTTTCGGCCCGGCGCCGGGCCTGGCGGCGCGGGCGGCTTCCAGGGCGAGGGCGGCGATTTTTCCAGCATCTTCGACGAGCTATTCGGCCAAAATGGCGGCGGCGGAGGAGGCAGCTCCCCGTTCGGCGGCGCGCGGCGCGGCGCTCGCCCGCAGCCCAAGGGTGCCGACGTCGCGTATCGGCTTTCGGTGAGCTTCGAGGATGCCGCTGCGCTGCGCCCACAACGGGTCGTGCTCGCCAACGGCAAGACGATCGAGCTGAAGCTCCCCCCTGGTGTCGAGAGCGGCACCCAGCGCCGCCTCGCCAATCAGGGCGAGCCCGGCCCCGCCGGCCCCGGCGACGCGATCGTGACCATTGAGGTGCAGCCGCACCGCTTCTTCACCCGCGACGGCGACGATGTGCGGATCGATCTGCCGGTGCGTCTCGACGAGGCGGTGCTCGGCGGCAAGATCAAGGTGCCTACCGTCGATGGCGCGGTGATGGTGACAGTGCCCAAAGGTTCGACCTCGGGCAAGGTGCTGCGGCTTGGCGGCAAGGGCTTCCACCGCCCGACCGGCGGCACGCGCGGCGACCAGCTGGTGACGCTGATCGTCGACCTGCCGGCGGGTGACGCCGAACTCGAGGCATTTGCCGAGAGCTGGACGAGCGACAAGGCCCGCAACCCGCGCGCGGGACTCGGCGTCTGAAAGACGTCTCCCCCGAAAGCCCCGAGGAGCGTTCGAACCGGCCCGGCCGGGTCGAGCGCGCGTCGGCGGCACTCGGCATCCCGATGCGGGGATTTACTATCCTCAAGCGGATCGTGGTCGGCGTTTATTCGGACGGCTTCATCCATGCGGGCAATCTCGCCTATCTCACGCTGTTCGCGCTGTTTCCCTTCTTCATCATCATCACCGCGTTGGCGCAGCTGATCGGCCGATCGAGCGACGGATCGGAAGGGGTTGCCGCGGTGCTGAAGCTGATGCCGCGCGGCGTCGCCGGATTGCTCCAGCCCGCGATCGAGTCGGTGCTGGCGGCACGCACCGGGCCGCTGCTGTGGCTCGGCGCGATCGTGGGGCTGTGGACGGTGGGGAGCTTCATCGAGACGATCCGCGACATCCTTCGCCGCGCCTATGGCACCCGCGCCAGCGCCGCCTTCTGGACGTATCGGCTGGGTGCGGTGGCGATCATCATCGTGTCGGTGATGCTGATGATGCTGGCCTTTGCCGCGCAGGTGGCGCTGACCGGGCTGGAGCAATTCATCTATCGGGTGCTGCCGGTGGCGCAGGATTTCTCGGGCTGGATCAGCCTCTCGCGCCTGGTGCCGACCGCGATCGTCTTCGTGGCGCTCTACATCCTGTTCTACACGCTGACGCCGTCCCGCTATCGCTATTCGAAGAACCCCAAATGGCCGGGCGCGCTGTTCACCGCCGGCTGGTGGCTCGCGGTGACCGTGATCCTGCCCTTCGTGCTGACCCATCTCGGCAACTACAACCGCACCTATGGCAGCCTCGCCGGGATCGTCGTGATGCTGTTCTTCTTCTGGCTGGTGGGGTTCGGCCTCGTCATCGGCGCGCACCTCAATGCGGCACTGGCGGAATCGCCCGCGAACGGCTTAAAGGAACCCGCCCGAGAGACTGAGGAAGCAGCATGGCCGGTTTGATGGAAGGGAAGAGGGGCCTCGTGATGGGCCTCGCCAACGACAAGAGCCTCGCCTGGGGTATCGCCAAGATGCTCGGCGAACATGGCGCGGAGCTCGCCTTCGCCTACCAGGGCGAGGCGCTGCTGAAGCGGGTGAAGCCGCTCGCCGAACAGCTCGGATCGGACTTCCTGATCGATTGCGACGTCTCCGACATGGCGGCGCTCGATCACGCCTTTGCCGTGCTGGCAGAGCGCTGGCCGACGATCGACTTCGTCGTCCACGCGATCGGCTTTTCGGACAAGACGGAGCTGCGGGGTCGCTTCATGGACACCAGCCTCGAAAATTTTCTGATGACGATGAACATCAGCGTCTATTCGTTTGTCGCGGTCGCGCAGCGCGCGGCGGCGATGATGCCCGAGGGCGGCGCGTTGCTGACGCTCAGCTACTACGGCGCCGAGAAGGTGATCCCCCACTACAACGTGATGGGTCTCGCCAAGGCGGCGCTGGAGACCAGCGTGCAATATCTCGCCGTCGATCTCGGCCGCGACAATATCCGCGTCAACGCGATCTCGGCCGGGCCGATCAAGACGCTGGCCGCAAGCGGGATCGGCGATTTCCGGCTGATCCTGAAGTGGAACGAGCTGAACGCGCCCTTGAAGCGCAACGTTACCATCGAGGATGTCGGCGGGGCGGGGCTGTATCTGCTCAGCGACCTGGCGAGCGGCGTCACTGGCGAGGTCCACCACGTTGACGCCGGCTACAACGTTATCGGCATGAAGGCAGAAGACGCGCCGGATATCGCGTTGGTGTAAACCCTCTCCCACTTGGGGAGAGGGGGGCCCGCCGCGAAGCGGTGGGAGGGTGAGGGCACGTGAGACAATTGGACGGCGCCGAAGCCTTGGAGCGGGTCCGCCAACTTAGGCATAATGCCACGGAAGCCGAGAAGAAGCTTTGGCAGGCGCTTCGTGGCCGACGCCTCGCCAATGCCAAGCTTCGCCGGCAAGCATGGATCGGGCCGTACATCGCCGACTTCTTATGCCTGGAGGCAGCTTTGGTCGTCGAACTTGATGGCAGCCAGCATGTCGAACAGACGGAGTATGACGCGAACCGGTCGACATACCTTGAGGGAAAGGGCCTGCGGGTCTTGCGAGTCTGGAACAACGACGTGGAGCGAAATATCAAAGCTGTGCTGAGCGGCATCTTCGACGCAATTTGCGTGCCCTCACCCTCCCACCGTCCTGGGGACGGCGGGCCCCTCCCTCTCCCGGGGGGAGAGGGCTGAATGTCGTTCAACACATTTGGCCGCGTCTTCCGTTTCACGACCTGGGGCGAGTCCCACGGGCCGGCGCTGGGCGCAGTGGTGGATGGTTGCCCGCCAGGCCTGACGCTCAGCGAAGCCGACATCCAGCCCTGGCTGGACAAGCGGCGCCCCGGCACCTCGCGCTTCACCACGCAGCGGCAGGAACCCGATCAGGTCCGCATCCTCTCGGGCGTGTTCGAGGGTCGCACCACCGGCACGCCGATCAGCCTGATGATCGAGAATGTCGACCAGCGATCGAAGGACTATAGCGAGGTCGCGCAGGCCTATCGCCCCGGCCACGCCGACTATGCCTATGACGCCAAATACGGCTTCCGCGACTATCGCGGCGGCGGGCGATCTTCGGCGCGCGAAACCGCAGCGAGAGTGGCGGCGGGAGCGGTGGCGCGCGCGATGATCCCGGAGGTCGCGATCAAGGCCTATCTGGTCGAGCTCGGCGGCGACGCGATCGATCGGGCGGTGTTCGATGCCAGCGAGATCGATCGCAACCCCTTCTTCTGCCCCGATCGCCAAGCCGCCGCACGCTGGGAGGCGATCCTGGATCGCACCCGCAAAGCCGGCTCCTCGGTCGGCGCGATCGTCGAGTGCGTGGCGGACGGCGTGCCCGCCGGCTGGGGGGCGCCGCTTTACGCCAAGCTCGACAGCGAGCTTGCCGCCGCGTGCATGAGCATCAACGCGGTCAAGGGCGTTGAGATCGGCGACGGCTTTGCGGCGGCGCGGCTGAGCGGCGAGCAGAATGCCGACCCGATGCGTCCTGGAGCAGACGGAAAGCCCGTGTTCCTCGCCAACCATGCCGGCGGGGTCGCGGGCGGGATCGCCACCGGGCAGCCGCTGGTCGTTCGCGTCGCGCTGAAGCCGACCAGCTCGATCCTCAGCCCGGTCGAGACGATCACACGCGACGGCGAAGCATCCGACATCCGCACCAAAGGCCGCCACGACCCCTGCGTCGGCATCCGCGCGGTGCCGGTGGTCGAGGCGATGGTCGCGCTGGTGCTGGCCGACCAGAAGCTGCTGCATCGAGCGCAGGTGGGGCGGTAATCCCCCTCCCTGCAAGGGAGGGGTTAGGGGTGGGTGGAGGCCAGGCGATACGGTGGCCGTCTGCTGCAACAGTGCCGTATCGCCAAGCCAAAACCCACCCCCGGCCCCTCCCTTGCAGGGAGGGGAGTTCGATCAGTCAATCCGCGAACGGGTCCCGCACCAGGATCGTATCCTCGCGCTCAGGGCTGGTCGAGACGAGCGCCACCGGGCAGCGGATCAGCTCTTCCACGCGCCGAATGTACTTGATCGCGGACGCGGGCAGCTCCGCCCAGCTGCGCGCGCCGGCGGTGGTCTCGCTCCAGCCCTCGATCGTCTCGTAGATCGGTTCGACCGCCGCCTGGTCGGCCGCGTGGGGCGGCAGATAGTCGTACTGCCTTTCGCCGATCCGGTAGCCGACGCAGATTTTCAACTCCTCGAAGCCGTCGAGCACGTCGAGCTTGGTCAGCGCGATGCCGGAGATGCCCGACACGGCGACAGCCTGGCGGACCAGCACCGCATCGAACCAGCCGCAGCGGCGCTTGCGCCCAGTAACGGTGCCGAACTCGTGGCCGCGCGTGCCGAGCCGCTCGCCGATCTCGTCATCGAGCTCGGTCGGGAAGGGGCCGGAGCCGACGCGTGTGGTGTAGGCCTTGACGATGCCGAGCACGAAGCCCGCCGCGCTCGGGCCGAGACCGGAGCCGCCTGCCGCCGTCCCCGCGATCGTGTTGGACGAGGTGACGAACGGATAGGTGCCGTGATCGACGTCCAGCAATATGCCCTGCGCGCCCTCGAACAGGATGCGCTTGCCGGCCTGCTTGGCCTCGTTGAGCGTCACCCACACCGGCTTGGCGTAGGGCAGCACGACGTCGGCGATTGCGCGGAGATCGCCCAGCAGCCGCTCACGATCGATCGGCGGCTCGCCGAAGCCGGCACGCAGCGCATCGTGGTGCGCGCAGAGCCGATCGATCTGCGGGCCGAGATCGTCGAGGTGGGCGAGATCGCACACCCGGATCGCGCGCCTGCCGACCTTGTCTTCGTACGCCGGGCCGATCCCGCGCCGCGTCGTGCCGATCTTGCCGGCACCCGAGGCATCCTCGCGCAGGCCGTCGAGATCGCGGTGGAAGGGGAGGATCAGCGGGCAGGTCTCGGCGATCTGGAGGTTGCTCTCGTCGATCGTCACGCCCTGGCCGCGCAGCTTGGCAATCTCGTCGCGCAGGTGCCACGGATCGAGCACCACGCCGTTGCCGATCACGGAGAGCGCACCACGCACGATGCCGGAAGGCAGCAGGCTCAGCTTGTAGACGTTCTCGCCCACCACCAGCGTATGCCCGGCGTTGTGGCCACCCTGGAAGCGCACCACGACCTCGGCGCGCTCGGTAAGCCAGTCGACGATCTTGCCCTTGCCCTCATCGCCCCACTGGGCGCCGACGACGGTGACGTTGGCCATATACTGTCCTCAGGCGATGGGTTGGAGGGCGCCGCCGGCCCAGATGTGGGTACAGCCGAGCGCGGCGGCGTCGTCGGCGTCGGACAATGCCGCGACGGTGGCGTGGCCGTCGGCGTGGATCATCGCGGCGACGTCGGCGGGTGTGCCGGGCGGCAGGAAGACGCGATCGCGACCCACCGGAGCGACGCGGGCATCCACGATCGGATCGAGATAGAGCGAGAAGCCGACCGCGGGCTCCTCATGTCCGTCGATGTGGAGGATCGAATAGGAGCCGCCGCGCCCGACCTCGCCGCGCACGCCGCCTGCGAACAGCGAGAAGCCGATCCAGCTCTGATATTCGAAGCCGTGCCGCTCGGTGGGATCGAGCGTGACGGTGGCGCGGGTACCGATCGCTTGCGCAATGGCGCGCGCACCGTCGAGCCGCGAGGCAAGGATGCCGCCGGTGTCGATCGCGGCAAGTGTCTCGATGGCGGCGTCGACCGGCCCCGCTGCTTCGATCAGCGGAAGATAGGCTTCGGCGCCGAGTGCCGTCAGCGCGCCGGCATCCTTGCCGTCGAGCTCGCGGACCAGTGCGTCCACGTCGGCGACGAGCATCGGCCCTGCGGCGAGCAGCGGCACCAGATCGGGCAGCGTGAGATCGACCGAGAGCTGCGTGGCGCCGGCGGCGGTGAGCGCATCGAGCGCGACGCGCACCGCCTCGATCACAGCAGCCACGGCATCGGTGCCGATGATCTCGGCGCCGGCCTGGCACATTTCGCGTTCGGGGCGCAGCTGGGTGCCACGTACCTTAAGCACCTGGCCCGCATAGCAGAGCCGCAAGGGTCGAGGCCGATGGGCAAGCCGGGTCGCGGCAATGCGACCGACCTGCGCGGTGATGTCCGGCCGGAGCGCCAGCGTGCGCTGCGAGATCGGGTCGATCACCCGCCACAGATCGGTGTCGCGCGAGGATTTCAGCCGCCCGAGTAAAGTCGTCTCGAACTCGGCGAGCGGTGGATCGACCCGCGCATAGCCGTTGAGCTCGGCGGTGTTCAGCACCGCGCCGCGCACCCGCCCCAGCGCCTCGGCATGCGGCGGCAGGCGATCGCGCAGCCCTTCGGGCAGGAGGGAGGGGCTGGTCATGGCGCGAGGCTGTTTAGCGGGATTTCCGAGCGACGCTAGGGGCAAGCCCATTGGCGGCGCGCACCGCCCGGAGGTCAGAACCAGCTGATCACCAGGCATCCGGTCGCGGCGAACACGGCGGTCGTTGTCGCCCAGCCGACGATGTTCAGCAGCATGCTGTTGCGGCGTTCGCCCATCATCGTGCGATCGTTGGTCATCAGCATCATCATCAGCAGCAAGGGCGGCACGGAAAAGCCCTGGACGATGCCCGACAGGACGAGCGCGCGCATCGGGTTGAAGCCGAGGAAGTTGAGCGCCGCCGCGATCACCGTGACGGCGAAGATCACGCCGTAGAACAGCTTCGCCTCGCTCAGCCGATGGTGAAGATTGCCTTCCCTGCCGAGGCCCTGGACCAGATCATAGGCCGCGCCCGTCGTCATTACCGGTACTGCGAGGAAGCCGACACCGACCACGCCGAGCGCAAACAGCCATTTCGCGCCCGCCCCGGCGAGCGGCTGCAGCGCCTGCGCCGCCTGCGCCGCGCTATCGATCCGGGTGATGCCTTGCGGGTTGAGCGTCGAAGCGGTCGAGAGGATAATGAAATAGAGGATGATGTTGGCAAAGACCATGCCGATCATGACATCTTTCCGGGTGCGCGTGAGTTCGCGCCGGCTGGCGCCGCGGCGCTGCTTCGCCGTCACCTTGCCTTCGTCGATCTGCTCCTCGACCTCCTGGTTCGATTGCCAGGTGTAGACATAGGCGGAGAGCGAGGTGCCGATGCAGGCCACGATCATCGCGAGGAAATCGGACGAGAAGCGCACATGCGGCGCGATCGTGGCGCGCACCACCGCGATCCAGTCGGGCTTGGCGAGGATGGCTGCGGCGACATAGGCGAAGAGCGCCAGCGTCAGCCATTTGAAGATGCGGCGGAGCAGCTCGTAGCTGCCGAACAGCTGGAACAGCACCACGCCCAAAGCGACGGCGACCACGATCGCCGGCACCGGGATCGGTAGCAGCAGGTTCAGCGCCGCGCCGACACCGCCGAGGTTCGCGGCGGCCTCGATCACGTTGCCCGCGAACGCGCCGAGCATGAGCGGGTAGAGCAGCCACGGCGAATAGCGATCGCGCACGGCGGCGAACAGCCCCTTGCCGTAGACCCGCCCGAGCTTGGCCGAGAGATAGGTCACGACGAACATCATCGGCAGCAGGATCGGCGCGATCCACAGGAACCCCAGCCCGAACTTGGCGCCCGCGCTGGCATAGGTGCCGATTGCGGAAGGATCATCGTCGGCGGCCCCCGTTATGATGCCGCTGCCGACCGCACGGAGCACGCCCCGCTCGCCACGCGGTGCTGCCTTGCCGAGATGAAGCGGCGGGTTTTCGGCGTCCAATCGCTGCATGGTGCCTCGCTTCTGCTCGTCGGCTGCAAACCACCCGTAGGCTAATTAGTTCAATGATAAGAATGCTATCGGGCACCGACAGCGATCGAGCGGCGCCCGACTTTCCCCTCAGAAGCGCAACGCCTTCACCGTCTTCACGCCGGGCAGGCGGCAGACCGTCCACAGCAGCGGCTCCTCCACCGCGGTGTCGACCGAAAGCAGCAGCACCGCCTCGCCGCCGGTGTCGCGCCGCCCAAGGTGGAAGGTGCCGATGTTGACGCCCGCCTCGCCAAGCGTGGTGCCGAGCCGGCCGATGAATCCCGGCGCATCCTCGTTGACGATGTAGAGCATCGCGCCGTGAAGATCGGCCTCCACCTTGATCCCGAACATCTCGGTCAGCCGCGGCGATGCGTTGCCGAACAGGGTGCCCGCGACCGATCGCTCACCGCCATCGGTCTTCACCGAGACGCGGACCAGCGTGTGGTAGTCGCCCTCGCGATCATGGCGCACCTCGCGCACGTCGAGACCGCGCTCCTTGGCGAGGCCCGGCGCATTGACCATGTTCACGGTGTCCGAATAGACGCGCATCAGGCCCGCCAGCACAGCGCCGGTAATCGGCTTCTGGTTGAGTTCGGCGGCGGCGCCTTCGACCTCGATCGAGACGGACTTGATCGCATCGCCCTCGAGCTGACCGATCAGCGAACCGAGCCGCTCGGCGAGCGCCATGTAGGGCTTGAGCTTGGGCGCCTCCTCGGCGGACAGGCTCG
>CAXTBZ010000058.1:0-16030 GCA_964242855.1 uncultured Sphingomonadaceae bacterium
GGTGGCCGCCGTGACGCTGAGCAGCCCGCCTGCCAGTTGCCCGCCGAGGATCGCCAGGAAGGTGCCGGCCTCGACGAGCCCGGTACCGCCCATCAACTCCGGCTCGGGGAGATGCTGGGGCAGCATCGAATATTTGACCGGCCCGAAGATGGTGGAATGCACCCCCATCGCGAACAGCACGCTCATCAGCAGCGGCAGCGATCCGCTGCGGATCGCGAGCAGGCCAAGCCCCATGATCCCGATCTCCGCGAGCTTCACGGCCTGCGCCAGCTTCGCCTTGTCGATCCGGTCGGCGAGCTGCCCCGCGAGCGAGGAGAACAGGAAGTAGGGCAGGATGAACACTCCGCCGGCGATCACGGCGACGAGCGCGGCCTTGTCGCCGTCGCCGCGATAAAGGCCGAAGGAGACGAGGAACAGCATCGCCGATCGATAGAGATTGTCGTTGAAGGCGCCGAGAAACTGGGTCGTGAACAGCGGCAGGAAGCGGCGCTTGCCGAGCAGGCTCCATTGCGGTGCGGACATGTGTCGAGCCCTTTGCAGCAAATGGTCTAGGCTGAGAGGTGATGCTTCCTTGCCGAGCCGTTCAATATCGTTATATTGAGCATTGTTCAATATCTATTTTGAACGGTGTTCATTATCGGGAGTTCTGATGGCCCGTCGCTCCGATCATAGCCGCGCCGAACTCGAAACCTTGATCGTCGAAGCGGCACATGCTCAGCTTGAAATGGTCGGGTTTGCCGCCTTCTCGGCGCGAGAGGTGGCCAAGCGGATCGGTTATTCGATCGGCACGCTTTACAATGTGTTCGGCAGTCTCAATTGCCTGATGCTGGCAGTGAACGCGCGCACGATCCGCCTTTGGGTGGCCGAGATCGAGCAGGCGCTGGCCACTGCTCCCGATGATCGCCTCGCGGCGCTGGTGCGCAGCTACTTCGCCTTCGCAGGCGGGCATCGCAACATCTGGTCGGCGATCTACGAGCACCGTTCACCCGCCGCCGAGAGCCTGCCTGAATGGTATGTTCTCGCGCTCGACGCTCTCATCGACCTTATGGTGCGCGAGGTCGCAGCGGCGCTCCCGCCGGCGCGAAGGGAACAGGCGCCGGTGCTGGCACGATCGCTGCTGGCGACCGTCCATGGTCACTGCGTCTTCGCGCTCGACGGCACCTTTGCGCTGCTCGACGCCGCTGCGCCGCTGGACTTGGCGCTGGCGCGGGTCCGCGAGGCGCTGGCCTAGCAGTCGGTTGGCGGCCTCAAGCCTCGTGTTCGCGGACGCCTGCCAGGATCAGCCAGCCGATGCCGTAGACCAGCAGAAGCGCGATTGCGACGGTGGCGAGCGTGCGAAGCCGCTGCGGGTAGAGCGCTTTCACCGGCAGATTGGGATCGACCACGCGCACGACATATAATTGCTGGCGCTGCGCATCGGCACGCGCCTTCTCCAGGTCGGCCGCGGCCGCGTCATAGCGCTTGGCGGCGAAATCCTGGCGGATCTTGAGATCCTCGTAGCTGCCGAGATTGGACGCCATGGTCGTACCGGTTCCGGCCATGCGCGCCGACTGGCCGGCTACCTCGCTTTCGAGCGCCCGCACGCGTGCCGACATTGCCACGAACTGCGGGCTCGACGGACTGATCAGCGAGCGCATCGCGTTCAGCTGCGCACGTGCTGCCGACAGGTTCATCTCCAGCGACGACACCATGTGAATCTGGGTTTCGCCCGAACCCTCCGGATCGAGATCGCCGCGGTTTTGCCGGAACGCGGTCATGCGCGACTGGATGCCGGCGACGGCACCTTCCGCCTGCGCGAGTTGCTCGCGTGATGTCGCTACCGCATCATTGTAGGAGCGCAGATTCATCTCGTTGACGCGTTGTTCACCGAGCGCGAGCAGCGCCTTGTTGATCTGGTAGGCGTCCTGCGGCCTGAACGCGCGCGCGGTCAGGGTGGCGATCCCGGTCTCCTGGTTGAACTTCACCGCGATGTGCGAGAGGTAGAATTTGAGCAGTCGTTCCGGCGTCGGGTTGCCGCTACTCAGCCGGCTCAGTCGATCGGCTTCGGGTGGTCGGAACATCGCAGTGAGGTTCATCTGCCGCTGAAGCGCGTTCACTGCATCGTGGGATTGCAAGTAATCCGCCACCATGCCGGCGTTGTTCTCGGCCGAAGATGTCGCCGTCATCCCGAGCAGACCGCCGAGACCGGTGGTCGGCGCCCCGGTTGCCTCGGCCGACCGGACGATGAAGTGCGCCTCGGACTCATACTGATCGGCGGCGATCAGGTAGAGATATCCGGCAACCAGCAGGACTGGTGCAACCACGACCATCAGGAACCATCTTTTGGCCCATAGCCAGTCGGCGATGCGATGGCTCAGCGGCCGCCGCAGGATCGCTTCATCGTCTCCGGCCGTCATGATGCCGTGCATGTTCATCTCAGGCGCCTTCGAGTCGAGGTGGTAGTGGCTGCGCTGCGCCGGGCCTCACAGGTGAATTCTCGATCGCGAGTCCTTCACGACGGCGAGCCCGATCAGCGTCAGCACCAGGCAAAAGCCGGTAATGTAAGTGAAATAGACGTACTGCAATGTGCAGCTCTCGAACTGGCCGTAACGGAGCATCTCGAACATCTGCGGAAGCGGGTTCCACAGCAGCCAGTCGCGATAGGGATGGGGCACCCACGCCACTTGGAAGAAGGCGGCGGATAACGGGATCATGAAATAGGTGAATGGGTGGACGAAGCGTTCCGCCAGCTTGTTGTTGTAGGTGCCGCCGATGATGATCATCGAAATCGCGGTCGAGAACCAGAAGACGTAGCCGATTGCACCCATAACATACAGCGGATGCACCGGCGCCTGCATCTGTCCGATCGCCATCAGCAGCGACGTGAGGACGCAGTAGGACATGAACGTGCCCGCCGCCTCGAGCACTGCCTTCGCGATCACGATGTCGAGAACCGTCACCATGCTGTGGAACATCAAGGGCGCGTTCGACTCGAGCGACCCCTCGGATCGATTGACGATGCCGCGGAACATGATGAAGATCGTGTAGCCGACGATCGTGAAGGCAACCGGCGAGATGCCGGCCGCCTCATGCGACGACGTACCGCCGCTGTGTAGCAGGCCGATGACGCTGCCCAGCATCATCGGCTCGCCGATCAACCAGAGATAGCCGATGTTCTCGCGACCGTAGCGGGTGTGCAGTTCACGCATCAGCAACGCACCGATCACACGACGCTGGATGGCGAGTGCCCGGAAGAACGACGTTCGGTTGTCTTGTGCGGCTGGGGCAAGACTTGCGCGTATGTCGGTCATGTTTTCTGTACTCGAACGTCGGTCGGCATGTTTTGTCAGAACCCGTCGCTAGGACCGCGCGTACGGTTCTGTGGACCTCGCCTTACCCAAACGCCCTAGATGCTGCCAGCCCGCTTTTCTGAGGCTGCTGCACGCTGCTGTTTCGGCAGAGCGATCCCGAGCCGGCCACCAACATACGTGGCGGACGCCTCAGCGGGCCAAAGCCCAGCCGACAACGGCATTTCGCTTCCGTTCTGCGGCTGCAATTCCTATATGATCGGCATGATGGAAACACCACAGAATGCTTACGGCGCCTCCTCGATCAAGGTGCTGAAGGGGCTCGATGCGGTGCGCAAGCGCCCGGGCATGTATATCGGCGATACCGATGATGGATCTGGCCTCCACCACATGGTGTTCGAGGTATCGGACAATGCGATCGACGAGGCGCTCGCCGGTCATTGCGATCGGGTGATCATCCAGCTCAACCCCGACGGCTCGGTTTCGGTCGAGGACAATGGTCGCGGCATCCCGACCGGCATCCACCCCGAGGAAGGCGTTTCGGCGGCCGAGGTCATCATGACCCAGCTCCACGCCGGCGGGAAGTTCGACAATGCCGACGACGGCAACGCCTACAAGGTGTCGGGCGGGCTCCACGGCGTCGGTGTGTCCGTCGTCAACGCGCTGTCCGACTTCCTCGAGCTCAACATCTGGCGCGATGGCGAAGAGCATCACATGCGCTTCGAGCGCGGCGATGCGGTGGCGCCGTTGCGACTGGTCGGGCCATCCGAAGGCAAGAAGGGTACGCGCGTCACCTTCATGCCGTCTGCCGAGACCTTCAAGATCACCGAGTTCAACTTCGACAATCTCGAGCATCGCTATCGCGAGCTGGCATTCCTCAATTCGGGCGTACGGCTGTTCCTGATCGATGCGCGCCATGCCGAGCGCAAGGAAGTGGAGCTGTACTACGAGGGCGGGATCGCCGCCTTCGTGAAGTACCTAGACCGCGCCAAGGTGTCGCTGATGCCCGATCCGGTGGCGATCAGCGGCCAGCGTGACGAGGTCAGCATCGATGTCGCGCTCGAGTGGAACGACAGCTATTACGAGCAGACGCTCTGCTTCACCAACAACATCCCGCAGCGCGACGGCGGCACGCATCTCGCTGCTTTCCGCGCGGCGCTGACCCGCACGCTCAACAACCATGCCGAAAAATCGGGCGCCATGAAGCGCGAGAAGGTGACGCTCACCGGCGAGGATATGCGCGAGGGTCTGACCGCGATCGTGTCGGTCAAGCTGCCCGATCCCAAGTTCTCGTCGCAGACCAAGGACAAGCTGGTCTCCTCCGAGGTGCGCCAGCCGCTCGAAGCCTTGATGGCGGACAAGCTTGCCGAATGGCTGGAGGAAAATCCCGGTCACGCCAAGACGATCGTCCAGAAGATCATCGACGCCGCCGCCGCGCGCGAGGCCGCCAAGAAGGCGCGCGAGGCGAGCCGCAAGTCGGTGATGGGTATCGCCTCGCTGCCGGGCAAGCTTGCCGATTGCCAAGAGCGCGATCCTGCCAAGTCCGAGCTGTTCATCGTCGAGGGCGATTCGGCCGGCGGTTCGGCCAAGCAGGGGCGCAACCGCCAGAACCAGGCGATCCTCCCGCTGAAGGGCAAGATCCTCAACGTCGAGCGCGCGCGGTTCGATCGCATGCTGTCGTCGAAGGAAGTCGGTACGCTGATCCAGGCATTAGGCTGTGGGATCGGCCGCGACGACTTCAACATCGACAAGCTGCGCTACCACAAGATCGTGATCATGACGGACGCCGACGTGGACGGCGCGCATATCCGCACGCTGTTGTTGACGTTCTTCTATCGCCAGATGCCCGAGCTGATCACGCGCGGTCACCTCTTCATCGCGCAGCCGCCGCTTTACAAGGTCAACAAGGGGCGATCGGAGGTCTACCTCAAGGATCAGCCGGCGCTTGACCAGCATCTCGTCGAGGGTGGCGTCGCGTCGATGGCGCTGGATACGGCCGAGGGGCGTCGCGCGGGTGCAGATCTGCAGGGCTTGATCGATCATGCGCGGCGCATGCGCACGCTGATGACCTACGTGCCGCGGCGCTACGAGGCTGGCATGGTCGAAGCGCTGGCCTTGACTGGCGCGCTCTCGCCCGATGCGGATCGCGCGGGCGCGGCGGGCCGCGTCGCCGAATGGCTCGGCCGGATGGACTCCGAGGCGGAGTGGAGCGGGGCGGCAACCGGAGAAGGCGGCTACCATCTCGTGCGCAAGTGGCGCGGCGTTTCCGATCACCACATCGTCGACGAGGCTTTCTTGAACTCGGCCGAGGCGCGCAAGCTGCACACGTTAGCCACCGAGCAGGCCGACTCCTATTTGTCGCCGGCACGGCTGGCTTCGATCAAGACGGCGGAAAAGGCAGAGCCTGCGACAGACGAGGACGATGTCGTGATCGACCTGAAGGGGATCGCGATCGGCAGCCCATCCCAGCTGCTCGAGGCGGTGTTCGCCGCTGGTCGCAAGGGTCTGGCTATCGCTCGCTACAAGGGACTGGGCGAGATGAATGCCGAACAGCTTTGGGAGACCACGCTCGATCCGGCAAACCGCTCGTTGCTGCGCGTCGAGGTTGCGCAGGCCGACGTCGCCGACGAGATTTTTACGCGCCTAATGGGCGACGTGGTCGAGCCGCGCCGCGAGTTCATCCAGGACAATGCGTTGTCGGTTGCCAATCTAGACGTTTGAGCCGTAGTTCTTAAACGCCGCGAGGCTTGAACATCCCCGGCGAGACGAAGCCGATCGGGTCGATCGCCATCGCGTCTTGCTTCAGCCGCGCCGACATCTGCTCATATTCGCGCTCCATTTCGGGCGTCACGGAAGCGCGCGTTTCCTCCAGCGCGCTCTCGAAATTGGCCATCGTCACGACCTCGGTCGCGAGCGAGCCGCGTAGCGCCATCAATCCCGCTCGGCGGACCAGATCCTCCAGATCGGCGCCGGTAAAGCGATCAGTGCGGCGCGCCAAAGCGTCGAGATCAACATCGGGCGCCAGCGGCATCTTGCCGACGTGAATACCCAGGATACGCCGCCGCCCACCTTCATCGGGCACCGAGACATAGATGAGTTCATCGAAACGACCCGGCCGCAGCAGTGCCGGGTCAATAAGGTTGGGCCGGTTGGTCGCGCCGATCACCACGACCGACTGCAGTTCCTCCAGCCCGTCCATCTCGGCGAGGATGGTGTTGACCACACGCTCGGTAACCGCAGGCTCGCCACCCATGCCGCCGCCACGGGCAGGAACGAGGCTGTCCAGCTCGTCGATGAAGATCACGGTCGGTGCGACCTGCCGCGCGCGGGCGAACAGGCGCGCGATCTGCTGCTCGCTCTCGCCATACCATTTTGAGAGCAGGTCGCTCGACTTGGTGGCGATGAAGTTTGCCTCCGCCTCGCGCGCGACGGCCTTGGCAAGCAGTGTCTTGCCGGTGCCGGGCGGGCCGTAGAGCAGGAAGCCCTTGGCCGGGCGGATTCCTATGCGGCGGAACGCCTCGGGACGCTTCAGCGGCAGCTCGACGCCTTCGCGAAGCTTCTCGCGCGCGTCGTCGAGACCGCCGACATCACCCCAGCCGACATTCGGCGCCTGCACCATCACTTCGCGCATCGCGGACGGCTGAACGCGCTTCAAGGCATCGAGGAAATTCTCGCGCGTGACGCACAGATCGTCGAGCACCTCGGGCGGGATCGTGCGCTCCTCAAGATTGAGCCGCGGCATGATCTGGCGCACCGCCTCGATCGCAGCCTCGCGACACAGCGCCGCGAGATCGGCGCCGACAAAGCCGAACGTCGTTCGTGCCAGTTCCTTGAGATCGACCTTGTCGCCGAGTGGCATGCCGCGGGTGTGGATACCGAGCACTTCACGCCGGCCGCGCTCGTCCGGCACGCCAATCACGATCTCGCGATCGAAGCGGCCCGGACGGCGCAGTGCTTCGTCGATCGCTTCCGGACGGTTGGTGGCGGCGATCACCACGACATTGGCGCGCTTTTCCAGACCGTCCATCAGTGTGAGCAGTTGCGCGGTCAGCCTCTTTTCGGCCTCGCCGGTAACCTGGCCACGCTTGGGCGCGATCGAATCGATCTCATCGATGAAGACGATCGAGGGCGAGGCGGCCGTCGCCTGTTCGAAGATGTCGCGCAGCCGCTTCTCGCTCTCGCCATAGGCGGAACCCATGATCTCGGGCCCGGCGATGTGGAAGAATTCGGCGTCGCTCTCGTTGGCGACGGCGCGCGCCAGGCGCGTCTTGCCGGTGCCGGGCGGGCCGTGAAGCAGGACACCCTTGGGCGGCTCGACGCCCAGTCGCTCGAACAATTCGGGATAGCGCAAGGGCAGCTCGACCATCTCGCGGATTTGATCGATCGTGTCGCCCAGACCGCCAAGATCGTCATAGGTCACATCAGCCCTGCGCGCCTCCTTGGGCTCCTCATACTCGGCGCGCAGTTCCACCTCGGTGGTCTGATCGATGTGGACAATGCCCTTGGGCGTCGTGGAGACGACGAGAAGCCGAACCTCCTGCAGCGAATAGGCAGGCCGATTGAGCATCTGGCGCAGTTGCTGCGGCAGGTCCTCCTGCGTCACTCGCTGCTGCCCGGTGGTGGAGACCACGTCACCGGCGGTAAGCGGCTTCGCCTGAAAGCTGCGCTTCAGCGCCGCGCCGGTGCCCTGGAGGCGGAGGTTCTGCTGGGCAGGTGCAAACACGACACGCTGCGCCGCTTTGCTCTCGCCCTTGCGGACCTCGACGAAGTCGCCCGATCCCACCCCGGAGTTGGCACGCTGAAGGCCATCAATCCGGAGTATATCGAGACCTTCGTCCTCCGGGTAGGGCGCGATAGCTCGAGCCGGGGTGGACCGCTTGCCGACGATCTCAACCACATCGCCTTCCACCACTCCCAACGTCTGCATCGCGCTGCGTGGCAAGCGCGCAAGGCCGTGCCCGCTGTCGTCAGGGCGTGCATTGGCGACTTGCAGCCTCGCGGCACGGGTCTGTTCAAGGGTGTCGGCATCGGCCATCGATCATGCTCGCTGAGGTGGAAGCGGTCCGAAGATAGGGATCATGCTGACTTAGCGCGAGACGACAGACGCATAAAAAAGGCCGCCCTGAAGGACGGCCCGAAGTTTTAGGAGAGGATGCCTGAAAGGCCGCTAATCACTGCGCCGGCACATCATTTTGTGCAAGTGCGAAACTAAGCGGCCGTAATTGCGCCCTCTGCAATATGGGTTCTTGTTAGTGCCACATCCGCATAGCATATTGCGGCCACAGCGCCGCGATAGCTTCATCCGCACTGCAGCATGAAGTCGACGCATTGGAGCGAGGCTGCCGATGAGACGATTGCCGCCGCTGACCGCTGTCGAAGCCTTCGTGCAGGTCGCGCGGCTGGGCTCGGTCAAGGCTGCTGCCGAAGAGCTCGCACTGTCCTCGCCAGCGCTCAGCCGACGGGTTCAGGCTATGGAACGCTTCATCGGGCGGCCGCTATTCGCGCGGCGGCATCAGGCGATGCTGTTGAACGGTGACGGCGAGATGCTGCTCTCGCGCATCGCACCAGCGCTCGACGCGCTTGGCGAAGCGATCGAGCAGGTCACCGGCGAAGCGGAGATCATGCGGCTCAAGCTGGGCGTGTTGCCGCTGTACGCCTCCCGCCAGCTGATCCACCGTTTGCCAGACCTGCGGGCGCGCCACCCGTCTCTCCACATCGACATCGATACCGGTGCGCACGGGCTTGCTCGCTTGGGCGATGGGCTCGATGCGGCGATCGTCCTCGCACGCGAGATCGAGCCGCCGCTCTATGGGCGACGGTTAGGGCGCAACCGCATCGTCGCGATCGGCAATCGCGCGCGCCAGGATGGTCCAACACCGCTGGTCGAGCCGGCCGACCTCGCTCGCGAGACGGTCCTGCTCCATCGCGACATGCAGGACAATTTCACGTTGTGGCGCCAGGCGATCGGCTTGCCAAAGCTCGAGCCGGCCGCAATCGATCTGTTCGACTCCGGGCAACTGATCCTCGAGTCAGCGGCCGAAGGGCTCGGCGTCGCTTTCATGCTCGACTTCCACCTCGAGGGCGCCACCGATCCGCGCTTGGTGAAGCTGTTCAACGAAGAGGTCGAAGCCGAATCGCAATACTGGTTCGTGTGTCGCCGCGCCGCGCTCTCACGCCGCCCGGTCCGCCTGTTCCATGACTGGCTGGTGGGCGGCGCGGAGACTTAGCGATCAGGCGTCGGCGCCGACCGTCGCCTTCACGATCTTGCCCGGGCTACGCGGCGGCTCACCCTTGGGCAACGCGTCGACATGGTCCATGCCGTTCACGACCTCGCCCCAGACCGTGTATTGATTGTCGAGGAAACGCGCGTCGTCGAAGCAGATGAAGAACTGACTGTTGGCCGAGTTCGGGCTCGACGAGCGCGCCATCGAGCAGACGCCGCGGACGTGCGGTTCGCGGCTGAACTCGGCCTTGAGATCGGGCTTCTTGGAGCCGCCCATGCCGCTGCCGGTCGGATCGCCGCCCTGCGCCATGAAGCCGGGGATCACGCGATGGAAGACGACGCCGTTGTAGAAGCCTTCGCCTGCCAGATCCTTGATCCGCTCGACATGGCCGGGAGCCAGATCGGGGCGCAGCTTGATCGTAACGTCACCGCCCTTGCCCTCTCCGGCATCCAGCGTGAGGATCAGGGTGTTCTCGGCGTCTGACATCGTCGGTCTCCTTGCAATATCGTCGAGCCTCTAGGCGGCGAGCGCTTCACCCGCCAGCCCATATTCCGCCGCTACCAGCGCATAGCTGCGCAGTCGGGCGGCATGATCGGGCAGGATGTTGACCAGCATCAGTTCGTCGGCGCCGTACAGCGCTGCAACCTGATCCAGCTCGGCATGGACGTCGCTGGCACTGCCCAGCACCAGCCGGCGCTGCCGGGAGGCGCCGGCTTCCGGATGCTCGGCAAGCCAGGCGACGGCATCGTCGAGAAGCGGCACGGCGATCAACCGGCCGCGCATCAGATGCGCGAACATCATGATCGAGGGCGCGGCAAGCCGCTCGGCTTGCTCTCGATCGTCAGCAGCTATCGTCCAGATCGCAGCGATAACGGTAGGCTCGGCAAGCCGATCCGATGCGCAGAAGTGCGAGCGATAAAGTCGCGCAAGTTCGAGACCTGCAGGATTGATGAAGTCGGCGACGCAGTATGGCAGGCCCAGCCGTCCGGCCAGCATCGCACTGCCCGGCGACGAACCGAGTAGCCAAACCGGCAGGGCACCGCCGCCGCTCGGCAAAGTATCACGCAGTACCGCGAACACGTGATCGGCGGGGAGGCCGGTACCCTCGCCCTGCCGGTCGTCCAGATAGGCGAGCAACTCGGCCAGCGCGCTCGGAAAATCCTCGGCACCGAAGCCGCGCGAGCGATCCTGGCGAAGCGCCAGGGCGGTGCGCTGATCGCTGCCCGGCGCACGACCCAAGCCGAGATCGATCCGACCGGGCGCCATGGCGGCCAGCATCTTGAACGTCTCGGCTACCTTGAACGGCGAATAATGCGGCAGCATGATCCCGCCGGAGCCGACTCGGATGCGGCTGGTGGCAAGCGCCACCGGCCCGATCAGCGCTTCGGGCGATGCGCCGGCAAGTGCCGGTGTCGCGTGATGCTCGGCCAGCCAGTAGCGATGATAGCCGAGCCGGTCCGCCAGTCGCGCGAGCTCGAGGGTGTTGCGCAGCGCCTCGGCCGCGGTTGATCCGGCAGCGATCGGAGATTGGTCGAGCACCGACAGGCGATATGCGGAGGTCATCATGTCCATCTAGTATCGGGCCGCTCGGATGAAAGGGCTGACACGCCGTGATCCCGCGGCTAAGGGCGCCGGGAGGCACTTGCACGAAAGGCGGCGGCGATGAGCGATACCGACCTCGAGGCATTGGACACGATCTTCGAGATCGAAGCTGCCGAACCCAGCCACGACGAGGACAACCGCCTCACCCGTGATTTCGTCGACACCGTCGTCGATCATGTCGAGGATGGCGAGAAGGAGGAGGCGCGCGCGCTCGTCCGTCCGCTTCATCCAGCCGACGTTGCCGACCTGTTCGAGCTGGCGCCGGCCGATGCGCGCGGTCCGCTTGCCAGCGCGCTCGCCGAACTGCTCGACGGTGACGTACTCGCCGAGATGAACGATTGGGTGCGCGACGAGGTGCTGCGCGCGCTCGATGCCCGCCAGGTCGCGGCACTCGCCACCGAACTCGATACCGACGATGCGGTCGCGATCATCGAGGACATGGACCTAGAGGATCAGCGCGAGGTGCTCCGCGCGCTCGATCCCGACGATCGCGCCGCGATCGAGGAGGCGCTGAGCTATCCGGAGGAGTCCGCCGGCCGCCTTATGCAGCGCGATCTGATCGCGGTGCCCGAACATTGGACTGTCGGCGGGGTGCTCGATTACCTGCGCCGCAACGAGGATCTTACCACCGACTTCTGGGAGATCTACGTTGTCGATCACGCCCATCACCCGGTCGGCACCTGCAAGCTGAGCTGGGTGTTGCGTACCCCGCGCGATGTTGCCATCGCCGACGTCATGCAGCGCGAGCAGACCTTGCTCCCGGTCGACATGGACCAGGAGGAGGTGGCGCTCCGCTTCCAGAAATACGCGCTGATTTCCGCCGCCGTGATCGACGGTTCGGGTCGTCTCGTCGGCATGATCACGGTCGACGACGTCGTCCACATCATCCAGGAAGAAGCGGGCGAGGACATCCTCGCGCTGTCCGGCGCGGGCGACGGCGACATCAACGAGCCGATTCGCTTTACCGTCCGTACCCGCCTGATCTGGCTGGTCGTGAATCTCGGTACGGCGATGATCGCGGCCGGCGTGGTCGGCCTGTTCGACGCCGAGATTGCGCATTATGCCATCCTCGCCGCGTTGATGGGGATCGTCTCGGGCATGGGCGGCAATGCCGGTACGCAGACGCTCGCCGTGGTGGTGCGCGCGCTCGCAACCAACCAGCTCACCTCGTCCAATACCCTGCGCATGATCTGGCGCGAATTCCGCATCGCCGCAGCCAACGGCATTCTGCTGGGCCTGCTGATCGGCGGCGGGTCGTGGCTGCTCTACGGACGGGGCGATCTAGCCTTCGTGTTCGGGGCGGCGATCCTGATCAACAATTTGATGGCGGGACTAGCCGGTGTGCTGATTCCGATGGGACTGGAGCGTGCCAAGATCGATCCGGCGGTCTCGTCTGCCGTGTTCGTGACGATGTGCACAGATTGCATGGGATTCTTCAGCTTCCTCGGTTTGGCCGCCCTGTTCAATCTTCACTGACGACCTATCTCGGGCGGCATGGCGCCCCTTCTGCACATCACCAAGGTCGCGGTCGGATGTGCCGAGATCGATGCTTTGCGCGATCGGATGGCAGCACGGGCCGAGGGTGGCGAGACGTGGCTGGTTACGCGGTTCCGGCCAAAGCGCGACGGTGAGTTGATCGGCGGATCGGTCTATTGGATCATCAAGCACCGGCTGGTCGCGCGTCAGCAAATCATCGGCTTCGTCGAGGACGAGACCGACGGTGCGGGAGGGATCAAGCGGTGTCGCATCGTGCTGTCGGCGGAGGTGCGCCCGGTCCGTCCGCATCCGAAGCGTGCGCACCAGGGGTGGCGATATCTCGCAGGCGCCGACGTGCCGCAGGATCTTGGCGGAGACGAGGTAGAGGGCATGGCGGGGCTGCCTGGCTACATGGCCACCGAACTCGCCGCTTTGGCTCTGATCTAAGGGGCATCAGTCCTTGGCAAGGTGGCTGCAGTGCACGTCGCCCGAACCTGATCGCGCGATGGTGCAGGCCGCCGGTCCAGCGATGGTAACGTCGCCTGATCCGGCAAGCGTCACCTTGGCGGTGTGAGTGGCGCCAACTGCCAAATTTCCTGAGCCGACGAGGTTCGCCTGAGCATCGTCGACCGCGAGCTCACTGGCCTTGAGGTCGCCCGATCCGGTGAGCGTCGTCTTGGCGGTGCGCGCCTTGCCTGCCAGGCTGAGATCGCCGGAGCCCGTCATCACCGCCGAAAGCGTGTCGACGTCCACCAATCCCACGGCGAGCGATCCCGATCCGGACAGCGCAAGATCGAGCGTATCCCCACGCACCTTGTCGATCGTAACATCGCCTGAGCCCGCGATCGCGACCCCGCGAAGCTCGGGCGCGCTTACCTCAATCACGACATTGCCGCGCGATCCGGTCGGCCAGCCGCCCCAGCCGCCGGCCAGCGGTTTTACCACCACGGTGTCGTCGTTCTGCTCGATCGAGAGCCGATCGATCACGTCCTGCGGCCCGGTCGCGCGTGCGCCGGGCGAGCCGCCGACGCGGATACGCACGTCGAACGGTCCCGCAATCCGTAAGCGGCTGAAGCCGGTGACGTTATAGGTCCGGGTGGCCGCCATAGCGCAGGAGCTGGCGCCGAGCGTCAGGGCAGCGATCAAGGCGGCGGCATGAACACGAGACATGATGATTCTCCTGAGGTCTCAGCCGCAGCTGACGCTGCCGAGGCCGCTCTTGTGGACCGAACAGCGCGGGCTGCCGGTCACGACGACATTGCCCATGCCCGAGAGGCTGACATCGGCCGGACCGTTCACGCGCGCACGGATGCGGCCGGTACCCGACATATCGAACTTGCCTGCGCCTGCCGCGAGGTTTGCGACGTCGATCGTGCCGACGCCGGAAACCGAGGCGTCCACCCGTGCCGTCCGGCCGGAGACGACGATCTGCCCGGTCCCGCTCATGTCGAGCCCGGTACGCATCACCTGCAGCTGCCCGACGCGGATCGTGCCTGCTCCGCCGACATTTCCATCGAACTCCGCACCGGTAGCCCGATCGATCGTGATCGTGCCGGCGCCCGAGATGGCTGCACCGGCGACGCGTGGCATCGTGATGCTCACATGAATGTGCTGGTTGGCGATGGTGACGGAGCCGCCTTGGGTCCAGCCCAGCACCAGCGTGTTGCCGCGCACATCGGCGGTCAGGCGCTGGAGCAGGCGTGGCTCACCATCGGCATGAACGGAAAAGCGTGGGCCTGCGGTAATCGTCACATCGGCTGCGGACTTGAGCTCCACCATAGTGAAGCCTTGCGCGGTGTAGTCGCGGGTGGCTGCGGCGGCAGGCATAGCGATAGCACTGGCAAAAAACAGGATGGGCAAGCGCACGGGCAACCTCTTAGCTGTGTTGCATGAATAATACGGCATCGCGGCAGCGGCGGCAATCTGCAATCGTCGTGCAGCGCCCAAGAACATGAATGTTGGCCGACAATCATATTCAGCATTCTCAAATCGTCGATGCGCGACACTCGTTGGGTGAATGGTTCTTCGTAAAAGCGAGGATCATTCGGCAGCGAAATGGGAGTGTGTCATAAAGAAGTTTATGATGGTTGCAGGTGCGGCTAGCCTGTTGATTGGCGCCGCTGCGGTGCCTGCTGATGCGCAGAGCGCCGGCCATGTCTTGCGCGGAGCAGGGATCGGCGCCGCCGGCGGCGCGGTAGCGGGTGCGCTCATACCGGGCCTTTCGATCGGTACCGGTGCCTTGGTCGGTGCGGCGGGTGGCGCGGCGTATAACGGCCTCATCCACAAGGGCCATCACCGTCATTACTACCGCCGTTATCATCGCCGCTACTATCGATGACCAGGCATCTGCCGCGGTAGCCACAAAGAAAGGGCGGCCGAAGCCGCCCTTTCACACGTAAGAGCCAGCGGCTTATTTGGCGTGAGCGACCGCCGCTTCGCGCAGGATCTCGAGGATCTTCTGCTGCGCGCGGGGCTCGTCGGTCTCCTCCATCGCGGCGAGTTCGCGCGCGAGACGACTAGTCGCGGCTTCGAAGATCTGACGCTCCGAATAACTCTGCTCGGGCTGATCCTCGGCCCGGAACAGATCGCGCACGACTTCCGCGATCGAGCAGATTTCGCCGGAGTTGATCTTCGCCTCATATTCCTGCGCCCGACGCGACCACATGGTACGCTTGACCCGCGGCTTGCCCTTAAGCGTCTCCATCGCCTCCTTAAGCGTGATCGACGACGACAGCTTGCGCATGCCGACGGATTCCGCCTTGTTGGTCGGCACCCGAAGCGTCATCCGCTCCTTCTCGAAACGCAGCACGTACAGTTCGAGCTTGGCGCCAGCGATCTCCTGGCTCTGCAACTCAACCACGCGGCCTACGCCATGCTTGGGATAGACGACATAGTCGCCGACGTCGAAGCTCAGCGCCTTTGCAGCCATTTTATGCCTTTCCGGTAAAGTTCAGGTCTTCGGTCCTCACGGTCCGCAGCACTTGAATCCACGTTCTGCCGCCGCTGGCGATCCGATGACCCACCATATAGAAACGCGGGAGCGAACAAGATGAACGCCAAGCGCTCACAAGCCGCTCCCAACAAGCGGACTTGTAACACAGTTTTCGAATAGTTGGTAGGTTTTCCGCCTTATCGAGCGTGCGGGACGAGGCTAGTCGCCCAGGCCGGGCTCGGCCGAGAAATATTTGTCGTACTTGCCCTCTTCACCCTTGTGCTCATCGGCATCTGCGGGAGCCTCGCGCTTGCGCGTGATGTTGGGCCATGACGCAGAGAAGCTGTTGTTCAGCTCCTGCCACTTCTCCAGCCCGCCTTCGGTATCGGGCAGAATCGCCTCGGCTGGGCATTCCGGCTCGCACACGCCGCAGTCGATGCACTCGTTCGGGTTGATGACGAGCATGTTTTCGCCCTCGTAGAAGCAGTCGACCGGACACACCTCGACGC
>CAXTBZ010000059.1:0-15968 GCA_964242855.1 uncultured Sphingomonadaceae bacterium
ACGCGATCCAGTTCGCGCCCGGCCTGCCCAAGACGCGGAGCGGCAAGATCATGCGCCGCATCCTGCGCAAAATTGCGGAAGGAGAGACCGGCAGCCTAGGCGATACCTCCACGCTGGCCGATCCGGCGGTAGTCGACGATCTCGTGGCGAACCGGATCGGCGGCTAGGCGACGTTCACCCCTTCGTCAGCGGTTCAGGCTATAGACGCGCTTTGATCGTGAAGGGCCGCCGCCATGTATCGCCTGCTTCTCACCACCGCACTGCTGATCCCGGCGGTCGCCCGAGCCCAACCCGCGCCGCCGCCGCCGCCACGCCCGATGCCATCCTACCAGGACAGCAACGCGCAATGGAAAGGCGGCACGTCGAACAGCTACGGCACCGCCGATCTGCATCACCAGGTAGACCAGACGCCACCGCCACCGCCCGTTCCTGAAGGCTATGGCGCCTACGACTCGGCGCCCGACGAGGGCGATGATCAGTCCCAACCTCAAGCCGACGGAGCATCGAACGATGCCGCGCACCGTGCCGATCGGGCCCGTACCGCCGAACTCAACCGCGCGCCGCGGCGCGGCTACAACGGCGCACCGTCAAATGCACCAGGTAACTACGCCGCTGAACACGCCCACTATCAAGCAGCGCTTGCTCGCCACGCGCAGGACGAGCGCCGCTACCAGCAGGACCAGGATCGCTACGCCGACCGCATGGCGCGGTGGCGGGCTCAAGACGACGCGTGCCGCCGTGGTGACGCCGCCGCCTGCAGTACGCCGCAATAGGCGCTAGCGGAGCAGCACCAGCTCCTCCGCCATAGTCGGATGCAGGGCGACGACGTCGTCGAACTGCGCTTTCGTCAGCCCCGCCTTTACCGCCACGGCGGCCGCTTGCAGGATTTCGGGCGCATCCGGCCCGATCATGTGCAGGCCGAGCACCTTGTCCGTCGTGTCGTCGCAGACCATCTTGTAGAGCGATCGCTCGTCGCGATTGGCCAGCACGTTCTTCATCGGTCGAAAGTCGGAGGTGTAGACCTTCACCGTCCCGTACATCGCCTTCGCTGCAGACTCAGTGAGCCCGACCGACGCGATCGGCGGGTGGCTGAACACCGCGCTCGGCACACAATCATAGTCGACGCGGCGGGGATTGTTGCCGAATTGGGTATCGGCAAAGGCCTGGCCCTCGCGGATCGCTACAGGGGTCAGCTGGATGCGGTTGGTGACATCGCCGACCGCGAAGATCGACTCGACATTGGAACGGCTGTCCTCGTCGACCTTGATCGCACCCATCTCGTCGATCTCGACGCCCAATGCCTCGAGCCCGAGCCCTTCACTGTTCGGGCGTCGGCCGATCGCGAACATCAGGCAATCGGTCGCGATCGGATCCTGGCCCTTGTGGTGGATCAGCAGCGATCCGTCGGCCTGCTTCTCGATCTTCTCGAGCGTGGCGTTGAAGCGGAAATCGATGCCCTTCTTGATCGAGATCTGGAGCAGCCGATCGCGCACGCTGACGTCATAATGGCGCAGGATGTCGCCGCCGCGATTGACGATCGTGACGTGCGACCCGAATTCGTTGAAGATGCCCGCGAACTCGTTGGCGATATAGCCGCCGCCCGCGATCACGATCCGGCGCGGCACGTCGTCGAGATGAAAGGCCTCGTTCGAGGTGATGCCGTGCTCGGCGCCCGGGCAGGTCGGCAGCGACGGCCGCGCGCCGGTCGCGATCAGGATGATCCCCGCGCTGTGCCGCGTGCCGTCGGCGAGTTCGACCTCATTGGGTCCGGTCACGGTCGCGCGCTGGTGGAAGCTGGTGACGTCGTGACTGTCGAGCGTGTTCTGGTAGAGCTTCTCGAGCCGATCCACGTCGGCGAGCACATGGTCGCGCAGCACCTTCCAGTCGAAGTCGCAGTCGGGCACCTGCCAGCCGAAGCGCTTGGCGTCCTTCAGATCCTCGGCGAAATGCGCGCCGTAGACGAGCAGCTTCTTGGGCACGCAGCCGCGGATCACGCAGGTGCCGCCAACGCGAAACTCCTCGGCGATCGCCACTTTGGCGCCGTGCGCCGCAGCGACCCGCGCCGCGCGTACACCGCCGGATCCTCCTCCGATCACGAACAAGTCATAGTCATGATCCGGCATGGAGGCTCCTTGAGGACGTGCGCAAACGGCAATGCGCGCGATGTAGGGTGGCCAATGACTTACGCCAACGACTTGTGCCGATCACGACGATCGCCACGGCGCCGCCGCTTGACCTCTTCGCGGGGCTTGCCCAAAGCCGCGCCGTGCCCGCCACGCTGTCCACATCTGTGAAGCCCGCCAGCCGCCGCTCGTCTGCCGGCTGGGCTGGCGCCGTGCGCTTCGTCCTCTCGGTGGCGCTGATGGGGCTGGCGCTGCGCTGCTTCGTGATCATGCCGCGATCGATCCCGTCCGAATCGATGATGCCGCGCCTGCTCGTCGGCGATTACCTGATGGTCGCCAAATGGCCCTACGGCTTCTCGCGTTTCAGCCTGCCCTGGGCGCCGCCGAGGCCGCACGGCCGTCTGTTCGGCGCCGCCCCAAATCGCGGCGACGTTGTCGTCTTTCGCGCGCCGCCGGATGATCGGACGGACTATATCAAGCGCCTAATCGGCCTGCCGGGAGATCGCATCCAGATGCGAGCCGGCGTGCTCTGGCTGAACGGCCGAGCCGTACCGAAGGTGCGGATGAGCGACTTCGTCATCGCGATGGCGGCAAATACCGAGTGTAGAACCATTACCAACGTCGAGACGCCTTACGGACCCGGCGCCGACATCGAGGGCAAGCCGGTCTGCCGCTTCGCCCGCTATCGCGAGACGCTGCCGGGCGGCGCCAGCTACGAGGTGTTAGACCAGGGCGACACCCCGCAGGACGACACGCCGGTGTTCACCGTGCCTGCCCGCCATTACTTCATGATGGGCGACAATCGCGACATGTCCGCAGACAGCCGCTTCCCCGCGCGAGTCGAGGACGGCGTGGGCATGGTGCCGGCCGAGAACCTTGAGGGCCGCGCGCTGTTCACGATCTGGGCGACCGACGGCTCCTCGCATTGGAGCAATCCGGCGAGCTGGTGGCGCGCGCTGAGGCCGGAGCGCATCGCACGAGGCTTCCGGTGAGCGGTGTGTTTCCCGCCGAGGTGGCGCAGGCGCTCGGCCATGCACCGCGAGATCAGGCGCTGTTCGTGTCCGCGCTCACCCACTCCAGCCATTCCGGCGAGAGCTACCAGCGTCTCGAGTTCCTGGGCGACCGAGTTCTCGGCTTGCTGATGGCCGAGTGGCTGTTCGCGCTGTTCCCGGATGAGCCGGAGGGTCAGCTCTCGCGCCGCCTCAACGCGCTGGTGTCCGGCGAGACGTGCGCCGAGATTGCGCGCGATCTCGATCTTGGCCAGCATATCCGGATGGGCAAGCAGGCCCGCGACGACGGCGCGCAGTTCAGCAGCTATGTATTGGGCGACATTGTCGAGGCGCTGATCGGTGCGCTGTTCCTGGAAGCCGGGCTGGAGGGCGCTCGCGATTTCGTGCGCCGCGCCTGGGATGTGCGGGTCCATGCGCAGGATCAGGCGCCAAAGCATCCCAAGGCCGAGTTGCAGGAATATGCGGCCGCCAAGCAGTGGCGTCCGCCGCTCTACGAAGTCACCCGCCGCGGCGGCCCGCACCATGCGCCGACCTTCACCATCACGGTCAGCATCCCGGGGCGGGTCAGCGCCGAGGGAACCGGTTCGTCCAAGCAGGAAGCCGAAACGGAAGCGGCACGAACGCTGCTGAAGGAACTGAAATGAACGAGACGACCACCACCCGCTGCGGCCTCGTCGCGGTCGTCGGCGCGCCCAATGCGGGCAAGTCGACGCTGGTCAATGCGTTGGTCGGGCAGAAGGTGGCGATCGTCAGCCCCAAGGCGCAGACCACCCGCGTCCGCCTGATGGGCATTGCCATCGAGGGACAGAGCCAGATCCTGCTGGTCGACACGCCGGGTATCTTCGATCCCCGGCGCCGACTCGATCGCGCGATGGTCGCGGCCGCCTGGAGCGGGGCCGAGGATGCTGATGTCATAGCGCTGGTCATCGACGCCAAGACTGGGCTCACCAAGCGCGTGCAGCCGCTGGTCGACAGGCTGGCGGAGCGGCCCGAGCCCAAGATCGTCGTCCTCAACAAGGTCGATGCGACACCCAAGGAGAAGCTGCTCGTCACCGCGCAGGCGCTGCAGGAGCAGCTTGCCCCGGAGGATATATTGTTCGTCTCGGCCACGACCGGGGACGGTATCCCGCAACTGAAGACGCTGCTGGCCAACCGTGTCACCGAGGGGCCGTGGCACTTCCCCGAGGATCAGGTCTCCGACGCTACCGACCGGATGCTCGCCGCCGAAGTGACGCGCGAACAGCTCTATCTCCAACTCCACGCCGAGCTGCCTTATGCCTGCGCGGTCGAGACCGAGAAGTACGAGGAGCGCGGCGACGGATCGGTCGCGATCTACCAGCAGATCCTGGTCAGCCGCGACAGCCAGAAGGCGATCATCCTGGGCGCGAAGGGGGTGCGTCTGAAGGAGATCGGCAGCCGCGCCCGCGCCGAACTGCAGCCGCTGCTCGGCCGCAAGAAGGTCCACCTCTTCCTGCATGTGAAGGTGAAGCCGGATTGGGAAGAGGATCGCGCGCTCTACCGCGAAATCGGGCTCGAGTGGGTAGAGTAACCCCCATCGTCATCCCAGCGAAGGCTGGGATCTCGGTAGGGCGGACGCGGCGCTTCACCGAGATCCCAGCTTTCGCTGGGATAACGGATTTGGCAGGATGCTCGTCATGCTGACCAAACTTCACGCCCTCTGTCTCGCTCCCCTTCTCGCCGGAGCAGCCCTCGCCCAAACTCCGCCACTGCCGCTCGCAGCGCCTGCTTCTGCGCTTCAGCCAGCCGCAACCGTGCAGGTGACGATCACCACCGCCGCGGGACCGATCGTCCTTGCGCTTGAGAAGGACAAGGCGCCGATCACGACGGCGAACTTCCTGCATTATGTCGACGCGCGGCGCTTCGACGGCACGACCTTCTATCGTGCGGTGAAGGTTGGCGACGGCTTCGGGCTCATTCAGGGCGGCATCTCGCAGAACCCGAAGCTTGCTTTTCCACCGATCAGGCACGAGCCGACGACCACGACCGGGCTCAGCCACGTCGACGGGGCGATCTCGATGGCGATGAACGCGCCCGGCACGGCGCAGGGCGACTTCTTCATCATGGTCGGCGCGTCGCCGGGCATGGACGCAAATGCCAGCCAGCCGGGGTATGCCGTGTTCGGCCATGTCGTCCAGGGCATGGACATCGTCCGCCACCTGCTCGACGCACCCACCGATCCCGACAAGGGCAAGGAGAACGGCATGGGCGGCCAGATGATCGCGGCGCCAATCGCGATCCTGACGGTACGCCGCTCGAACGCCCCGATCGTTCCGCCCACACCCTGACGTTTCCGCTGCGTTTCCGCTTCTCTTGCAGTGGTGCAATCCGCTGACCGCCATGGCGTGCTAGGGCGCTCCCGTTCGAGGGGGAACGGTGTGCGTATCGGTTCGGGTTTCGCGGCGGTGCTGGTACTCGCAGGTTCGCTGCCGGTAACGGCCCGCGCTCAGGGTGCACCGCCTGCCGACAGTGATGACGGACCCGACATCGTCGTCAACGGCACCCGACCGCCGCTGCCGGGCGCGGTCGTCGGCGATATCCCGGCCGAGCTGACCTACGGCCCCGCCGATATCCGCGCCTATGGCGTGAGTTCGGTCGCCGATCTGCTGAACGAGCTTGCGCCTGAGATCCGCTCCGATCGCGGCCGCGGCGGAGAGGCGCCGGCGGTGCTGCTCAACGGCCGGCGCATCTCCAGCTTCGCCGAGATCCGCGATCTGCCGACCGAGGCGATCCAGCGCGTCGACATCCTGCCCGAGGAGGTCGCGCTGAAATACGGCTTCTCCGCGGACCAGAAGGTGGTCAACATCGTGCTGCGCCGCCGCTTTCGTGCGGTGACCGTGCAGGGCGACGGCGGCACCAGCACAGAGGGCGGCGGCGTGAACGCGCTCGGCGATGTGAGCTTGACCCGCATCCACGGCGACGACCGACTCAACATCGACGCCAAGGTGCAGGGTGCCGACCGGCTGCTCGAGAGCGACCGCAACCTGACCTCGCGGCCGACCGGGAGGCCTTATGCTACCGCCGGCAACGTCGGCGCGGCCGACGGCAGCCTGGACGCGCTCGGAGGGGCAACGGTCGCCGGCGTTGGCAAAGGCGCGGCCAGCACCCCGACAATCGCCGATTTCACCGCCGGCAACCCGAACGTCACCGACATCTCGCCTTACCGCACGCTTACGCCCGCGACCAGGCAGGCGACGCTCAACGCGGTGCTGGCGCATCCTTTGTCGCGAACCGTTACGAGCACGCTGAACGCGACCTTCGATGCCACTCGGAGCGATACCCTGCGCGGGCTTGCCGGCTCGAACCTGCTGGTGCCCTCGACCGATCCGTTCAACCCGTTGGGCGAGGACGTGGCGCTCTACAGATATCTCAGCAGCGATCCGCTCAAGCAACGGCAAAGCTCTCTGACCGCGCATCTCGGCGGCACGCTTGACGCCGACGGGGCGAAATGGCGGCTGTCGCTTACCGGCAATTACGATCATGCCGAGAGCCGCACCGGTACCCAAAGCGGCCTCGACACGTCCGCGCTTCAGGCGGCGCTGGCCGGAGACGACCCGACGCTGAACCCGTTTGGCACCATGGTCGCGTCGCGACTCGGCGGGACGCTGACGACCCGCGCTAGAGGCATCTCGAACAGCGGCAACGTCCAGTTCGTCGGCAACGGACCGCTGTTCGATCTTCCCGCCGGCCCGCTGTCGGCGACGGTGAAGGTCGGGCTGACCGCCAGCGGCTTCCGCAGCGGCGCCACCCGCTTCGGCACCACGCAGGACACCAGCCTGTCCCGCCGCGACGGCAGCGCGCAGTTCAACCTCGATCTGCCTTTGACCAGCCGCAAGCATCATGTGCTCGGCGCGATCGGTGATCTGACCGCCAACGCCAATCTTGCGGTGGATCAGCTCTCCGACTTCGGCACCTTGTGGACGCTCGGGTACGGCGCCAACTGGGAGCCGCGCGACGGGTTCAGCATCGTCGCATCCGCCACCCGCGATCGCGGCGCACCGACCATCCAGCAACTCGGCAATCCGGTGATCGTCACGCCGGGCGCGCGCGTGTTCGATTACCGCACCGGTCAGACCGTCGACGTCACCCAGATCGCCGGCGGCAACCCCGATCTGCGCGCCGACAGCCGGCATATCGAGAAGCTCGGGCTCAACCTGAAGCCGTTATCCACGATCGATCTGACGCTCAGCGCCGATTACATCCATTCCACGATCCGCAACGCGATCGCCGCGCTGCCCTCACCGACCGCAGCGATCGAGCAGGCCTTCCCCGATCGCTTCACCCGCGACGAGGACGGCGATCTCACCGCGATCGACGTCCGCCCGGTCAACCTCGCGCGCGAGACGCGGCAGGAACTGCGCTGGGGCTTCAACTATACCCGCAAGCTCAAGACATCGCAGAAGGTGATCGATGCCTTCCGGGCGCTGCGTGAGTCGGGTGCGTTCCAGCGACCACCTGGTAGTAGCAGGCCACCGGCAGGAGGCGATCGCAACGCATCCTCGGCGGGCGGCGGAGGTGGCTTCGGTGGAAGAGGCGGCGGCGGGCGTGGCGGCTTCGGTGGCGGCGGCGGCCGCCTGCAGCTGTCCGTCTATCACACCTGGTACTTCCGCGACGACATCCTCACCCGCGCCGGAGGGCCGACGCTTGACCTGCTCGACGGTGGCACGCAAGGGTCGGGCGGCGGCCAGCCGCGCCACGAGGTCGACGTCCAGCTCGGCATCACCAACAACGGCATCGGCGCGCGGCTCACCGGCGAGTGGCAGAGCGCCACCACCGTGGACGGCGGCATCGGCAGCGCGACCGGCAATCTGCGCTTCTCCGGCCTCGCTACCGCCAACTTCCGGCTGTTCGCCGATCTCGGTGCCAACCCGGCGCTGCTCAAGTATCGCTGGGCGCACGGCATGCGCCTGACGCTGTCGGTCAACAACATCCTCGATACGCGCCAGCATGTCCGCGATGCCAATGGCGACACGCCGCTCAGCTACCAGTCGGCCTACCTCGATCCGCTCGGCCGCACGATCAAGATCAGCCTCCGCAAGCTGTTCTTCTAAGCCGCTTCTTTACGTCAGCGACGTCGAGCAACCCGCTCAACTTGACCTTGCCAAACACCGGATCGGCGGCATAGCTTCGCGCCGCTTTCCTGAAAGGTCCAACGATGCGCCGATCGGCCCTGCTTGCCGTTACCTGCCTCTCGCTCGCCACGCCGCTTGCGGCGCAGACCGGGCCCAAGTTCGGGCCGTGGGGCATCCGCCTGTCCGACATGGACACCAGTGTGAAGCCGGGTGACGATTTCTATCGCTACGCCAACGGCCGCTGGCTCGATGCGACGACGATCGCGCCCGATCGCACCTCGGCCGGCATCGACGTCGTGCTGAGCGATGAAGCCGAACAGCAGGTCCGCGCGATCGCCGAGGAAGGCGAGACCAAGCCGATCTCTGCGTCCGAGAAGCAGATCGGCGATCTCTACGCCAGCTGGATGGACGAGGCTGCGATCGAACGGGCCGGCACCGCCCCGCTCAAGCCATATCTGGATCGTATCGCCGCGCTGAACGATGTTCACGCGTTAGCGATGCTGACCGCGGAGCCCGGGTTCGACGGACCTGCCGGCGTCAGCATCTTCGCCGACGTCAACGCACCCGGTCATTACGGCGTCTATGTCGGTCAGGCGGGGCTCGGTATGCCGGGGCGCGACTATTACCTGCTGAAAGGCGACAAGTACGACAGCATCCGGGCTGCTTATCGTGGCTACATCACGAAGCTGCTGACTCTCGCCGGCTTTCCGGATGCGCAAGGCCGTGCCGATAAGATCATCGCGCTCGAAACCGCCATGGCGACATCGCACTGGACGCCGGAGCGCGATCGCGACATTCAGCAGACCAACAACCCGATGGCAGTTGACAAGCTGCAGGCACTCGCCCCGCAGTTCGATTGGCCGACTTTCCTGCACACCGCAGGCATAACGACGACGAACGTCATCGCAGGCGAACCTTCGGCGTTGACCGCTGCCGGAAATCTGCTTGCAAGCACGCCCCTGCAGACGTGGAAGGATTATCTAGCCTTCCACTTCATCAGCGATCACGCACAAGATCTGCCCAAGGCGTTCGATGACGCGCATTTCGACTTCTTCGGCAAGACACTCAGCGGCCAGCCCGAGCAACGCGCACGCTGGAAGCGTGGGGTGCGGCTGGTCGATACGACCTTGGGTGAGGCGGTCGGCAAAATCTATGTCGATCGCTACTACCCGCCCGAGAGCGACCGGCAGATGGGCGAACTCATCGGCAACCTGCGCGCCGCCTATGCCGACGAGCTCCAGCACCTCGCCTGGATGGACGACGCCACGCGCAAGCAGGCGCTGGCGAAGCTCGCCACCTTCGATCCGCGCACCGGCCATCCAGTCAAGTATATCGACTATTCGCCGCTCACGGTTACGCGCGGGGATCTACTTGGAAACAGCGTGCGGGCCGAGCGCTTCGAATGGAACCTCCTCCTCCAGCGCTACCCCAAGCCGGTCGATCGCACCCTGTGGGACATGACCCCGCAGGAGGTGAACGCCTATTACGATCCGACGGTCAACCAGATCACCTTCCCGGCCGCGATCCTGCAGGCGCCTTACTTCGATCCCAACGCCGATCCTGCGGTCAACTATGGCGCGATCGGCGCCACCATCGGCCACGAGATGGGGCACGGCTTCGACGATCAGGGGCGCCAGTTCGATGCGACCGGCAAGGTGCGAGATTGGTGGACGAAGGCATCGGCCGACAAGTTCAAGGTCCGCACCGCGATGCTCGGCAAGCAGTTCGACAGCTACGAACCCGTCCCCGGCGTCCACATCAAGGGCGATCTCACCATGGGCGAGAATGTCGGCGATCTCGGCGGGCTCGAAATGGCGTGGGGCGCCTGGAAGCGGTACGAGGCAGCGCACGGCGATCCAGGCGTGAAGAGCGGCTACACTGCCGATCAGCGCTTCCTGATCGCCTACAGCTACTCATGGCAGGACAAGCAGCGCGAAGATGCGATGCGCGAGCAACTGCTCACTAACGAGCACAGCCCGGCCGAGTATCGCGTCAACGGTGTCGTCCGCAACTTCGATCCCTGGTACAAGGCGTTCGACGTGAAGCCCGGCGACAAGCTCTATTTGCCGCCCGACCAGCGCGTGCATATCTGGATCGACTGAGATGCTCGCCAAGTACGGCTAACGCTCCCTTAACCCTGTTGGCGCATCAGCTATCCTCTACGGAGGACGGCCGATGCGCAGGATTGGTGCATTCTATCGCGACAAAAGCGGGCTGGTCGGCGCCGATCTGGCACTCATCATGCTGATGGTGATGGCCAGTCGGCACGTGGCGATGTGCCACGGTGCCGAAATCGGCGCGTTGCTCGCTCCTTTGCTGGGGGCCTAGCTTCCCGCAAGGTTGCCCCGGGCGCCCACGTTCCCTACCTGTTCGTGAGTGAGTCACCCCGCCCCCGCCTCTCCTGAACCCGGCTATATCGCCGGGCTGAACCCGCCGCAGCGCGATGCGGTGCTCACCACCGAGGGGCCGGTGCTGGTGCTCGCCGGCGCCGGCACGGGGAAGACCGCGGCGTTGACGGCGCGGCTAGCGCACCTGATCGCGACCCGCCGCGCCTGGCCTAGCGAGATCCTGGCGGTCACCTTCACCAACAAGGCGGCGCGCGAGATGCGCGAGCGCGTCGGCCGGATCATGGGGGAGTCGGTCGAGGGGCTGCCGTGGCTCGGCACATTCCATTCGGTCGCCGCGAAGATGCTCCGCCGCCATGCCGAGCTGGTCGGGCTGCAGAGCAACTTCACGATCCTCGATACCGACGACCAGCTGCGCCTGCTCAAGCAGTTGATCCTGGCCGCCGATCTCGACGAGAAGCGCTGGCCGGCGCGGCAGCTGGCAGGGCTGATCGATCGATGGAAGAACCGCGGCTGGGTGCCGAGCGAGGTCGATGCCGGCGAGAGCGAGGCCTATGCGAACGGCCGCGGAGCCGAACTCTACGCGGCCTATCAGGCGCGGCTGAAGGCGGTGAACGCCTGCGACTTCGGCGATCTGCTGCTCCACATGCTGACGATCCTCAAGAACAACAGAGAAGTCCTTGAGAACTATCAACAACGCTTCCGCTACATCATGGTCGACGAGTATCAGGACACCAACTCGTCGCAGTATCTTTGGCTTCGGTTGCTGGCACAGGAACGCAAGAACATCTGCTGCGTCGGAGACGACGATCAGTCGATCTACTCCTGGCGCGGCGCGGAGGTCGCCAACATCCTGCGCTTCGAGCATGACTTTCCTTGCGCCAAGGTGATCCGGCTCGAACAGAATTACCGCTCCACCCCGCACATCCTCGCCGCAGCATCGGGCGTGATCGCCAACAATGGCGAGCGTCTCGGCAAGACGCTGTGGACAGCGTTGGAGTCGGGCGAGAAGATCACCGTCGTCGGCGTCTGGGACGGTCCGGAAGAAGCACGCCGGGTCGGCGACGAGATCGACGGGTGTTACCGACAGGGCGGCAGCTACGACGACGTCGCCATCCTCGTCCGCGCGCAGCACCAGACGCGTGAGTTCGAGGATCGCTTCATCGCGATCGGCCTCCCCTACCGCATTGTCGGCGGCTTCCGCTTCTACGAACGCGCCGAAATACGCGATGCGCTGGCTTACCTGCGCGTGGTGTCGCAACCCGCAGACGATCTTGCTTTCGAACGCATCGTCAACACGCCCAAGCGTGGCCTCGGTGACAAGGCGGTGGCGCGGATCCATTCGCTTGCCCGCGCCACCGGCACGCCGCTCGCCGTGGCTGCTGCGAGGCTGTGCGACACCGACGAGCTGGCAGGCGCCGCGCGTAAATCATTGGGAAGGCTGGTCGGCGACGTGGCGCGTTGGCGCGATCTCTCGAACAGTCTCGCCCACCCCGAGCTTTGCCGCCAAATCCTCGACGAGAGCGGCTACACCGCAATGCTGCAGGCCGATCGTTCGGCGGAAAGCGCCGGCCGGCTCGAGAACCTGACCGAACTCGCCCGCGCTATGGAAGAGTATGAGACGCTCGGCGCCTTTCTGGAACATGTCAGCCTCGTCATGGACAACGACGCGAACGACGGCGGTGCCAAGGTGACGATCATGACCGTTCACGCCGCCAAGGGGCTGGAGTTCGACACGGTCTTCCTCGTCGGCTGGGAGGAAGGGTTGTTCCCCTCGCAGCGCGCGCTGGACGACGGCGGCACCAAGAGCCTCGAGGAGGAGCGCCGGCTCGCCTATGTGGCGATCACGCGAGCGCGCCGCCGCTGCGTGATCATCCATGCCGCCAACCGTCGCATCTATGGTCAGTGGACCTCGTCGATACCGTCGCGCTTCGTCGGCGAACTGCCGAAGGAGCATGTCGATACCGAAACCACGATGTCCGGCGGCGAATCGCTGTGGCGGGCGCAGTGGAGCGAGCATGCCGATCCGTTCGCGCACCTCGCGCGCGGCGCGGGCCGTGGCCCCGGCTGGCAGCGCGCCGCCGCGCTCGGTGAGCCGCTGGCGCGATCGGGCAACGGCGGCCGCATCCTAGAGGTCAAGGCGCCAGCCGCCTCCTACGCCGCCAAGCCGCGATCCGACGTCGGCATCGGCCAGCGCGTCTTCCACACCAAGTTCGGCTACGGCACAGTCGAGGGGATCGAGGGCAACAAGCTCGCCATCGCCTTCGAGCAATCGGGTACCAAGCATGTGCTGGACAGCTTCGTCACCCCGGCGTGAGGATATGGTTGAAGCCTGAGATCAGCGATCATCACGGCGACGGCGGCACGTCTGCCGATAGCCTCGCGATGCCGCGGTACGCCTTTGCCATTGCGGCGATATCGCTCGGCACCGTGCTGACGATCATCGACGGTCAGATCCCCATCGTCGGCCTGCCGACGATCGCGCGCGATCTGAAGGTACCCGGATCGTCCGCAGTGATGGTCGTGACGGTCTATCAGTTGATCCTGGTGATGACGCTGCTGCCCTTTTCCGCGCTTAGCGCGAAGATCGGGCTCAAGCGGATGTACCAGGGCGGTCAGATCGTCTTCACTCTGGCGACGGTGCTCTGCTTCTTCGCCAAGAGCCTGCCGCTGCTGCTGGTCGCGCGCGCCATTCAGTCGCTAGGGGCGGCGGCGGCCTTGTCGGTGATGTCGGCGCTTGTCCGCACGATCTACAAGCCGAGCCATCTCGGGCGCGGGCTGGCGCTCAACACGGTCTTCGCCACCACGGCTGGTGCGGCGGCGCCAGCCGTCGGCGGAGCGATCCTGGGCTTCGCGACATGGCCTTGGTTGTTCGCGATCGGAGTACCCTTCGCGCTGCTGTCGCTGGCGCTCGGACGCTACGGCCTGCCCGACACGACGCCCAGTTCCAGCCGCTACGATAAGCTCGGCGCACTATTTTGCGTTCTGACCTTCGGCCTCGCCTTTGCGGGACTGGAGGCGGGCGTGCATGGCGCCTCGGCCTGGATTGCAGGCGCGATGGTGATGGCCGGCCTCGTTATCGGCGCGTTCTTCGTTCGTCACGAACTCGGTGAGCCTCAGCCGATCATGCCCATCGATCTGCTCCGACGCCCGATCATCGCGCTTTCCTGCGCGGGAGCCTTATGCGCCTTCATCGGATCAATGCTGCTCTTGCTGTCGATGCCCTTCCGGCTTCAGCACGGCTTCGGCATCAGCCCTGCACGCGTCGGCGCAATGATCGCGTCATGGCCGCTGACCATGATGGTTGTAGCGCCGATCTCGGGCGCGCTATCCGATCGCGTGCCGGCGGGGATCCTCGGCACCATCGGGATGTCGATCGCAACTTTCGCACTCCTGCTGCTCGCCTTCCTGCCGCCGCACCCGGGCTATGGTGATGTGGCATGGCGGATGGCGCTGTGCGGCGGCGGCTTCGGCCTCTATTCGTCGCCCAACGCCCGATTGATCATCGGATCGGCGCCACGGGAGCGGACAGCATCGGCCGGGGGACTGACCTCCACGATCCGGCTGATCGGCCAGACGCTCGGCGCGACAATTGTCGCTGCATTGTTGTCGCTCGGCATGGGAGAGGGCCGCGCGCCCGCTCTCATCGCGTGCGCACTGCTTGTCATCGCTGGCATCTGCAGCATCGCCCGCATGAACCCAGCGCTCCGTCGCCCCTCGGCACACGAGGTGGAACCCGGGGCTGCCTGATCGCTTGATGGCCCTGATACGCTCAGGAGATCAGCATGCCCCGCGTCACCACCAAGGATGGCACCGAACTCTATGTGAAGGATTGGGGCAGCGGCCGCCCCGTTGTGCTGATCCACGGCTGGCCGCTCAACGCCGACAGCTGGGACGAGATATCCTTCGCGCTGGCGAACGCCGGATACCGGGTGATCACCTATGATCGGCGCGGCTTTGGACGATCGAGCCAACCATGGAGCGGCTACGACTATGACACGCTGGCCGACGATCTCGCCGCGGTGATCGACGCGTCCGGCGTCACTTCGGCAACGCTGGTGGGCTTCTCGATGGGTGGCGGCGAGGTCGCGCGCTACATGAGCCGGCATGGCGGCAAGGGGGTCGCGCAGGCGGTGTTGGTCGGGGCGGTTGTCCCCGGCATCCTGAAATCGGATGCCAATCCTGAGGGCGTCCCGGGCGAGATGCTGGAGCAGGTGAAGGCCGGCATCCTGAAGGATCGACCGAAGTTCTTCGCGGACTTCTTCCCGAGCTTCTACGGCAACGGCATGCTCAGCAAGAACGTCAGCCAGGAGGTGATCGACCAGTCGCAGCAGATGATGCTGATGGCGAGCCTCAAGGCGACGATCGCCTGTGTCGATGCATGGGGCTACACCGACTTCATGGCCGACCTGACCGCCTTCGCGGTGCCGACCCTGGTGGTTCATGGCAACAAGGATGCGACGGTGCCGATCGCAGCGTCCGGCGAGCGTGCCGCTGCCGGCATCAAGGGCGCGCGCCTGCTCGAATATGACGGCGCGCCGCATGGCCTGCCGGTCACACACCGCGACAAGCTGATCGAGGACCTGCTCGCCTTCCTCGCCACCGGCGGCCAGACAGCGGGCCGTGCCTAGAGGCGAGATTTGCGACTGCCCAAGCCGCACTGTGGTTGCGTGAGAGCTGAGGGCAGCCCAAAGGACGAGGCGATGGACAGCACCGACAAGGGCCGGGCGCCCCACCCCTTCGCCTTTCGCGACTACCGCTTCTACTGGGCGGCGCGGTTCATGTCGACGATCGCGCAGCTCTCGATGGTGATCGTGATCGGCTGGCAGGTGTACGACATCGCGCGCCGCACGATGCCGGTGCATCAGGCCGCGCTTCAGCTCGGCTGGATCGGGCTTGCCCAGTTCCTGCCGCTGCTGGTGCTGACCCTGGTGACCGGGTGGACGGCGGACCGGCTAGATCGCCGCTGGATCGCGCGAGCGACCGCGCTCCTCGAACTCGGCTGTGCGGCTGCGCTGGGGCTGCTGGCGTGGAGCGGCACGACGACGCTGCCGGCGCTCTTCGTGGTCGCCGCCTTGCTCGGCGTCGCGCGCGCCTTCGCCGGGCCGGCGTTGGGAGCCATTGCCCCCAATCTCGTGCCGCCCGCGGTGCTGCCGACCGCGATCGCGTTCAGTTCGATCAGCTGGCAAAGCGGATCGGTCGTTGGCCCGGCTTTGGGCGGATACCTGTACGCGGCCGCGCCGTGGGTGCCCTACGCCGTCTCCACCGTGTTGTTCGCCGGCTGCATCGTCTGCCTGTTCTGCATCCGCCCCTTCCCGCGCCGTACCATCGGCGGCTCGGCCAATCCCTGGGCGCAGATGGTCGACGGTCTGCATTATGTCCGCAAGAACCGCCTGGTGC
>CAXTBZ010000060.1:0-15809 GCA_964242855.1 uncultured Sphingomonadaceae bacterium
GCTATGCCTAGATTGGCAGCCAGCGCCGCGAACAGGACGAGCTTGCTCTCGCCGTGGGGAGAGTCACCGCTCATCAGACCCTTTCAAAAGGAAACGGCCGGCGATGGTCATTCCGCCGGCCGTCCCGATATTACATCGCGTTGGACGAATTGTCCGCAGGCGCCATGGCGCTGTTGTCCATCGCCATGTTGTCGGTGGCGCCCATGCTATTCATGTCACCCATCGAATTCTCGTCGGCGGGAACCAGCATGTTGTCCTCGGCGGACACGTTGGCGGTGTTGGTGTCGTCGGACTTGTGGCAGGCGGCGGCGCCCAGTGCGAGTGCCGCAACCGCAGCGAGAGTGATACCCTTATTCATTCGATATTCTCCTAATCCGGTCACAGCGGACGCTCGGCAACGCAACACGGCCGCAGCCGTTCCGAAAAACGCGATTATACGGGCGTTCGTCAAGCTTTGTTTTACTAGAAGTGCAGAGCACGGCCATAGGCGGTGAGAACGCTTTCGTGCATCATCTCGCTGAGCGTCGGGTGCGGGAAGGTGGTCGCCATCAGCTCGAGCTCGGTAGTCTCCAGCTGCTTGGCGACGGTGAAGCCCTCGATCAGCTCGGTCACTTCTGCGCCGATCATGTGCGCGCCGAGCAGTTCGCCGGTCTTGGCGTCGAACACCGTCTTCACGAAGCCCTCCGCTTCGCCGAGCGCAATCGCCTTGCCGTTGCCGATGAAGGGGAATTTGCCGACCTTGACCTCGTAGCCCTCGGCCCGCGCGCGCGCCTCCGTGAAACCGACCGACGCCACCTGCGGCCGCGAATAGGTGCAACCGGGGATGTTGCGCTTGTCGAGCGGATGGGGCTGCTTGCCGGCGATCGCCTCGGCGCAGATCACCGCTTCGTGCATGGCTTTATGGGCCAGCCACGGCGGCGCGGTGACATCGCCGATCGCCCAGATGCCGGGCACATTGGTGCGGCAAAGTGCGTCGGCATCGATATGGCCCTTGGTGGTCTTGATGCCGAGCGCCTCCAATCCGATGTTCTCGGTATTGGGCACGATGCCCACCGCGACGATGCAGTGGCTGTACTCGCCCGCTTCGGTCTTCCCGTCGGCGAGCCTGATCACGGCCTTGACCGCCGAGCCGATATTCTCGAGGCTCTCGACACCGGCCTTGGTGAGGATGCGGAGCTTCTGCTTGGTCAGCGCCTTTTCCATGAAGGCAGAGACCTCCTCGTCCTCCACCGGCAGCACGCGATCCAGCATCTCGACGATCGTGACCTCCGCGCCCATGTCGGCGTAGAAGCTGGCGAACTCGACGCCGATCGCGCCCGATCCGATGACCAGCAGCTTGGTCGGCATCTCCTTGGGCGTCATCGCGTGGCGATAGGTCCAGATCCGCTCGCCGTCGGTGCTGGCGAAGGGCAGGTCGCGCGCGCGGGCGCCGGTCGCGACGATGATGTCCTTGGCGGCGAGTTCCGTAGTTCTGCCTTCCCTCTCGACAGACAGTCCACCGGCGCCGGTAAGTCTGCCGACACCTTCCACCACCGCGATCTTGTGCTTCTTCATCAGCCCTTTGACGCCGGCGTTGAGCTGGCCCGCCACCCCGCGCGATCGTTTCACCACCTTGGCGAGATCAAAGCTGGGCTTTCCGACGCTAAGGCCGTAGGCATCGGCATGATTGATGTAATGGTAGATCTCTGACGAGCGCAGCAGCGCCTTGGTCGGGATGCAGCCCCAGTTCAGGCAGATGCCGCCGAGCAGTTCTCGCTCGACAATCGCGACCTTGAGGCCGAGCTGCGACGCGCGGATCGCCGCAACATAACCGCCCGGGCCCGAGCCCAGCACGACGCAATCATAGGTATCAGCCATCGGATCCTTCCCAACGGGGCTATCTGAGTTCGACCGCCTTCAGCGAAGCCCAGGCGATCAGCGTGACGACGCAGAAGACCAGCCAGCTCCAGTGAAGCTCGATGCCTCCGAACGGAATGCGCACAAGCTGCCCGGTCAGCAGGCCCGCCAGATCGAAGTCAGCACGCTCGGCAACGAACGGGATGGCGACCGCCCCCACAACCCCAAGACAGACTGCCTGGGTGAGCGCCATGGTTCAGGCCTGCCACCGTGTGCACGCGGCAATCAGAGCGAAACTTCCACCAAGCACGCTCATCATGCGAGCATCCCCAGCGGGTTCTCGATCAGCCGCTTGAACGCCTTCATCAGCTTGGCGCCATCGGCACCATCGATCGCCCGGTGATCGAAGCTGCCGGTCGCCGACATCACGGTGGCGACACTCAGTTCGTCGTTGACCACATAAGGCCGCATTTCACCCGCGCCGATTGCCATGATCATGCCTTGGGGCGGATTGATCACCGCATCGAACTGCTTGATCCCGTACATTCCCATGTTGCTGAGGCTGGCGGTGCCACCCTGATACTCGTCAGGCTTGAGCTTGCCGTCCTTGGCGCGCGCGGCCAGATCCTTCATCTCGGTGGCAATCGTCGACACGCTCTTGGCGTCAGCGCCCTTGACGATCGGGGTGATGAGCCCCGCCGGGATCGACACCGCCACCGAGATGTCGGCGCGGCTGAAGGTCACGAGCTGGTCGCCGGCCAGCATTACGTTGCAACTCGGCACCTCGATCAGCGCGACGGCAAGCGCCTTGATCAGCAGATCGTTGACCGACAGCTTCACTCCGCGCGGCTCCAGCCCCTTGTTGAGCTGGGTGCGCAGCGCGAGCAGCGCGTCGAGCTGAATATCGACGGTGAGATAGATGTGCGGCACGGTCTGTTTGGACTCGGTCAGCCGCCGCGCGATGACCTTGCGCATGCTGGTGAGCTTGGCCGCCTCGTGCGGGATGTCGGGGATCGGCACGGCTGCCGTGGGCGGCGTGGCGGGCTTCGGAGCGGGCTTCGGCGGCGATGCGGAAGCCGCTGCGGGCGCTTCGGTGATGGACGGCGCTGCGTCGCCCGCCTTTGCTGCGTCGAGGTCGGCCTTCACGACGCGTCCGTTCGGGCCCGATCCGGTGACCGACGCAATATCGATGCCCTGCTGCTCGGCGATCCGGCGCGCGAGTGGGCTGGCCTTGATCCTATCACCGGCATCGGGCGTCGGCGTGTGGGCGGGCGAGGCCGGTGCAGACTTCGCCGCCTCGGCAGCGATCACAGGAGCATCCTGCGCAGGAACTGCGCCATACCCCTTCTCCTCGGGCGGGAGCGCCTTGGTGTCAGTCGTCGAACTCTCAGGCTGTGCGGTTTGGGCCTCAGGCTCGGCCTTCGGCGCAGGCTCGGGCGGAGCCGCCTCTTCGTCTTCGCCAGCAAGGATCGCGATCGGCGCGCCGACCTTCACTCCGTCGGTTCCCTCGGCGACGATGATCTGCGCGATCGTGCCCTCGTCCACCGCCTCGAATTCCATGGTGGCCTTGTCGGTCTCGATTTCGGCAAGGATGTCACCCGACTTGACCGTGTCTCCCTCCTTGACCAGCCACTTGGCCAGCGTTCCTTCTTCCATGGTCGGGGAGAGCGCCGGCATCTTCAGTTCGATCGGCATTGCGACGGGGACCTCTCGCCATGGAACACGCTTGCCTGACGTTTCGCGCCGCAGGCGACGGCGGTCAAGGCTGACGCTTGCGTGATCTCCATGCATAGCGCACGCTCGGGGCGATGAACGACGCAATTGCTCCCCGCACCTACCTCGTCGTGCTGGACGGCAGCGCAGAGGCGCGCGTGGCGCTTCGCTTCGCCGCCCGGCGCGCCGCCAAGACCCAGGGGCGGGTCGAGATGCTCGCGATCGTCGAGCCGGCCGAGTTCGTGCAGTGGGGCGGTGTGCAGGATGCGCTGGAGGAGGAGGCGCGGCTCGGGGCCGAGGCGCTGCTCCACCAGGCGGCCGGCGAGATCGTCGAGGAGCTGGGCGTGAAGCCCGAGATCACAATTCGCCAGGGCGATCCGGTCGGTGCGGTGCGCGCGTTGCTCGAACAGCGGCCTGGTACCGCGGCGCTCGTGCTGGGCGCGCGTGCGGTCGGGGGGCCGGGAACGCTCGTCGCATATTTCGCCGGCGCCGAGGCCGGTCTGCTGCCCTGCCCGGTGATGATCGTGCCGGGTTCGCTCGACGACGCTGCGCTCGATCGGCTGAGCTGAGGGAACCGCGCAGCGCCGTGTCCGTACTCTCGCGATGCGGACCATCGCCCAGATTTCGGACCTGCACTTCGGCGCGCACGAACTGGCGGTGGTCGCGCACCTGCACGCTGCCCTGGTGACGATCCGGCCCGATCTCGTCGTGGTTTCGGGCGATCTCACCCAGCGCGCACGCAAGGAGCAGTTCGCCGAAGCCGCGCTGTTCCTCGAGCGGCTCGAAGCGGACGGGCTGCGCCTGCTGATCGTGCCGGGCAATCACGACGTGCCGATGCACAAGCCGATGCAGCGGCTGTTCTGGCCGCTGCGTCGCTACACGCGCTACATCTCCAAGGGGCGATCCGCCTGGTTCGTCGATGCCGAGCTGGCGGTGCTGGGCCTCGCTTCCGCGCACGGCCTGACGGTCAAGGACGGGCGGCTGACGCGCGTGCAGATCCGATTGATCGGCGACCAATTCGCTCATGCGCCTGCAGCCGCCGAACGCGTGCTGGTGACGCACCATCCGCTAGTGCCGCTGCCGGGCGAAGAGGAAGGCGATGTCGAACCGGCGCTCCACGGCGCACGGCGCGCTCTGGCGGCGGTGAAGGCGGCGGGGGTGCACCTGGTGCTTGCCGGGCACCATCATGAACACAGCGTCGGCATTGCAGGGCCGACGCTGTCGATCGATCCCGATGTGATGGTGGTTCAGGCCGGCACCGCCACCTCGTGGCGGCGGCGCCGGACCCCCAACAGCTTCAACCTGATCCGGCTCCAGCCCCCCGGCGCAGTTCAGATCGAAGAGTGGGTCTCTATCGGCAGTGCGTTCAGCTGCCCTGGACCGCGCAGGTCGTTTGTACGCAGCGCGGATGGTAGCGGCGGATGGGCCGCTTCCACGCTCGCCTGACCGCGACGTTGCGATACTCGGTCTCGTAATCGGTGGTGGTGGTCGTCATGGTGATGGCCATGCCGGGCGTTACCGAGACGATCGTGCCTCCGCACGCGCCGCAGCCGCCGGCTCCATACACCGCCGGCACGCCGAGCGGCGTAACGGTGGTGCTCACCGTCGTGTTGGGGCCGGCCTGATAGGTCCGCGTGCCCGGCTGCGGATAGCCGCCATAGCCTGTCGGTGGGTAGCCGGGGCCGGGCCGATAGCCATAGCCCGGCCCGCCCGCATAGCCGCCACGGCTGCGATAGCCGCCGTTCCAGTTCACGCCGTAGCGGCAATCGACCACCCGGCCATCCGCGTCGATCAGCAGCGCATCGTCATAATAGCGCATCCAGTTCATGCCCGGGCCGGGCTGGCCGAAGCCCCAGCCGTTCCAGTCGCTGACGAAATACGTGCGATCACGGTAGCGGCTGGGCACCCGCCAACCACGCACCGGCCGGCGATAGTCGCCGCCGTCATGCCAGCCCTGCTGCGGCCCCATGGCGGGACCCGAGTGATAGCCGTCCTGCATCGAAGCACTTTGCATCGGCGCACCACTCTGCCAACCGCCACTGTGACCCCAGGCGCTGCCGCCCTGCATCGGCTCGCCGGAGGTCGCACCGGCCATGTCGGCCGCGGACGCTGCGGCAGGTACCAGCACGAGGATCGCCGCTCCCGCCAGAATGCCAAGTCCACGCATGTCCAATCCCCTTGTTGCCGGCGCCGGACAGGCGCGCAAAGCCATAATCGACGAAAGTCCTAACACTGCCGGAGGTTGCACGGAAAGCGGCCAGGCTCCCAACGAGTCCCGTTTCGGGTCAGCCGGCGAGACGCTCTGCCAGCAACGCACATAGCGCTTCGGCTCCGGCCGCGTCTTCGGCGGTAAAGCGTCCGCAGGTCGGGCTGTCGAGATCGAGCACCGCTTCGACCCGGCCGGCGATCACGATCGGCACCACCAGCTCGGCAGCGGACGCCGCGTCACAGGCGATGTGGCCCGGAAAGGCATGGACGTCGTCGATCCGCTGGGTCGAGGCGGTAGCGGCCGCAGTGCCGCACACCCCCGCGCCAAGCGCGATGCGGATGCACGCCGCGCGTCCCTGGAACGGCCCCAGCACGAGCTCGCCGCCGATCATCCGGTAGAAGCCTGCCCAGTTGAGATCAGGAATCCGCTCCCACAGCAATGCCGCGACATTGGCCATGTTGGCGATCGGATCACGCTCGCCTGCGGTCACCCCGTCGACGGCGGAGAGCAGGTCCGCCCACGCGGTCGCGGTGTCAGCATCAGCCTTCTTGAAGTCAAACATGCCAGCTACCCCTCGCACGCATTGATCGATTGCGGCGGTGCCTCACGCAGTTGGTCGACCGTGTAGCGGACCGCGCGGCAACCATGCGCGTCGGTGGTCGTGCTCGGCACCGCATAGCCGCTGAGCGCACCATCCTGCCAGCGCTGGGTCGTGCCCGTGCGAAGCGCGCGGTGGACCGCGTCCTTCACCTGATCGGAACCGAGCGGAACGAAGCTCGCCGCGTCGGCCAGAGTAGGCGGTGCCTTGGGGCTTGCGATCGGAGTAGACGGGGGCACGGCCGGCGCTTCGCTCGCATTAATGACAGCCGATGCATTGTCGGCCGCCCCCTGCCGCTGGCAGGCAACGAGCAGCATCATTGCTGCAACGGGGTACCATCTCATCCACATTATCCTCCATCCACCGCCGGGCGACCGCGCCCCGCCTTGACGCCGGAGCGGCTCGACTTGGCGGTGAGGCGCCGCTCCTTGGAGGCCTTGGTCGGCTTGGTCTTGATCCGGCGTTCGGGGCGGATGAACGCCTTGGCGATGAGCGTGCCGACGCGGGCGCGTGCATCCTCCCGATTAGCCTCGCGGGTACGATAGGTGCGCGCGGTCACCAGGATCGCGCCGCCCTCGATCCACTTCGATCCGGCCAAGCCCTTCAGCCGCTGGAACACCGACGGCGGGAGCCCTAGCGCGTACACATCGACGCGCATCTGCACCGCGGTCGCCACCTTGTTGACGTTCTGCCCGCCGGGGCCGGTCGCGGCGAGGAATCGCTCCTCGATCGCGTCGTCGGGGATGATGTAGGTCTCAGGCGTCGGCATGGAGCAGGCCCGCCCAGGCCGCGAAGCTCGGCGGCAGCGGCGCCTCGGCTGAGATCGCCGCCTTGAGATCGCGCGGCACGACGAGGCGGAGCGCGTGGAGGAGCATGGGCTCTCCGCCATGTCCGTAGACCGGGTCGCCCGCGATCGGCACGCCGATGCCGTCAGCGGCGTGGACGCGCAGCTGGTGGGTGCGGCCGGTCTGGGGTCTGAACTCGACCAGCGCGCGGCCGCCTTCCTCGCCCAGCATCCGCCAATCGGTCACCGCCGCCTTGCCCCGGCTGTCGGGCACCATCCGCCAGCCTTCGTCGCGGGTAGAGTATTTCGAAAGCGCCAGCTCGACGCGGCCCGATCTCTCGGCAGGCACGCCGTCGAGCACCGCCAGGTAGGCCTTCTCGACCAGCCCTGCCGCGAACGTCGCTGCGAAGCGCTTGTGCGCCTTGGGATTGCGCGCGAGCAGCAGGCAGCCCGAGGTGTCGCGATCGAGACGATGCACCGTCGCGGGCAGCCGCTGGAAACCGAATTGTAGGGACTGCAGCGCACTTTCGACGCTCGCCGACCCGTCGCGCGGACGATCGACCGGCAGGCCGGCCGGCTTGTCGAGCACGATCGCCTCGCCATCGATGAACAGGATCCGCTCGCTCAGCATGTGGCTCCCGTGCCACGCCCGCCCGACATAGCGCAACGCAGATTCGGCTCGGCGCATAAAGGATTCACTTGGTCTTTACGCCCCGTTAACCTTTTCCATTCATACCCGTAAACGTAATCGAAGGGCTTGGGCGGATGCGCCACGGGCCGTGCTGACGGGGAAGACAGACGATGCGCGTGCTCCTGATCGAAGATGATCCCACCACCGCCAAGGCGATCGAGCTGATGCTGGGTGCCGAAGGCTTCAACACCTACACCACCGATCTGGGTGAAGAGGGTTTGGATCTCGGCAAGCTGTATGATTACGACATCATCTGCCTCGATCTCAACCTGCCGGACATGCACGGCTACGATGTGCTGAAGAAACTGCGCGTCGCCAAGGTGCAGACGCCGGTGCTGATCCTGTCGGGCGTGTCCGAGATGGACAGCAAGGTCCGGGCCCTGGGCTTCGGCGCCGACGATTACGTCGTGAAACCGTTCCATCGCGAGGAGCTGGTCGCCCGCATTCATGCGATCGTCCGCCGTTCGAAGGGGCACAGCCAGTCCGTCATCAAGACCGGCAAGCTCGCGGTCAATCTCGATGCCAAAACGGTCGAGGTCGATAGCGCCCGTGTCCATCTGACCGGCAAGGAATATGCGATGCTGGAGCTGCTCTCGCTCCGCAAGGGCACCACGCTCACCAAGGAGATGTTCCTGAACCATCTCTACGGCGGCATGGACGAGCCCGAACTCAAGATCATCGACGTGTTCATCTGCAAGCTGCGCAAGAAATTGTCGCTAGCATGCGAGGGCGACAATTACATCGAAACGGTGTGGGGCCGCGGCTACGTGCTGCGCGATCCGCAAGAGGTGACCACCGCCCAAGTCGCCTGACGACGTCGTCACGCAAAGTTCGAGAAGCCGCCGTGGTAGGGACCGCCGCGGCTTTTCGCTTTACTTCACGAACCTTTTTGGTTATATGATCTGGCTCGATTCGTTGGAGCCGAGCCATGGACCCTACCGACCTCATCGATGAACTGATTGCCCGGGAAGGCGGCTATGTCGCTTGCACTGCGGACCAAGGTGGCCCGACGCGCTATGGTATCACCCAGGCCACGGCCCGCGCCCACGGCTATGCCGGCGCCATGGCCAAGCTGCCACGCATGACCGCCGTCGCCATCTATGACACCGACTATTGGGCGAAGCCGAACCTGCCGGCCATCGCCACGCTTGCGCCGAAAGTGGCGGCGGAACTGTTCGATACCGGCGTGAACATGGGCCCGGACATCGCCGCCGGCTTCCTGCGCCGCGCGCTGAACGCGCTCAACCGTAACGGCACGGACTATCGCGACATCGCGAGCGCAGGCCTGATCGACACCGCCGCGATCGCAGCGCTCAAGGCCTTCCTCCGTGTCCGCGGCGCCGCCGGCGAGACGGTGCTGGTCAAGGCGCTGGATGCGCTGCAAGGCGAACGCTACGTAGCGCTCGCCGAGGCCCGGCCGGCCAACGAGGCGTTCCTCTACGGCTGGCTCGCGAACCGGATCGGTTGATGGCGAGCACCCCGCCCCCGCTCGCCACCGAGGCCGCCTCGGCCGATCCGTTCACCAGCCGTGCGCGGCCGACCTTCCTGTACGTCATGTACGCGCTGCTGCTCGGCGCCTTCCCGATGGCGGCGCTGGCGGCGGTGAGCCCGGTCACCGCAGCGGTCTGCACCCGCGCCGTCGCCGCCTATCTCGATGCGATCCCGCAGCCGCTCTACGCGCTCTTCGGCACCGGCTATCTCGGCTACACGGTGGATGCGCGAATGGGGCAAGGCGAAGGGGGCCGCCTAGTGTCCGAAGCCGGATCGCCTTATAGGACCGCGATGACCGATCGTCCCGTCGTCCTCATCGCGCAGCCCCATCTTGCGCCGCTCACGCCCCTGCTCGAGCAGCATTACGATGTCTTGCGCTTGTGGGAGTCGGAAGACGAGCCCCGCATCGCGCAAGCACGCGCGATCGTGGCGGCCGGCGAGTTCGCGATCCCCGCCGAACTGATCGAGCGGATGCCCGATCTCGGCCTGATCGCCTGCCTGACTGTCGGTTATGATGGGATCGACGTCGAGTGGGCGAGAGCGCGCGGCATTGCGGTGAGCCATGCGCACGACGCCAATGACGAGGATGTCGCCGACCACGCGATCGGGCTGATCATCGGCCATATCCGCGCGATCGTATCGGGCGACCGTCGCCTGCGCGCCGGCGGCTGGAGCGCGCGCGAGAAGCCGCTGACCCGTTCGCTTGGCGGCATGCGGATCGGCATCGTCGGGCTCGGATCGATCGGGATCGCGGTAGCGCGTCGGGCGGAGGCGATGCGGATGCGCGTATCCTGGTGGGGGCCGAACGCCAAGCCCGATGCCGGCTGGCCGCGCATCGACAGCCTCATCGAACTGGCGCGACAGAGCGATGTCCTCGTCGTCGCTGCGCGGGCGCACGCGGGCAATGTCGGGCTGATCTCGGCGGAGGTGATCGCGGCGCTCGGGCCACAGGGACTGCTCGTCAACATCGCACGCGGCCAGCTGGTCGACGAGGACGCGCTGATCGCCGCGCTGAGGGATGGCAGCCTCGGCGGCGCTGCCCTGGACGTGTTCGAGAGCGAACCGACGTCGGCTGCCCGCTGGGCGGACGTACCCAACACCGTGCTCACCCCGCACACCGCCGGCGCGACGCAGGAAGCGGTCGCAAAGATGGCGGCGATGCTGATGGCCAACCTCGCTGCCTTTTTCGCCGGCGAGAAATTGCCAAATCCCGCAGCTTAGGTCGAGGGTCGACCTACCTACACAATGCGCTGAATGCCTCGGTGGAAGCAAAATCCGCGACGCCCGGGTGCTGACGTCGTGCCTCGTCCGTGCAGGCGAGGCTTCGCAGCGCGCGCAGGATCTCTCGCGGGATCGTTTCTGGCGAGGGGATGAAGGGCTGCTCGGCCAACAGCTCCAGATCGGGCTGAAGCCGGGTTTCGGTCACCGTGGCGATGCGATCGAGGTCCTTGTTGTAGAGGGTCTGTAGCGATCCCGCCTGTGCTCCGCTCAGATAGTTCGCTGGTGGAGCGGTGACACCGGCCAGCCGAACCGCGTCGTCCAAATAGAGATGGAGGACATCCGCTACGGCGCGTTCGGCCGGCGACCAGCCGAGGCCGCTGCCGCCTGCGCCCAGCAACCGGATCAGCTCGATCAGCATCCACGGCGCCGACACATTCTCGCGAGTCGATGCTGCGCTCGATTGCAAGCTTGGCGGCGGCACCAGGTCGATCGCGGTGAACGCATCTATCGCGATCTCGCCCGCGTCGAGATCGGCCGGATCGATCGAGCGGATGCGCATCCTGTCCCAGCCGATGATGTCTCCCCACAGCGCGATCGTCGGCCAGGCGCTGATCCTCGGCTGCATGCTTGCGAGATACTGTGCGAACGGCTGGCGGTTGAAGCCGATCCTGACATCGAAGCTGTACGACGACACGATCCAGCTTCGGTAGGGGCGCGTGTAGAACAGCAGGCGCAGGCCGCTTTCGGCGAGGTCGGTGGCCATCACCCGCATGAGTTCGGGCTCGAAGCAGCACAGGCCTTCGTGCGAGACGAGCATCGATTTGTCGGGATGCTGCTCGACGGACCGCCTGAGCGCCCAGTGATCGTTGAAGATCGGGAAGTCGCGGTCGGGCGGATTGGGCTGACCGAACAGCGCATACTGGACGCCGTGCTGTTCGAGGTACGCCGAATGATCGACCCATTGACGCTGAAGGCTCGTCGAGGCTGCCTTGTTTCGCCCGATGTGGAGGTAGAGGATGTGTCGCTCCTTGAACCGCATCACGGACCTTAGGGCATCATCTCCCCGCTGCGTAGTCCGCGTATCGCAGGAAACGTTACCCCGTGCCCGCCCTCGCCTTGTCCACCGCATCCTTCAGCGCGGCATAGCCGACCGCGCCCTGGAGCAACTGGTCCCCGACGATGAAGGTCGGCGTGCCCGCCATGCGCAGTGCCTTGCCGGTGGCGAGGTTGGTGTTGATCTCGTCCACGATGTCGGCGCTCGACAGGCCGGACGTATCGAGCCCGACGCTCTTCGCCGCGGCGTCCATGCGTTCGTCAGTGAGCGGGCCGGTGCCGTTGTAGACGACGTGATGATAGGCCAGGAACTTGCCTGCCTTGGCGGCGACCAGGCTGATCTGCGCGGCCCGATCGCTGATCGCGCCGTCGAGCACGGGCAGGTCCTTGTAGACGACACGGAGCTTGGGATCGCTCGCCACTAGCCGATCGACATCGGCGACCGTCTGCTTGCAGAACCCGCAGGCGTAATCGAAATACTCCACGAGGGTCACGTCGCCCTTCGGATTGCCGGCGAACGCGCCCGCGAACGGCGCCTCGATCCGCGCGCGGTCGGCTGCGATCGCCTGCGCGGTCTGCTTGTCCTGCAGCCGATCCATTGCCGCCGTGATGATCTCGGGATGATCGAGGATGTAGTCGTGGACCACCTGCCCCGTCGCGGCGCGATCGGGTGCCCCGCCAAGGCTGCCCGTCACCGCGACGGCGATCACCGCGCCGATCGCCGCGGCGCCCAAACCACCTGCGGCTTCCTTCCAGCCGATGCTCATCGATGCTTTCCGTATCTGCTGTCCATATTGTTGCGCGAGGTGACCGCGACATCCTCGGCGCGCAGATAGTCGCTGGTGCCCTGCTTCAGCCCGAGCAGCGCGCGTTCGGCATTGCTGCGGGCAAGCTGGTCATCCCCGTTCATCGCATAGCGTTCGGCGGCTGCCAGCGCCGCGTGGGGCTCGTCGCCGCGCTGCGCGTACACCGCGCCCAACGCAAACCAGGCGAGCGGATCGTCGCGATCCTTGTCGACCGAGATCTTCAGCACCTGCTCGGCCTCGGCGAAGTTGGTGGGATCGTCGGTCGCGATCAGCGCCTGCCCGAACAGCGCGGAGATCAGCGGCGCCTGGTGCGACTGCGCCACCGCGATGCGCAGCGGCACCAGCGCCTCCTTGGGATGACCGTTCTCAAGCAGAATCTGGCCCTTCAGCTCGTTGAAATACGGATCGAGCGGGGCGGTAGCGAGCAGCGCGTCGGCCTCCGCATCGGCCTTGTCGGGATAAGCGGCGCGGTGCCAGGCATAGGCGCGGGCATAGTGCGCGGGGATCGACTGATCGCTCTCCGGCATCTTCTTCAGCGTCACGTCCGGGTCCTGCACGTAACCCGCGAGCTTAGCCTTTATGCGCAGGAAGCGCGCCTGCTTGGCGGGATCCTGCGGCGCATTCCACCACGGCGACTTCTCCAGATCGGCCTCCAGTGCGGACTGGCGATCCTCGGTCATCGGGTGGGTCTGCGCATAGGGATTAATCGTCTGGTCGGCGGGCGTGAGGCGGTATTCCTCCAGCTTGAGCTTGCCGAAGAAGCTGATCATGCCCTTGCCCGAAAGATGCGCGTCGTTGAGGTGGCGCACCGCCGACGCATCTGCGCTGCCCTCCTGCCCGCGGCTGAAGGCGAGCACGTTGCTTTGCGCGATCGTGGTGCCGGCCCCCAGCGCGGCCAGGCCCGCGCTCCCCGCGCCCGCCGCCATCGCCGCGACGCCCAGCAGCAGCGAGAGCAGCGCGATGCGGCTCGCCGGCCGGATACCGTCGCCCTGCAGCGGGATGTGCCCCGCCTCGATATGGCCGAGCTCATGCGCGATCACGCCCTCGACCTCGTTGGCGTTGTCAGCCGCCTCGATCAGGCCCGAATTGATGTAGATGACCTGCCCGCCCGCAACGAAGGCGTTGATCTCCGGATCGTTGATCAGCACGACCTTGAGCGCACCCGGCGCAAGCCCCGCCGACTTCGCCATTGGCGCCGCGATCTCCTGCAGGAACGCTTCGGTCTCGGTATCGCGCAGGATCTGCGGATCGGCGTCCTGCGCCATGACCGGCCGCCCGGCGACGAGAAAGGTCAGCAGGATCAGGGTGAGCGCGCGGCCAAGTGCGGCGAGGTGGTGGCGGACGCCGTGCCACACCCGTTCGTGCTGAGCTTGTCGAAGCATCGTCCTTCTCCCTACGCGATGATAAGAGAAGGACAGCCCTTCGACAGGCCCGGGGCAAACGGATTTAGGCTACACGGCAAATCATCACGTCCGACATGAAGAGACATGCGTCCCACTCGGCGCCACCCGCTGAACCCGCGCTGAAGGCGGGTTCGGCGGATGGCGCCACAAGGGATCAGGCGCCGAAGGTGCGCTGCCACCAACCGCGGCGCGGGGTGCCGTCCGCCTCGGTTTCGGCTTCCGCGTCGGCGGCAGGTTCGGGAGCGGCTTCGGTGGCCGGATCGGCACCGCTCTCGTCGAGCGCCTCCACGGGCACATCAGCAGCAGGCTCGGCCTTGCGACGCGAACGGCGCGGCTTTGGAGCGGGCGCATCCTCCGCCACGGGCGCAGCGATCTCGGCGGCTGGCGCGGCGTCGGCGGCAGGAGCCTCGTCGGCCTTCTTGCGCGATCGGCGCCCCCTGGGCTTCGGCGTTTCCTCCTCGGTCGCGATAGCGGCCTCGATCGAGGGCGCCTCCTCGACCGGAGCTTCTACCGCCGGCGCAATCGCCCCGGCATCCTCGGCACGAGCCCGCGGGCGACGACGCGCGCGCGGCTTGGCGGCCGGCGCCTCCTCCACCGCAGCTGCAGCGCTCACCGGCGGTGCCTCGGACGGTTCGGCGTCCGTAGTCGCCTCAGGAGCGAGGTCCGCGCCATCGGTGACGGCCGGGCCGACATCGCCCGCGTCGACGATCAGCGGCTCGCCACCCTCACGACGGCGACCGCCGCGACGGCCCCGGCGGCGGCGGCGGCGCGCGCCCTCGCCTTCGGCACCATCTTCGTGGCTGCCTTCTACGGGCGCGCCCTGCTCGCTCTCGCCTTGCTCGCCCTCGGGCCCATCAGACGCCGCGATCGGCTCGGCGAATTCGTCCTGTTCGGTAGCTTCACCGCTCTCGACCGCTTCGCCTTCGGGCTGACCATCCTCGCGACGGCCACCACGGCGGCGGCGGCGGCGGCCACGGCCGCGGCCGCGTCCTTCACCCTCGCCACGATCCTCGCGCGGCGCACGCTCCGACTTCGCCTCGTCACCGTCGTCGGCGACGATCTCCTCGTCCTCCTCGTCCTCGATGTCATCGCAGATGTCGTCATCGGGATCGGGCTCCGGCATCGGCGCGAGCTTGGGCATGTGGGTCGGCGGCGGGCCGGCAATGTCCACCGTCATCCGCGCACCCTCGTCGTGATGATCGGGGATCACCTCGATCTGGACGCCGTAGCGCTCCTCGATCTCGCTGATCTCGCCGCGCTTGCGATTGAGCACGTAGATCGTCGCCTCGCGGCTGGCGCGCAGCGTGAGGTAGGTGCCCTTGCCGCGCGCCGCCGCCTCTTCGAGCAGGCGCAGCGCGGACAGGCCCGCCGACGATGCGGTACGGACGAAGCCGGTCCCTTCGCAATGCGGGCAGATCCGGGTCGATGCTTCCAGCACGCCGGTACGCAGCCGCTGGCGGCTCATCTCCATGAGGCCAAAGGACGAGATGCGGCCGACCTGGATGCGGGCGCGATCGTTCTTCAGCGCCTCCTTCATCGTCTTCTCGACCTTACGGATGTTGGAGCTGTTCTCCATGTCGATGAAGTCGATGACGACAAGCCCGGCCATGTCGCGCAGGCGGAGCTGGCGCGCGATCTCGTGCGCAGCCTCGAGATTGGTCGCGGTAGCGGTCTGCTCGATATTGTGCTCGCGGGTCGAACGGCCCGAGTTGATGTCGATCGAAACCAGCGCCTCGGTCGGGTTGATCACCAGATACCCGCCGGATTTCAGCTGAACCAGCGGCTGGTACATCGCGGTGAGCTGGTCCTCGACCCCGAAGCGCTGGAACAGCGGCACCGGATCGACGTAGGGCCGCACCTTCTTGGCGTGGCTCGGCATCAGCAGCTTCATATATTCGCGACTGGTGGTGTAGCCCTCCTGCCCCTCGACGATCACCTCGTCGATCTCGCGCGAATAGATGTCGCGGATGGCGCGCTTGATGAGGTTCGAATCCTCGTAGATCA
>CAXTBZ010000061.1:0-15412 GCA_964242855.1 uncultured Sphingomonadaceae bacterium
CGTCAGGCTCATAACCTGAAGGTCACAGGTTCAAATCCTGTCCCCGCAACCAACACCAAACCCACATACAACGCCACAGGCTCCGGACGCCCCAGCGCCAGGGCCTCGTGCGTCCTGCAGGCTCCATCCATCACGCCTCCGCAAACGTCATCGCCGTAACTAGTCGATAACTTCTCATGCCGCTGAGGGAGAAGTATGTTGCTAGCCTGGTCGTCATAACTGGCGATGCGGTTGCTGCGCCGACGCGACGTCTCAATGGTGTTTACACCTGCGCGCGCCGCTACGATGGCTCAAGCTTTACAGGACGTCCGACATGCTGGTGCCGCCGAAGGTTCTGACGCTCCTTGCATGGCTAAGCGTGGGCGACGTATCAGCGGCGCGCGCGGCGGATGCCTACACCCTTGTCGCCACCATCCCGCTCGGCCAGCCGGATCATTGGGACTATGTCGTCTCCGACCCGGCAAGCCGGCATGTCTACGTCGCGCACGGGAGTGAGCTGACGGTAATCGACGGTGTCACCGATCGGCTTATCGGTACCGTTGCTTCGATCGCAGGCGGGACGCACGGGACTGCTATCTCGCATGCGACCGGCGAGGGGTTCACCGATGACGGCGAGAACGGCCGCGTCATTGCCTTCAATCCCAAGACCTTTGCGATTACCAAGACGATCTCGGTCGCTCCCGATGCAGACGCGATGGCCTCCGAGCCGCGCACGGGCCGCGTCTTCGTCGTCGAGGGCGATCCTGGCACGATCAGCGTCATCGATCCCGGATCGAATACGGTGGTCGCGACGATCACGGCGGGCGAGAAGGTTGAATATGTCGCCGCCGACGGTACGGGCAGGATCTTCGCGGCCGGCGAAGAGAAGAGCGATCTGGTCGCTATCGATGCGCGCACCGGCACGATCACCGCGCGCTGGCCGACGCCGGGCTGCGTCAGGCCGCACGGGCTCGCCTCCGATGCAGCCGACAAGCGGCTCTTCATGGGCTGCGAGAACGACGTGATGATGGTGCTCGACGCGGACAACGGGCGGATCGTCGCCAGCCTGCCGATCGGCGCGGGCAGCGATGCGATCGCATTCGATGCCAACCGCAGAAGGGTATTCAGTTCGAACGGCAAAGACGGCACGGTGAGCATCTACCAGCAAGTCACGCCGGATCGTTACGAGCTGATCGAGAGCCTGCATACAGCGGTCAGCGGACGCACCATGGCGGTGGATGCGGCGAGCGGGAAGCTGTTCGTGGCGGCTGCCGATACCAGTCCCGGTGCCACCCCTGGCGCCCGGCGTCGGGTCGTGCCCGGCACGCTCAAGGTGCTGGTGTTCGCTCCGGTCCGCTGACCTCCAGTGTTCCACACGAGGTATTCCCGATATGACGAACGACACGGTGGCCGGCGAGACGCTGAGCAAGGTCCCGGCCGTGACGCTGGCCTTCTGGATCATCAAGATTGCCGCCACCACGCTCGGCGAAACCGGCGGCGACACGGTGACGATGACGTGGGACCTGGGTTACCTCGTCGGCACCGCGATCTTCGCGAGCTTGCTGGTGGTGTTCGTCACGTGGCAGATCGCGGCCAGGCGCTTCCACCCCTATCTCTACTGGGCAACCATCATCGCCTCGACCACCGCGGGCACGACGATGGCGGATTTCGCTGATCGCTCGCTCGGCATCGGCTACCCCGGCGGATCGCTGCTGCTCGGTGCCTGCGTCATCGTGTCGCTGTGCGCGTGGTACTGGACGCTCGGGAGCGTCGCGGTCGATACGGTGCGCTCGCCGCGCGCGGAGATCTTCTACTGGATCACCATCACCTTCTCGCAGACGCTGGGCACCGCATTGGGCGATTGGATCGCCGACGCGGGGCTCGGTTACGAAGGTGGCGCGATCGTGTTCGGCCTGCTGCTGCTTGTACTGCTGGCGCTCTACCAGTGGACCAGAGTCTCGCGCGTGCTGCTGTTCTGGGCGGCGTTCATCCTGACCCGTCCGCTCGGCGCTACCCTAGGCGATCTGTTCGACAAGCCGGTGGCGAAGGGGGGCTTTGATATGAGCCGGCCGCTCGCGTCGGCGGTGTTGGGCGCGGTGATCCTGCTGTGCATCCTGCTGCTCCCGCAGCGTGCCGGATCGCATCCGCGGGCCGAAGCGTAAATCGCGTGCGATCTTTGGTCGCTGCGCTGGCGGCCCTTGGCGCGGCTGTCCTTTCGGTGCCCGCGTCGGCCGGGCCCCCCTATGTCACCGACGATCCCGAGCCCACCGATACGGGCAAGTGGGAGGTCTATGGCTTCGCCACCGGCACGGCGTTCGCGCACGCGACCGAGGGGATCAGCGGGTTCGACATCAATTATGGCGGCGCGCGCGACCTGCAGCTCAGCGCAGTCGTATCGGCGGCGTATGAACACGGCGCCGGTGAAGCGTCGCACGTCGGTCTGTCCGATCTGGAACTCGGCGCCAAATACCGGTTCCTGCATCAGCGCGCCGGCAGTTGGTTGCCTGATGTGAGCCTGTTCCCCAAGCTCGAAGTGCCTACCGCGAACCACCGGTTCGGATCGGGCAAAGCCGGCGTTTCGATCCCGCTGTGGGCCGAGAAGGATTTCGGGCCTTGGTCGCTGTTCGGCGGCGCCGGCTGGACGCTGGACCGTGGCGCGGGCAACCGGAACTACGGGTTCGGCGGCGTCGCCCTTACGCGGCAAGCGGCCCGCAATCTGACGCTAGGCGGCGAAATCTACCACCAGACCGCCGACGCCATCGGTTCGCCTACGAGCACGGGTGTCGGCTTCGGCGTCGATTGGCAGGTTGCGCCCAAATGGTCGATCATCGGCTCCGGCGGACCGCTCATCCAGCATCGCTCGACCGCCGGAGACTACGCCGCCTATGTGGCACTCAAGTTCCAGGACTGAAGCGATCGTCCAGGAGGGCTCTGGACCAGATGCGGGTTGAGCGCGCGCACGACGTTATGCCTATGGTTCGGTTGATGACGGGTGCGATGAATGCCGGTGAGGGCAAAATGATCCGTCGTCTTGCCGCCGGGACCGCTCTGCCGCAGCATCGCGGGCTAGGCTGATGCCTTCCGCGCGCGCAACGATGCGCTTTACGATGCCCGCAGCAAGCGCCTACGATCGCCTGTCATCATCGATCGGGAAGCACCGGAGCATGGCGGGCGGCGTTCTTGCCCAGGCGTTCATGGCCAACCAGTCGATGCTGCTGCGCTATCTCAGCGCGCGGGGTGCCGGCGATGACGCCGACGACTGTCTGCAGGACCTGTGGATACGCGCGCAGGCGATCGCCGATGGCAAGATCGACGATCCGCTCGCCTACCTCTATCGCATGGCGCACAACCTGATGCTGGATCGCTATCGCTCCGCGCAGCGCCGCCAGCGCCGGGAAATTGCCTATGGCAGCGGTTCCGAGCACCAGGACGGTGATGCGGACGGTGCGCCGGGTGCGGAACGTATCCTCATAGCGCGCGATCGCCTGCGCCAGATCGATCGGGTGCTGGCGGCGCTCGGGCCCCGAACCGAGCATATCTTCCGACGTCACCGGGTCGACGAGGCCGCCCAGCGTGACATCGCAGCCGAATTGGGCATCACGCTCAGCGCGGTCGAGAAGCATCTGCAGAAAGCCTATCGAGCGGTGGCCGGCGCGCAGCGCGCGCTCGGCTACAGCGCCGACACGTCGCTCGTCGACAAGGAGCCTGCAGATGGCAATCGCTGATCATCGGCGCTTCGATGAGGCGCTTGACTGGGTGCGCCGGCTGCACGACCCGGCCTTCGCGGATTGGGAGGCGCACATCGCTTGGCTCGAAGCCGATCCGCGCAACGCCACGGCGTTCGACGCGGCAAGCACCGCGATGGCAGACGCGACACGCGGGCTTGCATCGTCTCGTTCGCTGGCGATCGCGCCGGTGCCGCTGAACGACAACGCGCCCGAACCGATGATCACAAGCCGCCGCTGGACCCGTTGGGGTGCTGGGCTGGGTGTTGCTGTAGCCGCCAGCCTGGCCGCCATCGTCATGATCCCCGCGATGCTAGCCAAGACGGCACAGCCCTTTGCGATCCGAACGGCGCCCGGCGAGCGGCGCTCGATCATGCTTGGCGGCACGTCAATAGCGCTGAACGGTGACAGCAGGCTGCAGCTCGATCGAGCCGATAGTCGCATCGCAACCCTCGAACAGGGCGAGGCATACTTTGCCGTTCGCCACGATGCCGCGCATCCCTTCGTGGTGCATGCAGGGGGTGCGACCTTCCAGGATGTCGGGACCGCCTTCGACGTGGTGCATCGCAGTGGAGAGACGCGGATTGCGGTGCGCGAGGGTGCGGTGCTCTACGATCCGGAAGGAGCCGGGGTGCGGCTCGACGGCGGCCAGGCGATGCGCATCGCCGACAACAGCGCCACGGTGCGCGCGGTCGACACCGTCGCGGTCGGTGGCTGGCGTTCGGGCCGGCTGCTCTATCGCGATGCGACACTTACGGAAGTTGCGCAGGACGTGGCGCGCAGCATCGGCCAGCCGGTCATGGTCGATCCCGCACTGGCGGAGAGCCGGTTCAGCGGCGTGGTGATGATCGATGCCGATCGCGCGCGCATGTTCAGGCGGATGGGCGCGGTGATGGGCGTCGCGGTGCGGCATGACGCGCAGGGCTGGCGGATGACGACACCGGCGCAGTGAGGTCGCTACCCCTAGGCATCGCCGGGATCGCGCTGCTGGCTTCCGCCGGTCACGCTCAGCCGATGCAAGCCTTCCGCTTTGTCATTCCGGCCGGATCGCTCGGGTCCGCCGTGGTGGCGATCGGCACTCAGGCCGGCGTCACGATCGGGATCGGCGATGCTTCGATCGCTGCGGTTCCGGTGCATGGCGTCAACCGGCGCATGCCCGTCGCAGCGGCATTGTCGCATATCCTCGCGGGAACGGCAGCGACCTATCGTCAGATCGACCCGCAGACATTCGAAATCGTGCGACGGCCGCTGCCGAGTTCGCCGGCAAAGGCGTCGGCTGCCCCGCCGATGCCACCGCCCTCGATGCCCGATATCGTCGTCACCGGCAGCAAGCGCGCCGAGGCGCTGCAGAACTATATCGGAAGCGTCGTCATCGTCGATGCAAGCGCGCTCCGTCCCGGCCGCTTGATCCACGGATCGCAGGCGCTGGTCGATGCGGTGCCCGTCCTGTTGTCGACGCATCTCGGCCCCGGGCGCGACAAGCTGTTCATCCGCGGCGTCGCCGATTCGAGCTTCAACGGACCGACGCAGGCGACCGTCGGCCAGTATCTCGGCGAAGTGCGGCTCAACTATAATGCCCCCGACCCCGAACTCGCGCTGATCGACGTCGCTTCGGTGGAGGTACTCGAGGGGCCGCAGGGTGCGCTCTACGGCGCAGGATCGCTCGGCGGCATCGTGCGGCTGGTGCCGGAAGCGCCCGATCTGTCGCGCGCGTCGTTCGAGATCGGCGGCGGCGCCTCATCCCAGGCCCATGGCGCACCGGGCGGCGACATATCCGCGGTCGCGAACATACCGATCGTCGACGACCGACTTGCGTTGCGGGTTGTCGGTTACGGCTATGTCGATGGCGGCTATATCGACGATCCCACCCGCGGATTGAAGGACATCAACCGCACGACGACGCGTGGGCTCCGCGCGACATTGCGCTGTCGGCCAGCCGCCGATTGGACGATCGATCTCGGCGTGGTCGATCAGGGGATCAACAGCCGCGACGGCCGATATGCCGAGCGCGGGCTGCCGCCGCTGCAGCGATCAAGCGTGCTCGCGCAGCCCTTCGACAATGATTATGCGCTCGGCAGCCTCACCGTCCGCCACGATATGGGCTGGGCGGAGCTGGTCTCGGCGATGTCGGTGGTGCGCCACGACGTCGACTCGACCTATGACGCCAGCCTGTCCACAGCTTCGCTGCGCCTCTTCCAGGAGCGGAACCACATCACGCTGCTGACCGATGAGACGCGGCTGTCGCAGCAATATGCATCAGGCAGCAGCTGGGTGATCGGAGCCGAACTGCTGCGCAGCGGCAACCGGCTGACGCGGACACTCGGCGCACCCGGTACCGGCAATCGCATCGTCGGCACCGACGACGTCGCCGAGGAAGCGTCGCTGTTCGGCGAAGGTACGCTGCGGCTTGTCGACCGCCTGTTCGCCACGGCGGGTGCGCGGATCGAATATGCCCGCCTGGTCGATCATGCGCTCGACGAGCCGGACGTGGGATCGGAACCCCACCGCCACGCCGCAGCGGTCTTGCCGTCGCTCGGCGCGTTGTGGAAGCCGGCGGATCGCCTATCCGTCTTCGTGCGCTACGAGGAAGGGTTTCGCCCGGGTGGTCTCTCCTCGCAGGGCAGCGTCACCCAGCGCTTCCAGTCCGACAGCGTGGCGAGCTACGAGGCCGGCATCCGCTACGGCAATCCTGGGGACCACCTCACCGCATCCATGGCGGCGTCGCTGACGCAGTGGCATGACATCCAGGCGGACCTCGTCGATGTCGGTGGCCTTCCCTATACGGCGAATATCGGGTCGGGGCGCATCATCGGCTTCGAGGCGCAAGTCGGTTGGCATCCCTCGGCCAGGCTGGCAATCGACGGCGAAGTGTTCGCCGACCATAGCCGGTTGTCGAAGCCGGCAGCCGCGTTCGCCGGCGAGCGCGATGCCAGCCTGCCCAACATCCCCGACGAGATCGTGCGCATCGGCGCGCGTTATACGATCCCGGTGGCCGAGCATGTCATAGCGCTGACCGGGTCGGCGCGGTTCGTGGGGCGATCGCGGCTGGGGATCGGCACCGCGCTCGACCTGCACCAAGGCCGCTATGTCGATACGGCCGCAGGCGCGAGCATGCCGCTGGGACGCGTCACCATCTCGTTCGATGCAACCAACCTGTTCGACGCGCGGGGGAACATCTTCGCGCTCGGCGATCCGTTCGGCGTCGTGGCAGGCGACCAGATCACGCCGCAGCGGCCGCGTACGATCCGGCTCGGCGCGGCCGTGCATTTTTAACCCGCAGACTAGAAGCGCATTCCGATCGTCGCCCCGCCGCCAGACGCATCGCCCCAAGGCATGACCCGAATTGCAGCGTCGCGCTTCGAGGTGATGAGGAAGCCCGATGCCTCACCGATCGCGGCGCCGGCCGCAACGTCGTACCAATGATGCTTGCGCGCCTCGACGCGGCCGACGCCGACGAAGGCGGCGACCAGTTGCGCGGGCAGCCCCACCTTCCAGCCGTAGCGGTTCTGCAGCGTTGCGGCGGCGGCGAACGAGATCGAGGCATGACCGGACGGGAAACTCTTGTCGTCGCTGCCATCGGGGCGCCGCTCCGGAAACGCAGCCTTGAGCCCCTCGGTGACGCCGAACGCCGCGATCATGCTGCCGCCCGCCTCGAGGTCGCCTTTCCAATCACCCTGAACCGCCGGAAACCCCAACGCGGCGGCAACGAGCGCGTCGCGGCCGATGCTGCTGGCATCGCCCCACGCCTTTGTGTCGCGTGCAGAGGCAGGCTGCGGAAGCAGCAACACAGCGCCCAGGGCCACCCCCCACGTTCGTATTCGCATCATTGTCCCCCTGATCTCTTCTTAGTTCAGCCGAAGCATAGGCCAGCCGCGCGCCGCTCCGATCATCTTCAGCGCGGCGGACGGATTCACCGTGATCGCCTCGTCGCCAGCCTCGAAGCAGGGCAGGTCGGACACATCGTCCGAGTAGCAGCGTAGAGAGATTGCGGAACGGTCCAGTCCCATCATGTGCAGGTGGCGCTGCACCGCTGCCGCCTTCTCCGCGCCGTAACAGTTCTCGCCAAGTATTTCCGACGTCAGCTGTCCATCTTGCCAGACCGACTCGGTGGCGACGATGCGATCGATCCCGAGCCTGTCGGCGATCGCTTCGGCGTAAAAGCGATGTGCTGCGGTCGCAAGGATAGCGATCCGGCCCTCCGCCTGCTCACGCGCGACGAGTTCCTGTGCGCCGGGATTGAGGTTGGACCCCATCACGCGCGCGGCAAAGCCTTTCGCGAGGCGATCGACGCGCGCTTTCAGGATGCCGTCCCCAAGCAGCATCCAGTGCATCTGTTGCTTGAGTGCCTTGCGTGACATCAACCCTGTTTTATACGCGATCATGCACGCCAGCACCGCGGGGATCAGCAAAAGGCGCCAAGGTGCGCGCGTCCTCGCAGCATAGATCAGAAATGGCGAATAGGTGCCGCGGCGCGTGAGCGTCCGATCCAGATCGATGATCGTTACGCCGAGCCTTCCAGCTACGGCCTCACCGTCTGCTGACGTGAGCCCGGATGGACGGTCCAGCGTGGCGATGCGATGGGCATGCTGTGTCATCGCAGACTGGACGTCGTCACGCCGCGACACCCGCAGCGCGTCCCCAAATTAGGCTAGGCAGTCGGGAAGACGCTTAAGCTAGATGGCTGCGCCGATCGTATCCAGCTTTCCTCAGCTTCCACCCTCACTCCGCCTGCGACACGCCCGCCGCCGAAGCGAAGCGCTGAAGCAGCCAGCTGGCGGCGGGGCCGGGCGGTGCGTCGGCGCGGTATATGCCTTCGAAGACGTAGGTCATGCCGCTGGCGTCGGGCAGATCGAGCTTCACCAGCGTGCCTGCTCCGAGATCTTCCGCGATCATCGGTTCGGGCATGTTGCCCCAGCCTATGCCCTCGCGCAGCAGCTGGTGCTTGGCGCCGAGATCGGCGAGCCGCCAGGTACGGTCGCTGAGCACCGAAAAGTCGCGGCCCGCGGTCAGCGGCGAGCGATCGGTCAGCACCAGCTGGATGTGCGCGCGCCCGGCGCCGGGCTTCAGCCGGCCCTGTGCGAGCGGATGGTCAGGGGCAGCGACCGGCACCATCGGCACCGAGCCCAGCGCGAGATGCTCAATGCCCTCCACCTCGAACGACAGCGGCCCGCTGACCCCGATCGAGGCCCGCCCGTCGAGCACCAGCGCCGCAACCGCACCCAGCGCCTCGACATGGAGGCGGAGCGCCACTGTCGGGTATTCGCGCGCGAAATCCTTGAGCACCGATCCCAGCCACGCGCTCGGCCACATCACGTCGACCGCCACGCCGACCTCGGGCTCGAGCCCTTGCGTCAGCCCCTTCACCTTGGCGCGCAGGCCATCCATGCCGTGCGCGATCGCGTGCGCTTCGGCGAGCACCGAGCGGCCGGCGGCAGTCAGGATCGGCTTGCGGGTGCCGGCGCGATCGAACAGCAGCAGCCCGAGCTGCGCCTCCAGATTGGCGATGCCGTAGCTGATCACCGAGGTGGCGCGGTGGAGCTTGCGCCCGGCGCCGGCGAAGCTGCCGGTCTCCACCACGGTCAGGAAGATGCGCAGCTGATCGTAGGTGGGTGTGCCCGGCGCCGACATGTCAATTCCCTCGAACGATTTGAGAGAGACTATCCCGATGCCGCGCTAGGGGGAACTCCGCTAATCGATGGTTCATCGAAGAGGAGCCACATCGTGTTGATGGTCGATATTAAAGCCCAGCCCCATCTCACCGCTGCCGAATGGCAAGCTGTCACCGTAGCTCTTCGCGATGCCGAGCATCTCGCCTGTGGGGCCGAAGACAAGCCGGAGGGCAGGCTGTCGTGGCTGTTCCGCGCGCTCACCGGGATCGAGCAGCCGCGGCCGCTGGCCGATCCACGGCTCGATGCGGTTCGCCGGTTCGTCTGCGCCAGCCGCCGCAATGTGGCACGCGCACGCGAGATCGCCGGCGAGCTGATCGCTTACGGATACAGCAAGGATCAGATCGAGGCGCTTCGCATCGTCGCTGCGTAAACATAACGGCAGTCACGGCGTGACTTGCTAAAGCTGTCATCATGTGACAGCGCCAGCGGATGAGCAACGTCGCTGATCGTAAGTTGTACCTCGGCCCGCGCCTACGTGTGCTCCGCCGCGAGTTGGGCCTCAACCAGACCAACATGGCCGAGGAACTCGGCGTCTCGCCCTCCTATCTCAATCATCTCGAGCGCAACCAGCGGCCGCTGACCGCGCAGATGCTGCTCCGCCTGGCCAACACCTACGACATCGACATGCGCGATTTCGTGGCGGGGGCCAACGAGGCGGCGGCGAGCGACCTTCACGAGATCTTCGCCGACGGGCTGGTCCGCGACATCGGCATCCCGCGCCACGAGATCATGGAGGTGGCGGAGAATTACCCCAGCGTCGCCGAGGCGATGACTAGGCTGTATCGCGCGCTGTCCGATCTGCGGCGGATGCCCGAGCGGATCGAGCAGTTGGGTGGTGCGCCCTCGGCGATGGCATCTCCGCTCGATTGGCTCCGCGAATATCTCGACGGCAAGCGCAACTTCTTCGACGAACTGGACAGTGCCGCCGAGGCGCTGTCGGGTGAGATCGGCCAGGGCCCCGATGCTCTGCGCGACGGCATGCTGAAGCGGCTGGCGGACGATCATGGCGTCGCGGTGCGGGTGATGCCGGCGGATGTTCTGTCGGGATCGCTGCGCCATTACGACTTTCACCGCAGGCGCCTGATGCTGTCCGAGCGGCTGCCCGCCGAAAGCCGGCTGTTCGCGATCGCATACCAGTTGGCGATGCAGACTCTGCACGTGGCGATCGCCGCCGCGGTCGAGCGCGCGGCACCACCTGATGCGGAAGCCGCGGCGCTCGCCCGGATCGCCTTCATCAACTACGCCGCCGCGGCGATGCTGATGCCGTACGCCCGGTTCCTCGAAGCGGCGCAGGCCACCCGACACGACTGCGATCTCCTCGCCGCGCGCTTCGGCGTGTCGTTTGAACAGGTGGCGCATCGGCTCACCACGCTGGGGCGGCAGGGTGCGCGCGGCGTGCCGTTCTTCCTGCTCAAGCTCGATATGGCGGGCAATGTGTCAAAGCGCTTCTCGGGCGAGGCAATGCCGATTGCGCGCTTCGGCGGCGGCTGCCCGCGATGGGGCATCCAGCGCGCCTTCCGCCTGCCGGGCGAGACGATCGCGGCGTTCGTAGAGGCGCCTGGCGAGACCCGGTATGTCACTTTCGCTCGCGCGATCTCGCGCACCGCCGCGCCGGGGCTGGCGACGATCGTGCTCGGCTGCGAGGCGAAGCACGGCGCGGCGATCGGCTATGCGGAAGGACTAGGAGAAACGGCGATCCCGATCGGCCCGGCCTGCCATCTCTGCGAGCGCCCGCGCTGCCCCGAGCGTGCGCTGCCCCCGGTCACCCGCACGCTCGACATAAACCCGTACCAGCGGCCGATCGCGCCTTACCCGTTCCGCGCGACCTGAGCCGGGCCCAGCGCCGCGCCCAGCCGGGTGGCGCGACGATACGCGTACCATAGCAGCGCGGCGAACAGGATCGCGCCGCCGATCATCGCCGGCGTGGCGAAGCTGTCCCCGACGACGGCGAGCGGCGTCGGGTTGAGCGTGATCGAGATCGGTATGGCGAGCACCACGCCGAACAGGCTCTCGCCGACGATCAGCCCGGACGCCATCAGCACGCCGATGTTGCGCGCTACTGTGGAAGGGTTCCGCTTCTCCCACTCGTGGCCGATGAACGCGCCGATGATGACCGGGAGCGTCGCCGACATCGGCAGATAGATGCCGATGCCCACCGCGAGCGCAGGCAGGCGGAGCTTGCCCGCGCGGCCGAGCCAGCCGTCGAGCGCGATCAGCACGAAGCCGATCGCGCCGCCTGCGCCGATCAGGCTCCAGTCGAGATCGTGGGAGAGCACGCCCTTCGCGAGCGCCGAGATCAGCAGCGCCTGCGGGGCCGGCAAGGCCTTCGGGTGGAGCACGGTGATGTCACCAAAGCCATAGGCCTGCGCCAGCAGGTTGAGCACCGGCGGAATGGTCAGCGATCCGGCAACCACGCCGACCATCAGCGCGACCTGCTGCTTCCACGGTGTCGCGCCGACGAGTTGGCCGGTCTTCAGATCCTGAAGATTGTCGTTGGCGATGGTCGCGGCCGAGAAGATGATCGCGGTGGCGAACAGCGCGAACGCAATCATCTGCGCCGACGCGGATGCCGGCACGAACGGCGCCACGCCGACTGCCAGCAGGATCGCGGCGCCCAGGATGGCGAGGATGCCGACGCCGGACAGCGGGCTGTTCGAGGCACCGATCAGCCCCGCCATGTATCCGCAGACCGACGCCACGACGATAGCGGCAACATAGACGTAGAGCGTGCCCCCGATCGCCAGCGGCCAGGCGAGGCTCGCGAGCGGGCCCTGGCCGGCGAAGTGGTAGAGCAGCACCGCGGTCGGCACGATCAGCGCGGCGGTGATCGCGCCGACGATCGGCACGGGCATGTCGCGCTCCTCGATCGGCAGCGCCGCGCCGCCGTTTCCCTTTCGCGCGCGTGACGAGGCGGCGGCTTCGCGCAGCCCCTTGGCGATCGGCAGGATCAGCCGGCCGAGCGTCCACAGCGCCGCCACGCCGATCACGCCGGCGCCGATAAAGCGCACCTCGTGGCTCCACACGCCCTGCGCAGCGTCGGCGGCGGGGCCGGTAACGTGATGAAGCGCGACCAACAGCGGTGTCGCCGCGCCGAAGCCGATGACGAGCCCGAGCAGCATCGCCGCGCCCACCGACAGCCCGACGAGGTGGCCGACCCCCATCAGCGCGAAGGACAGGCCGAAGTCGATCCCCGTCGCCGCCGGGCCGATGCGGAACCATGTGAACGCCTCGGCCGCCACCAGCCGCATCGCGGTGAGTAGCGCGAACAAGGTGGAGACGACGCTGCCGGTGAGCAGCGCGACCAGCCCGGCCCGGCTCTCCTCGGCACCCGCGCCGCTTTCGCCGTCTTCGCTGCCGACCTTGAGCACCTCGGCGGCGGCACAGCCTTCGGGGAAGGGCAGGTCCGATCCCGTCACGAGCGCACGGCGCAGCGGGATCGAGAACATCACGCCGAGCAATCCGCCGGTCGCGCAGATCAGGAAGCTCTCCCAGAACGGGAAGCGCGTCCACCAGCCGATCATGATCAGGCCAGGCAGCACGAAGATGATCGAGCCCAATGTGCCGGCGGCCGACGCCACCGTCTGGACGATGTTGTTCTGCAGGATGCCGGATTGCCCGAGCGCCTTCAGCACCACCATCGAGATCACCGCCGCCGGGATCGAGGTGGAGAAGGTCAGCCCGACCTTCAGGCCCAGGAACACGTTGGCGGCGGTGAACAGCAGGGTGAGCAGCGACCCCAGCACCAGCGCGCCGATCGTCAGCTCTTTGTCCGTACCCGCGCGCGCCATGCCTGCCCCTTGTTACCTCGGGATCCTTGTCGGCGAGGGGGGCGGCAGGGGCAATATGTTTTCCGCCTTGTTCCGCGGCGAACAAGGGCATTGACCGTCCGCAACCCGGCCGCCTCTATGCGACCAACAAGAAGGGGATCGGGTATGCGTCGGATGAAGTTATTGGCAGCAGCATTCGCCGCCTGCACCGCGCTGGTGCCGGCCGCCGCCGCTACCGTGGTGGTGACCGCCGCGCAGATGGTCGACGTGCTCGCCGGCAAGGAGGTCGCCTCGCCGCAGGTGACGATCGTCGACGGGCGGATTACCGCGGTCGGCCATAAGGGCGACGCGATACCGCAGGGTGCGACCAAGATCGATCTCGGCAACCGCACTCTGCTTCCCGGGCTGATCGACATGCACGTCCACCTCACCGCCGATCCAACGCTGAGCGGCTACCAGGCCTATGAATATACCGACAGCTTCTGGATGGTGGTGGGCGTCGCCAACGCGAAGAAGACGCTCGAGGCGGGCTTCACTACCGTCCGCAACGTCGGGTCCGATCATTATGACGACGTCGCGCTGAAGCAGGGCATCGAGCATGGCTACATCCCGGGCCCGCGCATCGTGCCCGCGACCTACATCCTGGGCGTGACCGGCGGGCATGGCGACTACACCGAGTTCCCGCCCTCGATCGAGACCCCGTCAGACAACATCGCCAACACGCCCGACGAGTTCCGCGCGCTGGTCCGCAAGGTCCACAAATACGGCGCCGAGGTGATCAAGGTGGCGATGACCGGCGGCGTGCTCTCGAAAGGGGACTCGGTCGGCGCGGAGCAGGTCTCCCCGGCCGAGATCCAGGCGGTGGTCGACGAGGCGCATCGGCTCGGCATGCGGGTCGCGGTCCACGCCCACGGCACCCAGGGCATCAACGACGCGCTGCGGGCCGGCGTCGACACGATCGAGCATGCCAGCCTCGCCGACGCCGAAAGCTTCCAGCTCGCCAAGCAGCACGGCGCCTGGTTCGACATGGACATCTACGACGACGACTACATCCTGGCCGAGGGCGCGAAGAACGGCGTATTTCCCGAGAGCATGGCCAAGGAGAAGATGGTCGGCCTGAAGCAGCGCCAGACCTTCCGTGCCGCCCATGCGGCGGGCGTGAAGATGCTGTTCGGCACTGACGGCGGCGTCTATCCCAACGGCTTCAATGCGCGCCAATTCGCCACGATGGTGCAGTGGGGTATGACCCCGATCGAGGCGATCCAGGCGTCCACCAGGAACGCGGCCGAGGCGCTCGACAAGACGCATGACGTCGGCGCGATCGAGGTCGGCCGCTACGGCGATCTGATCGCGGTCGACGGCGATCCGCTGCAGGATGTCGTCCTGCTCCAGCATCCGAGCTTCGTGATGAAGGGCGGCGAGGTGGTGAAGGCGCCGTAACAGGCCTCCCCTCCCTGGAAGGGAGGGGATTGAGGGGTGGGTAGAGGCTTGGCGATACGGAGCAGCCGGGCGGGAGGTGGCCGTATCACCAAGCCTCGACCCCCCCCCGGCCCCTCCCTGTCAGGGAGGGGAGCTAGGAAGCCTGCAATCCCCCCATGCCTTGCCAGCGGCGCTCTTCCGATCCGCCGGAGGTGTCGCTACGGTCCTCGATCGAGGGCTGGGCGTCGCGGATCAGCGGACTGGGGCGGCGTTCCTCGGGGATGAGGAAGAGGCCGTGGCGGGCGGACGCGCGGCCGAGCGCGGCGCGCGAGGTCCATGCCACCAGGAAGGGCGCAGCGAGCAGGCCGGCGAAGATCGGGCTCAGCCAGATCGCCGGCTGCCAGCCGAGGATCGCGGCCAGCGCCATCGCGCCGCCCAGGATCAGGTGGGGGCTGTAGTGTCGCGCCGCATCCGACAGCGCGATGCCGTCCGACACGCGGTTCTGCGCGTCCCAGCCGCTTTTCCGCCCGCGCAGGATGTCGATCACCGCGAGCGTCTGCGTCATCATCATCATCGGCGCGACGAGAGCCGACAACGGGATGTCGGCCAGCACGCTCTTGACCAGCGCGCGCCCGCCGCCAAAGCCGCCGCGGCGCACCGGATCGGCCAGCATCCAACCCAGCGCCATGAACTTCGGCGCGAACAGCAGGATCAAGGTCAGTGCGAGCAGCCAGCCCGATGGCGCGATGATCTGGATCTCGCCCTCCGAGTGCGCCGCCACGATCGCGCTCACCGCCAGCAGCATCAGCCATAAGGGCGAGGCGAGGTAGGAGGATGCGCCCATGAACAGCTG
>CAXTBZ010000062.1:0-15068 GCA_964242855.1 uncultured Sphingomonadaceae bacterium
GCTTCGGCAAGTTCAAGGTGAAGGACAGCCCCGCACGCGAGGGCCGCAACCCCGCGACCGGCGCCGCCATGACCATCGCCGCCTCCAAGAAGCTCGGTTTCTCCGCTGCCAAGGCGGTCAAGGACAAGCTCAACGGCTGAGCCAATCGGCTCGGCACCTGTCGACGCCTTGCGCTCGAAAGAGCGACGGACACGACGATAGCCAGAAGAGACATCGGCGCCGCCACGGGAACCCCAGGCGGCGCCGGTGCCGCTTTCAGGGTCGGCAAACCTCCAAGCGCTCAGGTCTCGGGGTCAGGCGGCGCGTCCACAATCTCATTTCTCACGATTTTTCGCCGTGATGCGACTCGCAGCGTGACGGCCCGCTGCGCCGCTCCGGCACGCCAGTCTTCAACCTTCGGGTAACCAATTGCCGCCTAAGCTTCCGGTCTGTTCCGGAGGACCCATGCTGCGGCAACCCCCCACCGCATCGAAACTGTCGAGCCTGTTCGCGCGGATGGCGGAAGCATCGATGCGCCTCCCGCGCGTGCAGGCATGGCTGTTGCTCGCTACAGCGCTCGGCGGCACCGTAGCGCTCGATCTGATCACGGGCCCGCAGGTCAACGTCATCATCCTGTACCTGTCGATCGCGTGCTTCGGATCATGGTGCCTGGGTGAGAAGGTCGGGCTGGCGATCGGCGCAGTCTCGGTCGTCATGCTCGGTGAGGTCAACGGCTTCGCAGCGCCGGGGCAGATGGTCCACATCACGCCTGCGGCGCTCGCCTGGAACATGATCGGCCGGTCGCTCTCCATGGTGATCCTGGTGGCGCTCGCCAGCGGGGTCAGGCATTCGCTCGATCAGGCGCGGTGGAGCGCCCGAACCGACGCGCTGACCGGCGTGCTCAACAAGGCGACATTCCAGCGGCGGCTGTCAGCGGCGATCGCCAGCGCGCAGCGGCGGGGCGACGCACTCGTCCTCGCCTACCTCGATCTCGACGGCTTCAAGAGCGTGAACGACGGCTTCGGCCACGCCGCCGGCGATCGCGTGCTGTGCACCTTCGCCGAACAGGCAAGCCGGATGATCCGCGCACACGACCTCTTCGCGCGTGTCGGCGGCGACGAGTTCGTGGCGCTGATGCCGGTGCCGACCTGCGAGCAAGGCGATACCGCGGCCGAGCGGCTGCATCACCAGTTGAGCATCATCCTGCGCGAAACCGGCTTTGCCGTCACCTGCAGCATCGGCGCGATGGTGGTGGAGAGCCGCGCGGTGACATCGCCCGATGCGCTTGTCGAGGCGGCGGATGCGCTGATGTACGAGGTCAAGCGATCGGGCAAGAACGCGCTGCGCATCACCCGGCTCGACCTGAAGCCCGCCACCGGTGGTGTGCTCCTTCCCCTGCCTCTGCCCGATCGGCGCAATCGCGCGGCCCGCATCGTGAGGGTGGCATGACCGTCTTCTACAGCCCGGCGCCGCGTCCGGCCGACGAAGCGGAGCGCCAGCGCGCGGTCGACGCGTCGGGGTTCCTGGCGGCGGCGGACGATCCCATCCTGGCGGTGATCATCCATCAGGCGGCCGAGCTGTTCGGCACGCCGGTCGCCGCAATCTCGATCATCGACAATGATCGGCAGTATTTTCCGGTTGAGATCGGGCTCGGCACGTCCGAAACGCCGCGCGCCGCATCCTTCTGCACCCATGCCATGGTCGATTGCGGCCACGCGATGTGCGTCACCGATGCGGCGACGGATGAACGGTTCGCGGGCAATCCGCTGGTGTTGGCCGGCCCCGCGATCCGCTTCTATGTCGGCGCGCCGCTATGCGCCGAGGATGGCCAGCCGCTCGGCGCGCTTTGCGTCATCGATCGCAAGCCCCGGCCGCAGCCGTCCCCCGAGATGCTCGAAGCGCTGGCGACACTGGCGCGGCAGGCGCAGGCACGCGCGGCGGAGCTTCGCGCCTAGTACCCGCTGCCACGCGGCGAGGTGCGGCCCTGCGCAATGCTGGCGAGCAGCAGTTCGAGCTGATCGGGCGAGAAGCCGACCTCCTTGAACGCCTTCATCGCGGAAACCGGCACCGCGTAGCCATGATGCCACGCCAAGACGGCCAGCCGCCGCAATGCCTCCAATCGCGGGCTGGCGAGACGCCGATCCGGGTTACCGCCGAATAGCGCAGCAAAGATGCGTGCGAGGCGACCAGGCTCGCGCAGGCTGGTGAGATCATCGCGCTGGGCGAGTACGATCACCTCCCACTCGCCCCGCGCGAAGGCGGCGGGCATCTGCGCAGCGGCGGCAGGAACGGCGCAGGCGAAGGCGTCACGGGTGTCGAGATAGGCCATGGGATTTCCCCTCATAACAAGCGCCGCGCGCTCGCCCCAAGGTGCGAACGTGCTGCGAGAAGACCAGGAAGGCCGCCTTGGCAGGCTCTCCTGTATTTGTACTGGCAGGTATGTAAAGCCCGGAGCCGCTAAGCGTCAACCCGCTTTCTGTACCGATCGTTAGATTTATTTAGGAGCCCTCACCGGCCCGGCCACATCATCAGCGCGGTATCGACCATGCGACCGAGATCGGCACAGCTCATCCCCGCCCCCGCCTGCACCGAGAGGCCCTGCATCAGCGCGAGCAGGTAGTGGGTCAGCGCCTCTGCCTCGACGTTATCGGGCAGATCGCCGTCCTGCTTGGCGCGTTCGAAGCGTTGGACGAGCGCCGACATTGATGAGGCGCGGCGAGATACCACCTCGGCCTTGATCGTCTCGGCCTCCGCGCCGCACGCGACGCTGGAGATCACACCGAGACAGCCCTTGGGATCGCAGCTGCTCGATTGGTTGGCAAGCGCGCCGTGGAGCAGGCGTTCGGCCACGCCGCGCGCCGTCGGCGCTTCGAGCGCGGTCTGCATATAAGCAAGCTTCTCGGTCTCGTAGAGGTCGAGCGCCTTGCGGAACAGCGCCTCCTTGTTGCCGAAGCAGGCGTAGAGACTGGGCCGCGTGATTCCCATCGCCTCGGTCAGTTCGGTCAGCGACGCACCTTCGTAGCCGCGCGTCCAGAACACCCGCAACGCCGCCGCCAATGCCTTGTCGGCACAGAACTCGCGCGGCCGCCCACGCGTGGCAACGACGGTGTCGGTGGTTTCCATACCGACCGATATAATGAAGCGCGAGGCGTTCGTCCACCTCGACGAAGCGCGCGAAGTACGAAGCTCGAGGCGCTCGGGTTGAGCAAATCTTAACCATATCCGGCGATCTCCGGTTCATGGAACACGCACCCCTGATCGCGGCCGGCCCCTGCGACACCATTGAACTGGCACGGCAGATCAGGGCGCAGGCGCTCCGCATGGTGACCCGCGCCAAGGCCAGCCACATCGGCAGCGCACTGTCCATCGCCGACATCGTCGCGGTGCTCTACGGCGGCATCCTCAAGGTCGATCCGGCGGCGCCCGAGCATCCGGAGCGCGATCGTTTCCTGCTGTCCAAAGGTCACGCCTGCGTCGCGGTCTATGCAGCACTCGCCGAGACCGGCTTCATCCCGCGCGAGATGCTGGCGAGCTACGGCACCGACTTCTCGCCGCTGATGGCGCATATCAGCCACAAGGTGCCGGGCAGCGAATTCTCCACCGGTGCGCTCGGCCATGCTCTGCCGTTCGGGGTCGGCAAGGCGCTCGCCGCGAAGAAGCGCGGAGAAGCCTGGCGGACGATCGTACTCACCAGCGACGGCGAATGGGGCGAAGGCAGCAATTGGGAAGCGCTGATGTTCGCCGCCCACCATGGCCTGGACCGCCTCACCGTGATCGTCGACTACAACAAGCTGCAGAGCCTCGGCACAGTCGACAAGACGCTGCGGCTCGAACCCTTTGCCGACAAGTTCGCCGCCTTCGGGTGGAGCGTCCGCGAGGTCGACGGGCACGCCCATGCGGCACTTCGCGATGCGCTGAGCAATACGCCCTGGCAGTCTGGCCGCCCGTCGGCAGTCATAGCGCACACGATCAAGGGCAAGGGCGTCAGCTACATGGAGAACAAGGTGGAGTGGCACTACCGCAACCCCACGCCCGAACTGCTCGCACAGGCGCTGGCCGAACTCGGCATCGTGGAGACCGCCGATGCGTAGCGCTTTCATCGAAGAGCTGGTGACGCTCGCGGGCACGCACGACCATATCGCGCTGGTCACCGGCGATCTCGGCTACGGGGTGATCGAGCCGTTCGCCGATTGCTTCCCCGATCGCTTCATCAACGCCGGCGTCGCCGAACAGAACATGGCGGGCCTTGCCGCCGGCATGGCGAGCGAGGGCTACCACGTCTTCACCTATTCGATCGCCAACTTCCCGACCTTCCGCTGCGCCGAGCAGATCCGCAACGACATCGCCTATCACGGCCTGGCGGTGACCACCGTCGCGATCGGCGGCGGCCTCGCCTACGGCGCACTCGGCTATTCGCACCACGCCGTGCAGGATTATGCGCTGATGCGCGCGATGCCGGGGATGATGATCGCAGCGCCGGGCGACCCGATGGAGGTGCGCGCCTGCCTGCGCTGGCTCGTCGCCAACCCGCAGCCTTCGTACCTCCGCCTCGGCAAGGCCGGCGAGCCGTGCATCCATGCCGCCGTGCCCGAGGTCGAACCCGGCCGCTGGCTGAGGGTACGTGACGGCGACAGGATGTTGCTCTCCACCGGCGCAGCGCTCGCCGCCGCGATCGAGCGCGCCGACGGCTCGCACGCCGGCTACGGCGTCGCCACCCTGCCGCTGTGGAGCATGGCCAGCAAAGCCAGCCAGCCCGAGCAGCTCGCCCGCCGCGACGAGGTGGTGACGCTGGAGGATCATCTGGCCGACGGCGGCTTCGGCTCCTGGCTCTACGAGGCGGTCGCCGGAACGCCCGCCGCCGCCAAGCTGCGCTCGATCGCTCTGTCTCCCGAGGTCTGCGGCCTCGTCGGCAGCCAGACCCGTCTCAATGCCATCGGAGGCCTCACATGCACACAATGACTGCCCTCGCCTCCGCCGAACCCGCGATCGACGAAGGCCGCGCCGAGATCGTCCGCCTCGCGCGCGCCCATTTCGAAGCGCGTCCTGTCGCGCCCTTCATCCCCGGCGAGACCTATATCCCACCGTCGGGCAAGGTGATGGACGGCGAGGATTGCGCAACGCTGATCGACGCCTCGCTCGACATGTGGCTGACCGCCGGCCGCTATGCCGAGCGCTTCGAGCGCGACCTTGCGACACGCTTCGGCCGCAAGCACAGCAAGCTCACCGTCTCGGGCTCGGCCGCCAACCTGCTCGCCTTTGCGACGCTGACCAGCTGGAAGCGCGGCAAGCGCGCTCTGAAGCCCGGCGACGAAGTGATCACCGTCGCCGCCGGCTTCCCGACCACAGTCGCGCCGATCGTGCAATATGGCTGCATCCCGGTTTTCGTCGACATAGATCTCGCCACCCACAACGTGAACGTCGATGCGCTGGAGGCGGCGATCACCGCCAAGACGCGCGCGGTGATGATCGCGCATTCGCTTGGCAATCCGTTCGACGTGGTGCGCGTGGCGGACATCTGCAAACGCCACGACCTCTTCCTGATCGAGGATTGCTGCGATGCCTTCGGGGCGACTGCCGACGGCCGCAACGTCGGCACCTTCGGCGACATCGCGACGCTGAGCTTCTACCCGGCTCACCACATCACTATGGGGGAAGGCGGCGCGGTGCTGATGGATTCGGCCGGGCTTGCCAAGATCACCGAAAGCTTCCGCGACTGGGGGCGTGATTGCTACTGCGCGCCCGGCAAGGACAATACCTGCGGCAACCGCTTCGGCTGGCGGCTCGGCGATCTTCCGCAGGGCTATGACCACAAATACACCTACAGCCACATCGGCTACAACATGAAGGTCAGCGACATGCAGGCGGCGCTCGGCGTCAGCCAGCTGGGCAAGCTCGATCACTTCATCGCGCGCCGCCGCGAGAATTTCGCCGGTCTGGAAAGTCGGCTGCGCGAACGCGGGCTCGATCGCTTCTTCCACCTGCCCGAGGCGACGCCCGGCACCGATCCAAGCTGGTTCGGCTATCTGATGACGATCCGCGACGATGCCGGGATCGACCGCAATCGCCTGACCAGCACGCTTGAAGAGCGCAAGGTCGGCACCCGGCTGCTGTTCGCCGGCAACCTGATCCGCCAGCCCGCCTTCAAGGATGTCGCGTATCGCGTCTCCGGCGACCTCACCAATACCGACAAGGTGATGCGCGACGCGTTCTGGCTGGGCGTCTGGCCCGGCATCGACGATCCCCGCCTCGATTACATGGTCAATACGCTGGACAAGGTCGTGAGCGAGATCCGCTGAGCCGCCTTTACGATTTGTGCACCACGTTCCTTCATAGGATCGAACCCATGAAAGCGATCATCCTGGCCGGCGGCCTCGGCACCCGGCTTGCCGAAGAAACCACCGCGCGGCCCAAGCCGATGGTCGAGATCGGCGGCAAGCCGATCCTGTGGCATATCATGAAGATCTACGCCCAGCACGGCGTCACTGAATTCGTCGTGTGCCTTGGCTACAAGGGCTACATGATCAAGGAGTATTTCTTCAACTACGCGCTGCACATGAGCGACATCACGATCGACATGCGCCGCGGCACCACCGAAGTGCATCGTAATTCGTCCGAGGACTGGAAGATCAGTCTCGTCGACACCGGCGCCGAGACGATGACCGGGGGACGCCTGCGCCAGGCGCTGCAATATCTCGGCGAGGACGAGGATTTCTGCCTGACCTACGGCGACGGCGTCTCCGATCTCGACGTCGGCGCATCGATCGCCTTCCACAAGCAGCACGGCCGCCGCGCGACCGTGACCGCGGTGCGCCCCGCCTCTCGCTTTGGCATGCTCGATCTGGACGGCGACACCGTCTCCGCCTTTGCCGAAAAGCCTTCGGAGGAAGGTGGCTGGATCAATGGCGGCTTCTTCGTGCTCAACCGTTCGATCGGGCAGTATCTCAGCAATTCGGACGGCTGCGTCTGGGAGCGCGAGCCGCTCGAGAAGCTCGCATCCGAGGGCGAGCTCCGCTCCTACTTCCACGACGGCTTCTGGCAGCCGATGGACACGCTGCGCGATCGCCAGATGCTGGAAAGCATGTGGGAGCGGCACGAGGCGCCGTGGAAGACGTGGCACTGAGGGATAGACCCTTGCCCAATCAACCCCCGTTCGTGCCGAGCGCAGTCGAGGTACGTGCCACAATTCCCGCACTCGCCTCCCTTCCCTCGACTTCGCTCGGGACGAACGGGGGTGAGGCGTGCTGAACCCCGCCTTCTGGGCCAATCGCAAGGTCCTGGTCACAGGCCATACCGGCTTCAAGGGCAGTTGGCTGCTGCTCCTGCTCGAACGCCTCGGCGCGGACGTTACCGGCTTCGCGCTGGCGCCTCCGACCACGCCTGCGATGTTCGACATGATCGGCGGCCATAATCGCTGCCGGCACATCGTGGGCGACATCCGCGGTCTTACCGCCGTGGAGCAGGCGATCGGCGGCGCCGAGATCGTCCTCCACCTTGCCGCCCAGCCGCTGGTCCGCGCCTCCTACGCCGATCCGATCGGGACATACGCGACCAACCTGATGGGAACCGTCCACGTCCTCGATGCGTGCCGGCGCGCGGGATCGGTCAACACGATCGTCTCGGTCACCACCGACAAATGCTACCGCAACGATGGCCGTGCGACCGGTTATGCCGAGGATGCGCCGCTCGGCGGGCACGATCCCTATTCCAACAGCAAGGCGTGCGCCGAACTCGCCGCGCAATCCTACTGCGACAGCTTCCTCGCCGACGCCGGCATCGGCCTCGCCACCGCGCGCGCGGGCAACGTGATCGGCGGCGGCGACTATGCCGCGGATCGGCTTGTCCCCGACGCGGCACGAGCCTTTGCAGGCGGCCAGCCGCTCCAGATCCGCAACCCGAACGCGACGCGGCCGTGGCAGCATGTGCTGGAGCCGCTGGCCGGTTACCTGCTGCTCGCCGAGCATCTGCACGCCGATCGCAAGACCTTTGCCAAAGGCTGGAACTTCGGCCCCTCGCCCGCCGACGTGGCACCCGTCGGCCAAGTAGTGGAGAGCTTCGCCCGCCACTGGGGCGACGCGAGCGCCATCGTGCCGCAACCAGGCGATCACCCCCACGAGGCGGCGACGCTGACCCTCGACTCGTCCGCCGCCGGCCGCGAACTCGGCTGGCACCCCCGCCTCTCGCTGGACGAGGCGCTGAAATGGTCCGCCGACTGGTATCGCGCGGCCGCCCGCGGCGCCGACATCGCCGCGCTCTCGCAAGACCAAATTAACCAATACCTTTCATAGCTCGTTGCATGCGCGGCGCCCTCTCCTCTCGACTTTCTCCATTTGAAGAGCCCGCTTTGTTCGGCCGCGCGGTGATCGACGAGGATACCGATCGGATCATTCGCGCCGATCTGCCCTGGTCCCGCCTCGACGGGGCGACGGTGGTGGTGACCGGCGCCAACGGCTTCCTTCCCGCCTACATGGTCGAGACGCTGCTTCAGCTCGGCCGCAATATCGACGTGATCGCGATGGTGCGCTCGCCAGCCAAGGCGGAGGCGCGGTTCGCCGCACATGCCGGTTCGCCGCGCCTCCACATCGTCGAACAGGACATGATTGCCCCGATCACCTGGGGCGGCCCCGCCGATTTCATCATCCACGCCGCCAGCCCGGCCTCGCCCAAGCTGTTCGGCGACGATCCGATCGGCACCATCCTGCCCAACGTCACCGGCACCGCCGCCATGCTCGAGCTGGCGCGCCACCGTCACGCCCAGGGCTTCCTCTATCTCTCGAGCGCCGAGGTTTATGGCGCGCCGCCTGTCGCCCAAATTAACGAAGCCGCGTTCGGCTCGATCGACCCGACCGATCCGCGCGCCTGCTATGCCGAGGCCAAGCGGCTGGGCGAGGCGCTCTGCGTAGCTTATGCTCGCCAGCACGGCGTCCATACCGTGATGGTGCGCCCGTTCCACACCTACGGCCCCGGACTTGCGCTCGATGACGGCCGCGTGTTCGCCGATTTCGTCCGCGACGTGGTGGAGTGCCGCCCCATCACGGTGAACGGCGCCGGAACCGCCGAGCGCGCCTTCTGCTATCTGGCGGACGCGACTTTGGGCTTCTTCACCGCCCTGCTGAATGGCAATACCGCCACTGCCTACAATGTCGCCAATCCCGAGGGTGCGATCGCTATCCGCGATCTGGCCGCGCTCCTCGCCCGCCTCTTCCCCGATCGCGTGCCCTCGGTCGCCATCACGGCACCCGCCGCCGGCACCTACATGCCGAGCACGATCGAGCGTACCCTGCCTGACATCGCTCGGCTATCCGCACTCGGCTGGCGGCCGACGATCGGCATTGCTGAGGGCTTCGCCCGCACCATCCGCGCAACGCTGAGCGAGGCCGCATGAAGACAATCTCCATCATCTCGCCCTGCTTCAACGAGGCCGAGAACGTCCGCGCCTGCCGCGCCGAGGTCGCCGCATTGTTCGCCGACGGCGGGCCGCTCGCCGACTATCGCTGCGAGCATATCTTCGCCGACAATGCCTCGTCCGACGCCACCGCCGACATCCTGCGCGAGATGGCGGCGACCGATCCGGACATGAAGGTGATCCTCAACGCGCGGAATTTTGGCCCCTTCCGCTCCAACTTCAACGCGCTACGCTATGCCACCGGCGACGCGGTGCTGGTGTTCCTGCCGGCCGACCTGCAGGATCCGCCCGCCGCCATCGCAGACTTCGTGCGGCTGTGGGAAGCAGGCTACGAGGTCGTCGCCGGCGCGCGCACCAATCGGCAGGAGAGCCTTGGCTTACGCACCTGCCGCGCGATCTTCTACCGCATCGTCAACACGCTGTCGGACATCGAGATCCCGCTCAACGTCGGCGAGTTCCAGCTGATCGACCGCAAGGTGTGGCGCGCGGTGATGGAGCATGACGATCACTACCCGTACATCCGCGGCATCATCGCATCGGTCGGCTTCAAGCGCGTGATCGTGCCCTACACCTGGGTCGAGCGGAAGCGCGGCATCTCGTCCAACAACCTGCCGCGCCTGATCGATCAGGCGCTGAACGGAATCTTCTCGTTCACGACCGTGCCGATGCGACTGTGCACCTTTGCCGGCTTCTCGCTGTCGGCGCTCAGCCTGCTCTATGCCATGACGGCGCTGCTGCTCTACTTCGTCATGCCCAACCACGCGCCGCGCGGCACGATGACGCTGATCGTCTCGCTGTTCTTCCTGTCGGGCGTGCAGCTCGCCTTCATCGGCATCCTCGGCGAATATGTCACCTCGATCCATGCGCAGGTCCGCAAGCGGCCGCTGGTGGTGGAGCGCGAGCGTATCAACATGGACGAGGCGCAACCGGTCGCGGCAAGCGAGAACCCGGTCCACGAACTGCAGCGGCGGATCGCGCACGGATGACCGCCGCGGAGGCACGAGCCTCCAGCGTGCCTGCAGGCTGGCTGGCGGGCGCCCTGCTCGGGCTGATCGCGGCTAGCAATCTGCTGTTGCTGGCCTTTCTTGGCCTATCGCCGATCATCAATGTCGTACTCGTCCTCGCCGGTGCATCCAGCATGGCGATCGTCGTGGCGCGGTACGAGCGCGCGAGCCTGCGGGTGCCGCTGCGGACGATCGCGATCTGCTTCGGCATTGCCTTGCTCGCGCTGATCCTCGGCGGGGAGGGCCGGCTGCTGTTTGCGCCGGCCGACTGGCAGATCCGCGACGCCGTGCTAGCCGATCTCGGCCGTCACCGCTGGCCCTTCGCCTATGCCATGCCGGGCGGAGCGATGGTGCTGCGCGCGCCGCTCGGCATGTACCTGCTGCCGTCGCTGACAGGAGGGCTCGGCCAGTCCGCACTCGATTGCGCATTGCTCGTGCAGAACATGATCGTGCTCGGGCTGATGCTGGCACTCGCCTCGACGCTGTTCGCAACGACACGCATGCGCTCCACCGCCGCGATCGTCTTCGCGCTGTTCAGCGGGCTTGACCTGATCGGCACGCTGATCGCCCGCGGCATGAGCGAGCCTGCGTCCTTCCAGCACATGGAGAATTGGGCACGCGGGCTGCAATATACTGCCATGTCAACCCAGCTGATCTGGGCGCCGCAGCACGCGCTGGCCGGCTGGGGTTGTGCACTCGGCTTCCTCATGTGGCAGCATGGCAGGCTGCGGATCGGCACGGCGGCAGCGACCATCCCGCTGTTCGCCTTCTGGTCACCGCTGGCGGCGGCGGGTGCGGTGCCGTTCATGCTGTACGCGGGGCTGCGCGATCTCCGCGCGCTCCGCCCGTCCGACTTAGGCATCCCGCTGCTCGCCGTCGCCATTGCCGCGCCCGCGCTCGTCTACCAGCATGCCGGCGCCGCCGCAGTAGGTTCGGGGATCAACCCCGTCCGCCCGCTCCTCTACCTGCTCGGCCTGCTGCTCGAGGTGGCGCCGTTCGCGATCCCGGCGCTCATCTATCGTCACCGCTTCAGCGGCCCGGCGATCTGGATCGCTGTCGCCATGCTGGTGCTGGCACCGCTGTGGCGGGTCGGCACCTGGGCGGATTTCCAGATGCGCGTGACGATCGTCCCGCTCTGCATCCTCGCCGCCGCCACCGCAGACCTGCTGCTTCAGGGCGATCGCCCGAAGCTCCGCCGCTGGCTCATTGCGATGCTAGCGATCGGCACGGCGACCACATTGTCCGAGCTGTTCCCGCTGCCGCTGATGCGCGTATCCCCGCCGCCGCTCTGCTCGCTACCCAGTGCGTGGGACCAGCAGACCGGGCTGGTCACCCCCAAGTCGACCTATCTGGCGCCGATCGCCGCCTTGCCGATCCGGCCGCGCGAGATCGTCGATCCACGCCGCGATCCTGCCCAATGCTGGTCGCGCCGCTGGGTTACGCTGCGCTTTCAGTAGAGCATCGGCGGCGCGGTAGCCCGCAGCAGTACCGAGACGACGCACACCCCCGCCACCACCGCCAAACTGACCGCCAGCCGCCCCCTCGACACGCCGCGGCACCCGCCGAGCAGCACCGCCGCCATCGCAACCGCGGTGATCAGCCAGATGTGATAGCGCACGTCCGACGCGATGCTCACCACGGCGAAGCTCGCCGTCATCAGCAGCGCCGAGAGGATGAGCGAGAGCCCCAGCCTTCGCGCCGGCTGCTCCGCCACGCCGAGCAGCATCCAGCCGATCAGCCCCGCCAGCACCAGCCACACGGCCGGCGAACCCACCGGCGTGCGCTCCGCCGCCGCCGTCATGTCGCGCAACGCGTCTCCCACCCGGGTCTCGTGCGCGCCGATGCCGTAGAGGTTCTCGGGCGTGAAGGCAGGCGCGGCGGAGCTGTGCTCGTCGGCCGGCACGCGGATGCGCAGCGTCGCGTTGAGATGAGCGAGGCGGTGCTCGGCATAGGCGATCGGGTGTGCCGCGATCGCCGCGATCCAGTTGCGGAACAGCGGCGGCGCCACCCCGGTATCGAGGACGAGCGCGTTGCCCATCGCGGCGCAGCGGGCGGGGTCTGCGAAGGGATCCCAGTAGAACGGCGTCGCGCAATGCATCCGCTCGGCGCGCGCCCAGTCGTCGCGCGACAGGCCGGGCATGGTGGCAAGCGGCGCCCGATCCGCGATCCCGGCGAGATCGAAGATCGGCAGCGTGTACTGGACGCCGGATCGGTCCGCGCCGAGCAGGCGGTGGTTGATCGGACCGGAGACACCGATCACCAGCAACGTTGTCACCAGCAGCAGCGCCGCGCGCGCCCACCAGCGGCGCAGGCCTAGCCAACCCGCCCACGCAAGCCCCAGCGGCACGATCGCAAAGGCGGAATTGGCGCGCAGCAGCACCGCATAGCCGAGCAGCACCACGACCAGCGCCACCGCCCACCACGGCAGCCGCCGCCGGGCGAGGCGGAACAGCGCGACGATCCCGGTCGCCGCCACCGCCGCCGCGATCAGCTGCGCATCCTTGTCGACCACCACCATCCAGTCGATCAGCGGCGGCAGCAGCCCGATCAGCAGCGCCACCCAGCCGGCCAGCGGCGCACCCCCCCGCCGCAGCGCGATCGCGAGCAGCGCCAGCCCCAGCCAGAACAACCCCAATTGGAGGAGCAGCATCGGCGCCGTCCCCCACGCACCGGCATGGACGAACAGCGACCACAGCCGCGCCATGATCGGCGGGTGCCAGTCGTCATAGCGGCCGGTGATCGCCTGGGCATATTGGGTGGTCGCGTCATAGGCGGCGATGCCGGGCCAGACGAGCGCCGCGCTCGCCAGCGCCAGCACCAGCGCCATCAGGATCGGCGCGGTCAGCTGTCTGGCAGGCTTCGATCGCGCCATGCATTCTCCGTCGATCCGCAGCGCGATTGGGCGCGCACGGGTGAACGCACTTGATGTAGGTGTAACGGAGCGCGCGCAACGGGCGAAATGCACAAGGCAACGCAGAGTCGGCGAGGAAGTGATGGCAAGCATGGCCCCGTCCGCAACCGCGGATGAAACGATCGAAGCTCCCGCCCCGCAGGCCGGCGGCGGCGATCTCGTCTTCCGCCACAGCCTCGTCACCCGCCTGTGGCACTGGAGCAATGCGCTCAGCGTATTCGTGATGCTGATGAGCGGGCTGATGATCTTCAACGCGCATCCGCACCTCTATTGGGGGCAGTACGGCGCCAACTCCGATCATAGCTGGCTGGATATCACGCCGGGTCACCTGCGCGTCGGTCCGCTTACCGTGGCGACGCACGGCATCATCGGCATCGCGCCGCTGGAGGCGTTCCCGCACTGGATCACCATCCCGTCGCGCTACAACCTCGCCGACGCCCGCCAGTGGCACTTCGCATTCGCGTGGGTGCTGGTGGTGCCGGGGCTGCTCTACTGGGCGTGGGGGTTTGCACGCCGCCACTTCCAGCGCGATCTCGCGCCGAGCTTCGACGAGCTTCGCCCCGCCCACATCGCGCACGACATCGGCCAGCACGCCCGCCTGCGCTTCCCCACCGGCGAGGCGGCGCGGCATTACAACATACTCCAGAAGCTCGCTTATCTGTCGGTGCTGTTCGTGCTGCTGCCCGGCGTGATCCTCACCGGGCTCACCATGTCGCCGGGCATCGATGCGGCGTGGCCGTGGCTGCTCCATCTCTTCGGCGGCCGGCCGTCGGCGCGATCGATCCACTTCATCTGCGCGATGGGGCTGGCCTTGTTCATCCTGGTCCACGTCGTGATGGTGGTGCTCGCCGGGCCGATCAACGAGGTGCGATCGATGATCACCGGCCGCTACCGCCTGCCGCGCGAGCGCGGGCAATGACCGTCGAGCTTAGCCGCAGGAAGCTGATCGGCTCACTCGGCGCCGGTGCGGGTGGGCTGCTGCTCGCCGGCTGCGACAAGATCAATGCGTCGCCCACCGTGCGCGATGTGCTCGGCCTCGGCGAGAAGGCGACCTTCGGCGCCCAGCGCCTCGTCTCGAACCGCGCCGCGCTGGCGCCCGAATACAGCACGTCCGAGATGTCGCCCTTCTTCCGCACCAACGGCAACAACCAGGTCGGCACGCCGGAATATGCCGCGCACCTCGCCGACAACTTCGCCGATTGGCGGCTGGTGATCGACGGCTTGGTCGACAATCCGCTCGCACTGTCCCTGGCGCAGATCCGCAGCGCACCCCGCCGCACCCAGATCACCCGCCACGATTGCGTCGAGGGCTGGAGCGCGATCGGCGAGTGGACCGGATTGCCGCTCGGCATGGTGCTCCGCCAGGCGAAGCTCAAGTCGGCGGCGCGCTATGTCGTGTTCCACTGCGCCGATAGCTTCGGCGGCACGCCCTATTACGAGTCGATCGACCTGATCGATGCCTTCCACCCCCAGACCATCCTCGCCTGGGCGATGAACGGCCATACGTTGGGCGTCGGCCACGGCGCGCCGCTGCGGCTCCGGGTGGAGCGCCAGCTCGGCTACAAGCAGGCCAAATACGTCATGCGCGTCGAGGCGGTGGCGAGCCTCGCCGGGATCGGCGGCGGCAAGGGCGGCTACTGGGAAGATGCCATCGGCTACCAGTGGTACGCGGGAATCTGAGGCTCATTACTGCGCGGCATGTCACGCAGGCGCAGCCCTCCCGCCATTGCTTAGCAGAAGAGAGAAGCGGCCGGCGCCCTCGCGTGCCTCG
>CAXTBZ010000063.1:0-15036 GCA_964242855.1 uncultured Sphingomonadaceae bacterium
TGCAGATGGGCACCACCGACGCGATGGAGTTCCTGCTCGACAAGATGAAGGACTCCAAGACCAACGAGGACTTCTTCGATTCGATGAATTCCTGACGGAGCCATGCCGGCGCTGAGCCTCGCCGACATCTTCACCGCTGGCGGCCTCGCCGCGCTGGCGCAGGTGCTTGCGATCGATCTGATGCTTGCCGGCGACAATGTCGTCGTGCTGGGAACACTCGCAGCCGGGCTGCCAGCGGATCAACGCAAGCGCATCTTGGCGATCGGCGTTGGCATCGCGCTGACCTGTCTGATCGGCTTCGCACTGATCGCGACGCAGTTGCTTCATATTGTAGGCCTGTTGCTCGCCGGCGGCCTGCTGTTGCTCTGGGTGGCGTGGAAGCTGTTCCGCGAGTTGCGAATTGGCGGTCATGCAAGCGCCCAGGAAGGTGGCGTCGCGCCACCGCGGAGCTTTGGCCGGGCGGTCGTCCAGGTCGCCATCGCCGATCTGTCGATGAGCCTCGACAATGTGCTCGCCGTCGCCGGGGCGGCGCGCGAACATCCTGCCGTGCTGTTCATCGGATTGGCGACCTCGGTCACGCTGATGGCGGTCGCCGCCAATCTGATCGCGCGCTTCATCGAGCGGCATCGCTGGATTGCCTATGTCGGCCTGTGCGTGATTCTCTGGGTTGCCGGGCGGATGGTGTGGCAGGGCTTGACGGACGCCGACGTTGGGCTTCTCGGTCTGCTCTAGGCGCGCGCGCCGAACAGCGCGGTACCGATCCGCACCTCGGTCGCACCGAGCATCACCGCCGTCTCGTAATCACCGGACATGCCCATGCTGAGCCGGGGCAGGTCATGCTCCCGCGCAAGCTTGGCGAGGAGCGCGAAATAGGGTGCTGGCTCGACGTCGGCGGGAGGCACGGCCATCAATCCCACGATCGGCAGTCCGGCCTCGCGTGCTTCGGCCAGTAGCGCAGGCAGATCGGGGATCGCGCAGCCGCCTTTCTGATCCTCGTGGCCGATGTTGACCTGGATGAAGCAATCGGGCCGGCGTTCGGTGGCTGCCATTACCTTGGCTAGAGCTTTCACAAGGGATGAGCGATCGACCGATTGGATTGCGTCGAACAGCTCGACAGCCTCGCGCGCCTTGTTGGACTGAAGCTGGCCGACGAGGTGCAGGTCAACATCTGGATAAGCCTCCCGCAGCGCCGGCCATTTGGCCTGAGCCTCCTGCACGCGGTTTTCTCCGAACACGCGCTGGCCCGCTTCGAGCAGCGAGATAATGCCGTCCGCGTCCACCGTCTTGGAAATCGCGATGAGCGTCACCGAGCCATGCGCCCGCCCGGCGACATCTTCTGCAGCAGCAATGCGGTCGCCAATCGCGTTAAGTCGAGTATCGGCGTCGGAAGCTTCGGCTCGGGACATGGTGCCGCCTATAGGGCGACGGGCGGTGTAACGCCAACCCGGCCCGGGGCTGTGAGTGGCAGACTGTGCCCGCGGCCCCAATCAGAACTTGAAGGCAGTTCCGATATAGACGGCCTGGCTGTCACGGCGATCGTCGGAGAGCTGGACCAGGCGATCCTTCTCCATCTTGTAGCGCACGCCGCCGGTCACATCGAGCCGGTTGCTGATCGAGTATGACCCACCAAGATCGACTGCCACGCCCTGCTCGCCGCCGATAAAGTGCGACGTGTCGCCAATGCTGCGATCCGCCGCCAGAGCAAGACGGGTGCTCCAGCGCCTGCCGCCATAGCTGAGTGCGACATCGGCCGCCTCGTGGCTTCCGGGCACGCTGCCGAGATCGACCTTGCTGTAGTCGCTGGTGACCGCGAAGTGCTTCCAGCCCACGGCTACGCCAAGATTATAGGCGTAAGGCGTGAGGCCGCCCGCGCTCGCAAGCAAAGTACGATCAGAGTCAGCGGCGGTACCGGCACGCGCGCGGACCGCGACCGTGACCCGGCGGCTCGCGCCCGGCCCGATCGACGGTGTGAAGCGGAACCCAGACGCAGCGAGGCCAGCCCTGCCGAAGCTCGCGCCGAAGCGCGGATCGGCGGCCGATGGTGTGAACGAGCCGATCGCCGACGACATCGCTACCGTCGGCTTGGCCGCGTGCCTCTTTTGAGACTGTACGGCAGACGCGGTGCCCGGCACGAGCGCCAGCGCAAGGATCGCGACAGCGGCCCTCGTGCGCATGCTGCTCTTGCTTCGACTCGCGTACATTGTTCTTGCAAACTCCCCTTGCCTCATCGCGCTAGCATGGCCTGAACGCCGATGTCATCGGTTCGGATCAGGCATCGTGCCAAAATCGCTGGGCTGTTGCACGCGATCCACATGTCGCGGCGCAGCATGCCGCGTCAGGCGCTTGCCGTACCTTCGCCAGCCTCTATAGATGCGGGTCTTCCAAGTGTCCTGAGGCTCCTTGATGATGCAGCTTACCGCCCGCACCCTGCGCCCCGTTGCCGGCGCGTTCGCTATAGCCCTGCTGCTAGGCGGCTGCGCGCATCACAAGAAGGACATGGCACCCGATCTCGCCGCGTCCAAAGTCACCCAGATCGGCGTGAACGCCTACCTCTGGCGGGCTGCGCTCGATACCGTGTCGTTCATGCCGCTGACCCAGGTCGACTCGAACGGTGGCGTGATCGTCACCGACTGGTACGCCAATCCGACCACGCCGAACGAGCGCATGAAGCTCACCGTGTCGGTGCTCGATCAGGATCTGCGCGCCGACGCGATCCGCGTTGCCGCTTCGCGCGAAGTCAACCAGGGTGGCGGCTGGATCGAGCAGCCGGTCGCCGCACAGACGGTGCAGAAGCTGGAGGACGTGATCCTGCAGCGCGCCCGCGATCTGCGCCGTGGCGCCGTAACGGGCTGAGCCGTACGCCATAGATCATGGAGAAGCGCTTCAACCCGCTCGCCGCCGACGGCCGCTGGCAGCAGGCGTGGGACGAGGCTCAGGCTTTTCGCGCCGACGATCATTCGCCCAAGCCCAAATGCTACGTGCTCGAGATGTTCCCCTATCCCTCGGGGCGCATCCACATGGGGCATGTTCGCAACTATACGATGGGTGACGTGCTCGCGCGCTACAAACGGATGACAGGACACGAGGTGCTCCACCCGATGGGGTGGGATGCGTTCGGCATGCCGGCCGAGAATGCGGCGATGGAGAAGAAGGTTCATCCGGGGGACTGGACGAGGCAGAACATCGCCGCGATGAAGGCCCAGCTGAAGCGGCTTGGTTTTGCGCTTGATTGGTCGCGCGAACTGGCCACCTGCGATCCCGATTACTACGGGCACGAACAGGCGCTATTCCTCGACATGCTCGAGGCCGGGCTCGTCTACCGCAAGGAAAGCGACGTCAACTGGGATCCGGTCGACATGACCGTGCTTGCCAACGAGCAGGTGATCGACGGGCGCGGGTGGCGATCGGGCGCGTTGGTCGAGCGGCGCAAGCTCTCGCAATGGTTCCTGAAGATCACCGACTTCGCCGAGGAGCTCCTCGATGGCCTCGATGCGCTACCGCACTGGCCCGAGAAGGTGAAGCTGATGCAGGCCAATTGGATCGGAAGGTCCAAAGGGTTGCGGTTCGGGTTCAAGATCGATGCTTCTTCCCCCCTCCCTGAAAGGGAGGGGCCGGGGGTGGGTTCGCTTGCGGAGGGCGTTGAGATTCCCGGCGAACAACCCACCCCAAACCCCTCCCTTTCAGGGAGGGGCTTCAGTGCGATCGACGTCTATTCGACCCGCCCCGACACCATCTTCGGCGCCAGTTTCGTCGCGATCGCGGCGGATCATCCGCTCGCGCTTGCGTTGGCCGAGATTGATCCCGCGCTCGCCGCCTTCGCCGACGAATGTCGCCGTACCGGCACCGCCGCCGAGGAGATCGAGACCGCCGAGAAGAAGGGTTTCGACACCGGGCTGAACGCCGTCCATCCGCTCGATCCAGCCTGGAAGCTGCCCGTGTTCGTCGCGAATTTCGTGCTGATGGGCTACGGCACCGGCGCGGTGATGGGTGTGCCGGCGCACGATCAGCGCGATCTCGATTTCGCGCGCAAATACATGCTGCCGGTGCCGCGCGTCGTGGCTGCGGAGGGTGAAGCGGAGAAGCCGATCCATAACGAGGCCTATACCGGCCCCGGCAAGCTCGTGAACTCGCGCTTCCTCGATGGGATGAGTGTGGACGACGCCAAGGCCGCCGTCATCGCGCGCGCCCAAGCCGAAGGATGGGGCGAAGGTACCACCGTGTTCCGCCTGCGCGACTGGGGTGTCAGCCGCCAACGCTATTGGGGCACGCCGATCCCGGTGATCCACTGCGGCGCCTGCGGCATCGTGCCGGTGCCGAAGGACCAGCTTCCCGTCGTGCTACCCGAAGACATCGATTTTGAGACGCCGGGCAATCCGCTCGATCGCCACGCGACCTGGCGGGACGTTCCCTGCCCGAGGTGCAACGCGCCGGCGCATCGCGAGACCGACACACTTGATACATTCGCCGATTCCAGCTGGTATTTCGTTCGCTTCGCCAGTCAGCCAAGGGATAAGCCCTTTGATCGTGCAATGGCCGAGCAGTGGCTGCCGGTCGGCCAGTATATTGGCGGTGTCGAGCATGCGATCCTGCATCTGCTCTATGCGCGGTTCTGGACGCGTGCGTTGCAACGGATGGGCAAGCTCGATTTCGCCGAACCCTTCGCCGGCCTGTTCACCCAGGGCATGGTGACCCACGAGACTTACAAGGCGTCCGACGGCAATTGGGTGTCGCCGGATGAAGTTCGTGAAGGCAGGATCATTGCGAGTGGCGAGTTGGTAACTGTCGGCCGCATCGAAAAGATGTCCAAATCCAAGAAGAACACGGTCGATCCGACGCCGATCATCGAACAATATGGCGCCGACGCAGCACGCTGGTTCATGATCTCGGACAGTCCGGCCGAGCGTGATCTCGAATGGTCGGAGGCGGGCATTGAAGGCGCTTGGCGGTTCGTGCAGCGGGTCTGGCGTTTGGCAGCCGATCGCGAGCTGGCGGCGGGCGAGGATGCGCTGCTCGATCGCAAGCTGCACAAGACCATCGCCGGCGTCGCCGAGGACATCGAGGCGCTGAGCTTCAACAAGGCGGTCGCCAAGCTATATGAACTCGTCAGCGCGCTGGAAAAGGCGCCGCCTTCGGTTTCGCGTTCGACCGCGATCGATACGATGCTGCGCCTCGTTGCGCCGATGATCCCGCATCTCGCCGAAGAGGCATGGGCGGCGCGCGGGCATGAAGGTTTGATCGCGCTGGCCGACTGGCCTGCAGTCGATCCAAGGCTGCTCGTGGACGACGAGGTGACGATCGCCATTCAGGTCAATGGCAAGCTGCGCGATACGCTTACGGCACCCAAAGGCGCGGACCGGGCTTCGCTTGAGGCATTGGCGCTCGGATCGGACAAGATTTCGGCTTTCCTGGCAGGCAAGGAGCCGCGCAAGGTCATCGTTGTGCCCGATCGTTTGGTGAACCTCGTCGCATGAAGTTGCTGGTAGCCTTGCTTTTGCCGCTTGCGCTTGCTGGGTGCGGCCTGCATCCGCTTTACGAGAGTGGCACCCACGGGCCGGTCGCGCAGAAGCTCGCTCAAGTCGAGGTCGGGCCGATCGGTGGGCAGGCCGGCTGGCTCATGCGCAACGCCTTGGTGGATCGACTGGGCGCGAGCGGGCATGATACGGCGCGCTACAAGCTGATCGTCGAGCTCGATGATCACATCACCGGGCTCGGCATCCGCTCGGACAACACCGTCACGCGCGAGCGGCGTGATCTGCGCGCACGCTTCCGGCTCGTCACCAACGATGCGGCGGGCACGACGCTGGTGGATGCCAGCGCCGGATCGGACACCGGCATCGATGTCGTCAGCTCGGACTACGCCACCGTCGTCGCCGAGCAGACCGCGCTGGAGAACCTGGTGCCCGACGTCGCCGATCAGATCGTCGCCCGCGTCGCCGTCTTCGCGCGGCGCGATGCTCAGCGGGATAACGCCCACTGATGGCCAAGAGCGAGTCGATCGCGCGCGCGCTCGATCGGGCCGATCCTGCCGTGCGCTGCTACCTACTCTACGGCCCCGACGAGTCTGGATCACGTGCACTCGCCGCGCGCTTGGCAAAGGCGATGGGGCCGGATGCGGAGCGGATCGACCTGGACGCGGCTCGGATTGCCGCCGATCCCGCTTTGCTCACCGATGAAGCGGCTTCGATCTCGATGTTCGGCGGTCGGCGGCACCTCCGCGTGGAAGGTGTGACGGACGCTTGCCTGGACGCGGTGCAGGCGCTTCTGGAGGCGCCTGCCGCCGGTAATCCGGTGGTGCTGATCGGTGGCGCGTTGCGCAAGGATTCCAAGCTGGTCAAGCTCGTGAGCGACCATGCTTCAGCGATACAGTTTGCAAGCTGGCCGCCCGACGCCGCTGATATCGATCGCACCGCCATCGACATGGCACGCGCGCTTGGTTTGCGCATCGATCGTGATATGGCGCGCCGGCTGTCTGCGGCGAGCGGCGGGGATATCGCGGTACTCGCCTCCGAGATCGAGAAGCTCGCGCTCTACGCCGATGCGACTCCGGAACAGCCGCGCGAGGCTAATCATGCCATGCTGGACGCGATCGGTGCGGACACGGGCGATGCCGACATCACCCGCTTCGTGGATGCGGTGCTCGACGGGGATGAGGCGGGTCTCGACGGCGAGATCACGCGCCTGATCGAGAGCGGGCGCGAGGGTGTGGGTCTGGTCCGAGTGCTGTTGCCACAGTTGATCCAGCTGGCTGCAATACGGCACGAGATCGATCGGGGAATGGCGCCGGCTCAGGCAGTGGACAAGGCCGGCCGTGGACTGAACTGGCAGCGTAAGGCGCGGGTGGCGGGCTATGCAGCGCGCTGGACCTCTCCGCGCATTGCGCGCGCTATCGACCGCATCTCGTCTGCGGGGCGTGACATCATGCGCGGCGGAGGTGCGGGGCCAGTGGTGGTGGACGCCGAGATCTTCATAATCGCGCGGCAGGCAAGCCGCAGGGGCTAGATCTTCTCGCCGCTGAGCCGCTGGCAGAGCATATCGAGCTGATCAAGGCTCGAATATGTCAAAGTCACGCTGCCGCCCTCCCCGACGTGGCTGATCCGCACCGCAAGGCCGAGCATGTCGCCAAGTTGGCGTTCGAGCGCAGCGATGTCGGCATCAGGATTTTGTATGGCCTTCGACGGACGTTCCTTCGTCGTGCCAACTTTCGAACTGCGCGCCAGGCGCTCGGTCTCGCGTACCGAGAGGCCGCGGCGGATCACGTCTGCCGCGAGGCGTTCAGGATCGGTCGAGGTGATCAGCGCGCGTGCATGGCCCATGCTGATCGTACCCTGCGCCACCTCGTTCCGCACTGAAGTCGGAAGATCGAGCAATCTCAACAGGTTGGCAATGTGACTGCGCGATTTGTGGACGAGCTTGCCCAGTGCATCCTGGCTGTGCCCGAAGTCAGTTACAAGCCTCTGATAGGCTTCCGCTTCTTCAATGGCGTTAAGATCAGAACGCTGAACGTTCTCGACTATCGCAATCTCGAGTGTCTCGGTATCATTGAACTCGCGCACCAATGCTGGCATTTCGTGTAGGCGCGCGCGCTGAGCTGCCCGCCACCGCCGCTCGCCTGCAACAATCTGATACCCTGTTCCGGTCTTGCGAAGGACGATCGGTTGGAGCACGCCGCGTTCCGCAATCGATTGTGCAAGCTCCTCAAGCTTTTCCTCGTCGAAATGCCTGCGGGGTTGATCCGGATGCGGACGGATGTCGCTGACCGGCACCATCCGCACGCCTTCGTTAGGGTCCGCACCCGCCAGCGGCTGCTCGCGTTCGACCTCGCCGAGCAGCGCTGAAAGACCGCGTCCCAATCCGGACGGGCGCCGCCGGACCGGGCCGGTCTCGACGCTCATGCCGCCACCCGTGCCAGGCCGGGAAGCCGACCCATCAATTCGCGAGACAATCCCATATAAGCCTCCGAACCCGAGCAGCGGTGATCGTAGATCAAGGCGGGCAAGCCATGACTAGGCGCTTCCGAAAGCCGAACGTTGCGGGGGATGATCGTATCGAACACTAGCTTGCCAAGGCACGCACGAACATCCTGGGCGACCTGCTCGGACAGCCGATTGCGCTTGTCGTACATGGTCAGTGCAACGCCTAGGATCTGGAGTTCGGGGTTGAAGCGCGCGCGGACCCGTTCGATGGTTTGCAGTAGCTGACTCAAACCCTCGAGCGCAAAGAACTCGCATTGCAGCGGCACCAGCAGCGCCTCCGCCGCTGTCATTGCATTGATGGTCAGCAATCCAAGCGACGGCGGGCAGTCGATGAGGACGACATCCCAACGTCCAGGCGGCACCTCGAATAGAGCCATTTGCAACCGGTGCGCGCGACGTTCGATGTCGACCAACTCGATCTCGGCGCCCGACAGGTCGGCGGTCGATGCAATGAGGTCGAGCCGGGGCACCCGCGTTGCAATTGCTGCCTCGCTTGGGCTGCAGCTTCCTACCAGCAGGTCATAGCTGGATCGCGTCCGGTCGGCGCGATCTACACCAAGCCCGGTCGACGCATTCCCCTGCGGATCGAGGTCGATCACGAGGACCTTCCATCCGATCGCAGCAAGAGCAGTTCCGACGTTGATCGTCGTCGTGGTCTTACCGACGCCGCCTTTCTGGTTGGCCACCGCGACACGCATCATCGAGACGATCTCCGCCGAACGCCTTCCGCAACGACGATCGCCGCATCAGCATCCGTCCTGCTTGGCACAATTCTAAAATCACCTTGCCATGTTCGTTGCGCCTCTTCCAGTTCGGATGCGGCGGATCGCCCTTTTGGCAGCACCCATCGCGTATTTTCATCCGCCAAGTGTTCGGCCATCTCGAACAGAATGGATAATTTTGCTACGGCTCGGGCCGTTATCGACGCCAGCGGCGCGAGCCTAACTCGTTCGACGCGGCACGTCTGGATGTGAACACGTTTGGAGAATTCAAGCACCGCTACTGCCGAACGCAAGAATTCTGCTCGTTTGGCGCGTGGTTCGACAAGATAAGTGATGCAGTCAACAGCACACGCAAGAACGAGGCCGGGAAATCCGGCGCCTGAGCCGATATCGAGCAGTGGCCCGCTATTCAACAAAGGGAGAAGCTGCAACGAGTCTTGGACGTGTCGCTCGTCGATCGTCTTCAACGTCGAACCGGATATCAAATTCTGCCTACCCGCCTCATCCAGCACGAGGCTTTTGAGCAAAGCCAATTTTTCCTGCGTTTCACGTGGAACATCAAATGATGAACTCACGGGCGCGAGGCGACAAGAAGGGCCGTGGCGGCCGCCGGGGTTATGCCGGGCAAACGCGCAGCTTGAGCAACATTTGCAGGTCGCGCATGAGACAAGCGCTCGACCATCTCCGCAGACAATCCGCTCACCCGCGAAAAATCAAAATTAGGATCAATTTTGGCCGAGCTGTTCTGTGCGCGTTCGGCTTCGTTGCGCTGGCGAAGCAGATATGGTGCGTACAGCGCGTCCGCTGCGACCTCAGCTTGGATGTCCGATGCAGAGCCATCGTGCTCACCTCCGCGAGCGGCGGCGTCAGGTGAAGCAAGAAGCATGGTAGCACGTTGTCTCGCCTCGGCTCGGCGGCGTAGAGCCTCGCGCTTGTTGGCCGATATAGCATGCGAGGCGAGCGCGGTTGTTCCAAGTCGCGCCTCTGCATTGTCAGCCCGAAGGTAGAGTCGGTGCTCGGCACGAGCCGTCAGCATTCGGTAGGGTTCAGTCACTCCATACACAGTTAGATCGTCGATCATCACTCCGATATAACTACTAGAACGATCAAACTTAGTCGTCGATAGTCCCTGTGCTTGCGCTCCGGCAGCCAGACCTGCGACAAGCCCTTGCGCCGCCGCCTCTTCATATCCCGTGGTTCCATTTATCTGTCCCGCGAAGAACAGGCCGCTCACATCCAGCGCTTCCAGGTTCTGCGACAGAGATCGTGGATCGATGTGGTCATACTCTACGGCGTAGCCGGGTTGAGTGATCACACTATGCTCAAGCCCGGCGATCGATTGTAGAAAACGCTTTTGGATCTCCGTCGGCAGCGAGGTCGAAATGCCGTTAGGATAGATGTAGTTCGAACTCAGCGACTCCGGCTCAAGAAAAATCTGATGGCCGTCTCGGTCGCCAAACCGCCTAACCTTATCTTCGATTGAGGGGCAGTAGCGGGGTCCCTTCCCATTTACATCTCCGCTGAACAAAGGCGACTGATCGAAGGCGGATCGGATGATGTCGTGGGTGGAGGAACTGGTCCGCGTGATCCCGCAGAATAGTTGAGGATTGGCACGTGAGCCACCTCCGCTGGCCATCATCCATGTTGTCTCATCGGATGGCTGCCGCTTCACACGAGCCCAATCGATTGTGCTTCCGTCAAGTCGCGGTGGAGTTCCGGTCTTGAGGCGACCCACACCGAGCCCCAAGTCTCGTATCTGCATGGCCAGCCGGTGCGCCCCTGGTTCTCCCATCCGCCCCCCGTCGAACCGTTCCGTGCCTCGGAAAAGCTTGCCGCCGAGGAACGTACCAGTCGCGAGCACGACGCATGTTGCGGACACGGTGCCGAACCCCTCAATGGTTACACCAGCAATTCTGCCGTTGGTGATTACAAGCTCCACGGCTTCACCGCGAGCTATGGTTAGGTTTGGCAGTTGACGAAGCCGTGACTGGACGGAGCGCCGGTAAAGTAGCCGATCCGCTTGGATGCGCGGTCCATGCACCGCCACGCCTTTGCTGGCGTTGAGCATGCGATAGTGGATGGCGGCGTCGTCCGCAGCGCTGGCGATGAGGCCGTCGAATACATCAACCTCACGCACGAGGTGGCCTTTCCCAACTCCACCGATTGCTGGGTTGCACGACATTGATCCGATAGCGGCGACATCGATAGCCAACAAAAGCACTGTCGCCCCGAGGCGGGCAGCGGCTGCTGCAGCTTCACAGCCAGCATGCCCGCCGCCGATGACAACTACGTCGTAATGGTTGCTCATGAGCTTTCCTGTTCCACGTGGAACATTATTTACCGAGGCAGAAGCGGCCGAAGAGAGCATCAAGGATGTCCTCTCCTGCATCTTCACCGATTAACGCATCAAGCGGACGAAGACATGATCGTATATTTTCCGCGATGAGCAGCAAGTCTGTTTCCCGCGCAGCGCGCCGTAGGTCGGCAGCAACTATCTCGAGAGCATGGCGATGCTTCCGATCGAACGAAACATCGCCGTCTCGCGGCAGAAGCAATCTTGCCATCGTGCAAAGCCGTTCCTGTAAGGAGCCCAATCCTTCTCCGGTGTAAGAAGACACAGCCAAACCACCGGATCGCTCGTCACTGATGTCAGCTTTGGGCGAAACAGCGACACTACGATCATCGTCATCAGCTGGAGCGGCAAGATCAACGATAATGTCAGCGCGCGTTCGCTCGGTTCGCGCTCGCTCGACGCCGATCTGCTCAACGGGATCTACGGTATCGCGCAGTCCGGCTGTATCTACAAACAGGAATGGAATGCCAGCTAGTACGACCGGACGCTCGATTGCGTCCCGCGTGGTGCCCGGAATGTCCGAAACGATTGCTGCCTCCTTTCCAACTAAAGCATTGAACAGGCTCGACTTTCCAGCATTAGGCGGGCCTACGATCGCAACCCTGACACCGTCACGCAAACGTTCTGCCGGAGGAGCCGCCAGCGCTACATCGAGTTCAGTGAGGACTTCGCTTATCTCCGTGATCACGCCGCTTTCACTATCAACGACATCGTCCTCACCATCATAGTCAATTGCCGCTTCCAATTGGGCGGCGATCATGGTCAGTCGCGATCGCCATGCAGCGAGGCGGCGGGTCAGTAAACCTTCGCTTCGCCTGATCGCATCATGGCGTTGACCTTCCGTTTCCGACGCAAGAAGATCCGCCAATCCTTCAACACCATCGAGGTCGAGCTTGCCGTTGCCGAAGGCACGGCGCGTAAACTCTCCCGGTGTGGCCTGGCGGCACCCCAATACAGCTAATGCGGCGAACATCGCCTCAACGACCGCGCGGCTGCCATGTACGTGGAACTCCGCAAGGTCCTCTCCGGTCACGCTACGCGGACCCGGAAACCAAATTACCAGTCCACGATCGAGCAGATTGCCCGAACTATCACGCAACGGACGCAAGGTGGCGGATCGCGGGACGGGAACCAGTCCGCCAATTTCACGCAAAGCCTCAGCCGCCATTGAGCCGCTGACACGGAGTACCGCGATGGCGGAAGGCAATGCTCCACTTGAACAGGCGAAAATCGTCTCTTCGGCGCTGCAGCTACTTGATCGTTCCACCGATATTTTCCAGCATCTGGCTCCAGATCTTGAGCCCCGCTTCCCCCATCGGAGCCCAGTTCTGCACCATCGAGCTAATCGCATCGGGCGAGATACCCTGATCGATCGCAGTCCGCAGTTTGGAGAGATAAGCCTCGTGTACTGCCGAGAGATCGGGAAGCCCCATGAAGCGACGAGCTTCTTCAGGCGTGCAATCGATGTCGACTGTGACCTTCATCGGCTCGTCCCCTGGTTCAACCACGTTCCTTAGCTGAAGCGCGACGCGTCGCCAAATGGCTACCAGATCGAGAGAATGTCTCCCGGAGTGACCGTAGCTAGCACTATCCCCAGAGCAGACCGATCTAGCGCCACACACCCCTCGGTGGCTAGCTCGCCCCGCAGGTGCAAGAAGATTGCACTGCCCCGACCAGCAACCGGAGGATCGTCATTGTAGCCCAAGACCAGAATCGCATCGTACAACCCGTCATCTCGCCACAGGGCTTCGGAAGAGTAGCGGTGAGGTAGGCGCACCGGTCGATTGTAGGCGGGATCGCGATGATCGTCCGACCACCCATCGCCAGGCCTAATCCAGCGCCACGGCAGCTTAGCAGGGGGAAGAAGATCGCAATCCGGACGAAGCAAAGCGGCACGAATAGTCCATTCGCCAAGAGGCGTGCACCCGTCACCTTCGCGTTTGTCGCTCGCGCTGCATGGCCCTGCCCGGCCGATAGCGCAGGAGAAGCATGCATTACCGACGCATAACTCGGAACGCGCGGAGTCCACTTCGAAGCGGGTCACAGCGCATGGCCGGTGCGATCGCGCTTCACGTCCAGATAGGCTCGATTATACGCGTTCGGCACGATCTTGTGCGCAACTACCTCCGTCACATCGACGCCAGCCGCGCGCAGACCGACCACCTTGGCAGGGTTGTTGGTAAGTAGCCGTATCGACGTCTGCCCGATCAGCTCCAGCATCCGGGCGGCGACGCCGAAATCACGCGCGTCGATCGCAAAGCCAAGTCGCAGATTGGCATCGACGGTGTCGAAACCCTGATCCTGTAGCGCATAGGCGCGCAGCTTGTTGATGAGGCCGATGCCACGCCCCTCCTGACGCAAATAGAGCAGGATCCCCCACCCTTCACGTCCGATACGTGCAAGCGCGTCGCCGAGTTGGGGACCACAGTCGCATTTGAGCGAGCCGAAGACGTCCCCGGTCAGGCATTCGCTATGAAGCCGCACCAGAGGCGGCGAGCCACTGGGCGTTCCGATCACCAGCGCGATGTGTTCGACCGCTTCCTCGGCCGACCGAAAGGCGATGATTTCAGTAGTTTGCTCTGTCTCGACCGGAAGTTGGGCGCGAGATGCGATCTGGAGGTGAGACGGCATGTCGTACGTCTCGACTGCGCGCGCTTTGATGCGCGAAGCGTCGTCCGTATCGACGCCATCGCGAACGAAAAAGGCCGGCAACAGTCCGGCAAGGCGGGCGAGCTTGATTGCCGATGCGGTGATGGCATCGTTCGCAATCGGCTGAGCGCGAAACGGCCCCTTCAGCGGCGTCGACAAGTCGCGCGCCGGATCGGCAAGCGCGGTGGCCACGTCCAGGTCCAGCCATGGGACTTGGCCGATGCGCACGCCCGATCGCGCGTCGCCTGCCGCGCCTTGGTTGCCGAGCATCAAGGTAGCGGCACGCTCCCCTGACAGCAGGATGTCGTATTGTCGGTCAGAAGCGAACTCGCCGAGGCGTGCGCCGTCGGCCGTCTCGATCGCGAGCAGGGTCAGGCTGTCGGCGCCGTCCGAGATGACGATCGGCCATCCCCGGCGTAGCGCATCGATCCCGCGCGCCACCTCCCGCCGCGAGTTCACCAGGCGAACTCGGTGACGAGGGGAACATGGTCGGATGGCTTCAGCCAGTCGCGACAATGCTCATGAACATGGTGGGCAGTCGCAGTCTCCGCCACATCGGGGCTGGCCCACATGTGATCGAGCCGCCTACCCCGATCCGACGCAGTGCGATCCTTGGCGCGATAGCTCCACCAGGTAAACAGCCGTTGCGGAGGCGGAACGAAATGACGGCCGAGATCGATCCAGCCATGCGCTGCCTGCAACCGCTCCAGCGCCGCCACCTCGATCGGCGTATGGCTCACCACGTCGAGCAATTGCTTGTGGTTCCAGACGTCGCTCTCCAAGGGCGCGACATTGAAATCGCCGACGATCACGGTCGGCTCGCGCAGGTCATGCGACCACCGCGTCATTCGCTCCAGAAAGGCGAGCTTCTGCGCGAACTTGGGGTTGAGCGCGGGATCGGGGACATCGCCGCCGGCGGGTACATAGACATTCTCGAGCCGCACGCCGTTCGGAAGCCGCGCGCCGATATGCCGCGCCTCTCCATTATCCTGCCAATCATGCCGGCCATGTTCGCCAAGTGGGATCTTGCTCAGGATCGCAACACCGTGATGCATGCGCTGACCGGCGAGCAGCCGGTGCGCGTACCCCAGCCGTTCGAAGGGAGCGTGCGGGAAGGTCCCGTTCTCGACCTTGGTTTCCTGCAGGCAGAGGATGTCCGGCTGCTCGCTTGCCGCGAAGCGTTCGATGATCTCGATGCGCGCACGAACCGAATTGATGTTCCAGGAGGCGATCTTGGTCGTCGGCATCGGGAGGCCATGTAGGCGCGGAAGCGATCAGGCGCCAGACATGGAAAGGCCTCCGTTCCGGGGGCATGGAACGGAGGCCGACCTAGCGTTCG
>CAXTBZ010000064.1:0-14265 GCA_964242855.1 uncultured Sphingomonadaceae bacterium
GAGCATGTGCGTTGCCACTGAAACCGACCGCCTCGATGTCGCTCTCGTCGAGCGAGGTCAGCATCGTCACGCCGACCACCTTGGTGCCGACTGGGGCCGCCGCCTTGGCATCCTCCATCATCGCGCGCCCGCCCGAGGCGTGGACGGTGACGATCGCCGGCTCCAGCAAGGACAAGGCATGCATCGCCTTGCCGACTGTGTTGGGGATGTCGTGCAGCTTCAGATCGAGGAAGATCGGCAGACCGAGTGCGGCCATCTCGCGCACCCCGGGCCGGCCATTGGCCGCGAAGAACTCGAGGCCCAGTTTGATGCCGCCGACGTGGCGACGGACCTTCTGCGCCAGCACCTTGGCATGCTCCAGGTCCGGCATGTCGAGCGCGACGAAGATCGGCGAGTGGCTCATGACAGGATCGGTGGATCTTGGATGACGTCCTGAGACATCACGGCAGGGGCGGGTGCCTGGCCGATGCCGCGCATGTCGGCCAGCGTCCGTTCGTGGCTTTCGAGCCGCCGCGCCATCCGCCAGCGGGACGCGCGATGCCAGCCGAAGGTCGGCAGGAAGCCCAGCAGGAACGCCGCGAAGACCAGCACCGGCAGCTTGATCTCGAGGATCAGGCCACCCCACAGCATGACCTTGGCAGGCTGCCAGTTGTTCATCGCGAAGATCACCGCGACCACCGCCAGAACGACCCAGAAAAGCGTTTTCAGGAACTGCATGGGCGCAGATTAGGCGGGATCAGCCGATGATGCGAGTCCATCATCGCTGCTCGGCTGGCGCGGATAAATTCCGCCGTATCTTCATGGCACTAGCTGCCGCCCTCGCGCGTTCAGGCCGCGCTTACTAACAGGAGAGCATCCATGACCATTCGTACCCTGATCGGCGGCGCAAGCCTCGCCGCCCTGCTGGCCGTTCCGTCGATCGCCGCCCCGATGATCTCCGGCAAGCAGTTCGTGGCCAAGGCCGGCGCCAGCGATCTGTTCGAGCGCAAGGAAGGCATGCTAATGCAGTCTTCCTCGAATACCGATGTCGCGGGCTTCGCCAAGCAGATGATCATCGATCACACCAAGAGCACGGCGATGGTGAAGGCGGCCGCCAAGAAGGACCGCATCATGGCCGGCCCGCCGATGCTCGATGCCAAGCAGAAGAGCGACTATGCGGCGCTCCAGGCCTCGAGCGGCGCGGCGCGCGACACGCTCTACATCAGCCAGCAGAAGCTATCCCACGACAGTGCGCTGAACCTGATGCAGAGCTACTCCACATCGGGCAAGGCGGCGCACCTCAAGATGACCGCGGGTCAGATCGTGCCAGTGGTGCAGAGCCACAAGGACATGCTCGACAAGATGAGCATGTAGTGATTATGTTCCCTCTTCGTTCGTGAAGCGGGAACATGATGGCTAAGGTAACCAAGCGGTTCGTATGCCAGGCCTGCGGCGGTGTCGCGTCGCGCTGGCAGGGGCAGTGCGCGGACTGCTCGGAGTGGAACACGCTGGTGGAGGAGGCGCCGGTCGTCGCCAGCGCCTTCGCCGCCAAGCATGATCTCAGGCGCGGTGGTCGCGCGGTTGAGTTGGTCGAGCTGGACGCCGAGGTCACGCTGCCCGATCGCATCCGCAGCGGGATCGCCGAACTCGATCGAACGCTCGGCGGCGGCTTCGTGGCCGGATCGGCGACGCTGATCGCGGGCGATCCCGGCATCGGCAAATCGACGCTGCTGATCCAGGCGGCGGCACGGCTGGCGAGCACCGGGCTGCCGGTGGCATACATATCGGGCGAGGAGGCCGCCGATCAGGTGCGCCTGCGGGCGCGGCGGCTGGGGCTGGGCAGCTCCCCGGTCAAACTGGCGGCGGCGACTTCGGTGCGAGACATCCTCGCCACCCTGGATGGCGGACGGCCGCCTGCGTTGCTGGTGATCGATTCGATCCAGACGATGCATTCGGACACGATCGAAGGCGCGCCCGGCACGGTCAGCCAGGTGCGCGCCTCCGCGCAGGAGCTGATCCGCTACGCCAAGGAGACCGGCTGCGCGCTGATCCTGGTCGGCCACGTCACCAAGGACGGCGCGATCGCGGGGCCCCGCGTGCTCGAACACATGGTTGACACCGTGCTGAGCTTCGAGGGCGAGCGCAGCCACCAGTACCGCATCCTGCGCGCGATCAAGAACCGCTTCGGCGGCACCGACGAGATCGGCGTCTTCGCGATGGAGGAGACAGGGCTGGGCGAGGTCGCCAATCCCTCGTCGCTGTTCCTGACCCAGCGCGACGCCGATGTGTCGGGCGCGGTGGTGTTCCCGGCACTCGAGGGCACGCGTCCGCTGCTCGTCGAGATCCAAGCACTGACGGTGCGGCTCGCCTCGGGCGCGACGCCGCGCCGCGCGGTGGTCGGCTGGGATGCGGGGCGGTTGGCGATGATCCTGGCGGTGCTGGAGGCGCGCTGTGGGCTCAGCTTCTCGACGTCGGAGGTCTATCTTAACGTGGCCGGCGGCTACCGGATCACCGATCCCGCGGCTGATCTGGCGGTGGCAGCGGCCTTGGTATCGGCACTGGCCGAGCGGCCGGTGCCAGCCGATGCGGTGGCGTTCGGCGAGGTCGCGCTGTCGGGCGAACTCCGCCCCGTCGCCCATGCCGCGATCCGATTGAAGGAAAGCGCCAAGCTCGGCTTCGAACGCGCGCTGGTGCCGAGCACTGGCACGATCGAAGCAGGCAGCATCGCGGCCAGCCGCTTCCCGACGCTCGGGCGCTTGGTGGATCATCTGCTAGGGCGGGGATGAAGGAGCACCATTAATCCTCCCCCGCCAGGGGGAGGTGGCCCCCGCAGGGGGTCGGAGGGGGCGGGCGGCGGTAAGTCTGAAGGTCGAGCGCTGTGCTGCCCTCCAGCGCACGGGGCGTGGAGCGTCACCGGAGGTTGGAGTTGACATCATCCTCCCCCGCCAGGGGGAGGTGGCCCCCGCAGGGGGTCGGAGGGGGCGGGCGGCGGTAAGTCTGAAGGTCGAGCGCTGTGCTGCCTCCCCCTCCGTCACGCGTTCCGCGTGCCACAGTTACGGGTCGCCCATGCCCCCGGCATGGGCTTGGATTGCTGGGAGCAATCCAACCCGAAACTCCCTGGCGGGGGAGGATTATAGTGGGTCGATCATCGGCAGGCACACGCCTCCCGCCATTGCTTAGCAGAAGAGAGAAGCGGCCGGCGCCCTCGCGTGCCTCGTGCACCCGGAGGGTTTGCGGGGTTCTTTTCCCGCGAGGGCCTTCATCCTCGCCGTGCCTGATGCCGCTTGGGGGAGAGTCCCTCAAGCATTGGGCCTTTTCAGCAGACGAGCGATGCGATCCCGGTTGTGGCGGACACCTGGTTATCTGCTAGTCTCCACGTGGCACGGGAGACGGGCAAGCAGGTGCTGGCCTGGTTGATGACAAGAGCAAGGACATCCCTGTCGGATGCCAGCGCGCCGGCCGCTCGGACGATCGCCGCAACCGTGGCCCCGGCGCCGCCCCATCCCGTCCGCTGCGTCACCCCGATCCCGAGCGACAGCGAACGGTGCAGCATATAACCTATCTGGTACTATATGTCAAGAGCGGAGGTTTCTGCGGCGTTGCGGCGGTCCTACTCCCCTCCTGGAAGGGAGGGGCTGGGGGTGGGTAGACGAACGCGAAGCGGCCGATAGAGTGTTCAAGTGCAGCGCATTCCATCCAAGCTGACCATCAACGGCGAGAAGCCCCGATTTCTGGAACAACAATGTGCTAGAGATTGTAGCTGGCCCCGCCGAGGTCATCCTCGCCATCGTCTCGCGAGCTCCGACCCACCCCCAACCCCTCCCTTCCAGGGAGGGGAGCTAGAGGCCGCTACCGCCCAGTTGCGGCCGTTGCGCGTACTCGGTTATAGTCCGACGAAAGGAGAGGCAGGGTCACATTTCTGCCTGTATTTTCGTGCCCCTGCATGCAGTCGGAGCCTGCATGATCAAGCCTATCCTCTTCATGATGCTCCAGTCGGCTGTATACGGGCCAACGCCTCCCGTGCCAGATATCAACAATAAGGAAGTTACTGGTAAGAGCGGCTCCTGTCCGCCTCCATCGGCAGGAGAAATAGTGGTCTGCAAGCGGGCGCCTATTGAACCAAGAGTGCCTATCCAGACCAAGGGACCAGATTCGACCAGCATGCTTGATGACGAAGGGCGATTGAATCTCCGCCTCGGAAAGAATGTTCAGTTAGGCGGCGGTGGTCCGATGGGAAGAAATGGTCAATCTGTTGGAGCCACCCTTCGCATCCATTTCTGACGCTAGCGAGCCGAAGTGATGCGGCTTCCGGCGGCGTTTCTCTCGACAAAGCCGCGCTTCCGCTTTCCACCATATAGCGACTTCCCCCGCTACCCCTCCACGCCGATCAGTCCCTGCCCATCGGCGATATCCGCGCGGATCGCTTCCCTTAGACCTTCCGCGTCGCCGCGGGTGATCGCGTCCAGCGCTTCGTGGTGCTGATCGACCAGGCGGGCGGTGCCGACGCGGCCGTAGACGACGCGCATCAGCGGGCCGAAGCGCATCCACAAGGTCTCAATCATGCGGGTCAGCACGCCTTCGCCGCGCGCGCGGTAGATCAGGAAGTGGAAGGCGTAGTTGTTCTCCATGTAGGCGTTGACGTCGCCACTCTCGAGCGCAGCGTCGATCGCGGCGTCGGCGGCGCGGAGCTGGCGGGCGAGCTTCGCGTCGATCGCGGGCAGCGCCAGGGCGGCCGCCTCGGGCTCGAGCAACAGGCGGCAATGCATCACCTCCTCCAGCCGCTCGGCCGTCATCAGCGGGACCATGATCTTGCGCTTGGAGCGGATCTCGACTGCGTTTTCAGCCGCAAGCCGGGAGAGCGCGTCGCGCACCGGCATCTGGCTGACGCCCAGTTGCTGGGCGAGCCCGCGGGTCGAGATGCCGACGCCGGGCGCGATCCGGCCGGTGATCAGGCGGTGACGAAGCTCGTCATAGACGCCGGCGCGCAGCGTCACCTCTCCGTCCTGGGCGCGGTGGTTCGCTGGATCGCCCGTCCTGATCAGCTCAACAGCTCCCCGACCGCGCGGTGCGCCTGGTCGATGGCACTGCTGGTATAGGCGGCGCGGCCCGAATCCGCGTTGGCGATCGCGATCCGGCCGAACCGCTTGCGCGCGATCACATTGGGTTGCTGATCCTCCGGCAGGACCGGCTCCCACAGCGGATTGAACTCGGGCGCGTAGCCGTGCGGCCAACGGTTGACGGTGATCCCGGTGATGTCGCGGTCTGGATCGAAGCCGCCACCGGCCAGCGCCGCGCCCATCTCATTACGAACGTGGCTCTCGAACGTGTCGAACGAGGTCTGGAGCAGCGCCATGCGGCCGGCGCGGTTCTGCTCGAACTCGGCAAGGCCGGGCTGGCAGGGGATGTGCTCCATCCGCACCACAGTCGGCTTGGTCGGATCGCGCGAGGTCGAATAGCCGCCCACGTCGACCACCTCGTTCAGCCCATAATCGGTGAAGAAGCAGCCGGGCGCGTAGACGCGGGATATCTTGAGCACATCGAACGCCTTCCAATCGGCGAGCTCGACCGAGGTGTAGACCAGCGGCGCCTTGACCAGATCGTGCAGCGCCGCCTTCTGCGGATCGGGCAGTTCGGGCACGATGTAGGGGATCATCATGTTCCACGATGCCATGACGACCTGCGCGGCGCGGACCTTCTTCAGGTCCATGCCGGTGACGTAGGTGATCTCCACCTCGCGCGCCGCGTCGGGGGTGCCGAGGTGATGGACCGCGAGCACGATCGAGGACAGGCGGATGCGGACGGGATGTTGGAGCCGATCGAGCTGGCTGTAGTCCGCCTGCGCCAGCACGCTGTCGGTCGCGTCCTTGCCGGGCAGCGCCTCGGGGATCAGCGAACGGACCAGCAGGCGCGCGACAGTGGCGTTGCCGTCCGGGAAGTGCAGCGTGTAGCTGCCACCGGTATCGGCATAGCCCATCGGCGTGTAGCCCATCCGCGGAATGCTGCCCTTGTCGAGCTTCAGGCCGGCGAAACCAGGAAAGCTCATCCCCCACGCGTCGAGCGCTGTGATCGCGTCGATGCCCACGCCCCACCAGCCTTGCGATCGCGGCTGGAAGTAAGCGAGCGCGGCGGGATCGGCGTGGGCGTAATCGGCGAGATAGGCCTTGTAGGAGATGCGGCTGAGCTTGTCCTTTTTCTGCGCGGACGTGAGCCCGGGCATCCAGTCGCCGCCGCCGCTTTCGATCGCGGCAATGTCCGCCTTGGCCTTGTCGGAGAGTGGCGCCTTGGCGAGCACGTCGGCCCAGGGCCGATCGCCGGCGCCGGTGGCAAGATAGTCGGCACCGAAGGTCGCCTTGTCGAAGAACACCGCGTGGCCGAGCCCGCGAGATTTGTAGTAATCCTCCTTCTCGATGCCCTTCATCGCTTCGACGTCGAGCCCGATCGCCTTCAGCAGTCCGTCGGCTTCCGGGCTGTAGGGGCGGGGACTGTCGATGCCGAGTGTGCCGCCGTTGCAGAGCAGGGTGGGGGAGCCTGCGGGGCGAAACTCGTTGCGTTTGGCGTGGCCGCCGAAATCGTCATGGTTCTCGAGGATTAGGATGCGGGCGTTGGGCTTGGCCTCCCGGAAGAAATGCGCCGCCGCCAACCCGCTGATGCCGCCGCCGACGACGACGAGATCGTAGCGCTCGCCGGTGTCGACCGGATCGCCTCTGCCCGGGTGGCCGCCGTCGCGAAGCACGTGCGCCTGCTCGAACGCGCCGGGGTGCGATCCGCGCATTCCGGTACGCAGCGGCGGGTAGTTCGCGGCGGGATCGCTCGCCGAAGCGGTGGATCCGTCGGGCGAGCAGCCGGGGAGCAGGCTCGCCGCAGTGATCCCCGCCGCGCCGACCGCTACGCCGTTGACGAAATCCCGCCGGGTGATGTCTCGCGCCATGCCACCTCCGGTCCGTGCGAGCGAGCATCTAAGATCACAGTTCGCGGCCTGTCAAACGTCGGCCGAAGCGTCTACGGCAACGGCATGACGACGATGAAGGTGGAAGGCGGCTGCCATTGCGGGACGGTGCGCTTCGAGGCGCTGGTCGATGGGCCGGAGGTCGACGTGCTCGCCTGCGATTGCGAGATCTGCCGGATGACCGGCTACCTCCATTTGATCGTGCCGGACGACCGCTTCAAGCTGACCGAGGGGCAGCGCGACACCACAACCTACCGCTTCGGCACGGGGCGGGCGCGGCACATCTTCTGCACGCAATGCGGGATCAAGAGCTTCTACCGGCCGCGTTCGCATCCGAACGGTATCAGCATCCACTGGCAGTGCCTGGATGAAGGGCATGGGCTCACCGCCCGCATCATCCAGTTCGACGGTGTCTATCCGGCCTGAGCCGGGATGGCGGTCAGCCGTTGAGGTGCTGCTGGCCGCGGTTGACGAGGAAGCGCTCGTCGATCGAGGCATCGAACGCCAGGCCGAAGCGATTGTCCTCCAGCCATGCCACCGTGCCGCCAACGACGAGATCATCGTGGGTAAGCGTGACGTGCTCGCCGCGCGCCGGCGGCGTGTCGCTGTCGAGCTTGGCGCCCGAATGCGAGATGTTGAGGAGGTGCACCTCGATCCGGCCCCGCGCGCACTCCATGTGCGCGGTCAGCAGCAGCCGCGACCGCTTGTTGTCCCGCTTGTCCTGCGGCAGATCGAATGCCGATGCGGCCATGCCCGCCTCCGTGAAGTCCGCGCGTGGCATGGCATGGGGAGTCCTAAAGGCGGGTTAAGAGGGGGGCTGATCCTCCCCCGGAACGGGGGAGGGGACCAGCCGTCAGGCTGGTGGAGGGGGCTCTCCGCATGCGAGTCGCCCGAGGCCAGCCCCTTCCACCACCGGCTTCGCCGGCGGTCCCCCTCCCCGCGGAGCGGGGAGGATCAAGCCTGCCTAGATCAGCTCGCCTAGCTCCAGCGCGTCGAGCAGCGCGGCGCGTGCGGCGACCGCCTCCGGCCAAGCGCCGAGCGTCGCGATCTCCTCGGGTGCGACATGCTCGGGCCAGTGCGCCTTGATCACGCAGGCGAGACGGTCGAGCTTGAAATCGTCGACGAGGAAGCGCGGATCGACCGTTGCCGGATCGCACACGACGCGCAGGCGCAGGCAGGCCGGGCCACCGCCATTGGCCATCGACTCGCGCACATCGACCGGGATCAGCCGGCGGATCGGGCCGTTGCCCGCGATCAGATGCTCCAGCCACTGCCAGACGCGTCCGACGCCTTGCGCTTCGCTCGGCAGGATCAGGGCCATCCCCGCGCCCGCCGGCAGCGTCACCAGCTGGGCGTTGAACAGGTAGCTCGCGATCGCATCCTCGAGGCTGACCGCGTCGGCCGGCACCTCGATGATCTCGACCGCGGGCAGGCGCTCGCGCAGATCGGCGAAGAAGCGCTCCTTGTCGGCGAAGGCATGTTCGTGCGCGAACAGCACGCGTTCGTTGGCGACGGCGACGACATCGTTGTGGAAGGCGCCGGCGGCGATCGCCGCGTCGGACTGGCGGACGAAGAGCGCGTCCGCAACGCCGTGCCACCGCGCGATCGCGGCACTTGCCTGGAGATGCTGGCGGGCGGGGAAGGGGCCTCCAGCCTCGCCATAGACGAACACCTCGACGCCGGGGGCATCATGATTGTCGGCAAGGCGCATATGGTTGGCGGCGCCCTCGTCGCCGAACGGGGCGAGGACCGGGCCGTGCACCGCAAAAGCCGGGTGCGCAAAGGCGAGCTGCAGCTGTGCCAGTGTACCCGGCCACTCATGGCTGCGATGCGGCATGGTGACCAGGTTGGCGACGCTGAGGTGGCAGCGACCGTCGGCGGCATCGGGGGCCGGCGAGACGGTGGCGGCGTTGGCCGCCCACATCGCCGAGGCCGAACTCGCCGCTGGCCATAGTGCGCCGGCGTGGTCGGCATCGGTGGCGAGCGCCTCCAGCCAAGCCCCATCAGGCCGGCGGTGCGGCAGGAGGATCCCCTGAACCAGCCCAAGCGCGAGGTTGGCGCGCATCTTGGCCACCCCCTGCAACGCTGCGGCGCGCGGGTGCGAAGTCCTGCCCGCGTTCTTCTTCGACGCGAGATTGCCGAGGCTGAGGCCGGCATAATTATGTGTTGGCCCGACTATCCCGTCGAAGTTGATTTCGACAAGATTAGCCATGATCCACACCGTTCGTCCCGAGCGAAGTCGAGGGAAGGGAAGCGGCCCCGGCGCTCGTGGCACGTGTCTCGACTTCGCTCGACACGAGCGGAGAACACTGAAGCCTAGCGCGCCACATAGAGGATCTCGTCGCCCACACTCGCGCCGAGAAGCTCCGCGCTCGTCGCATCGATCGCGGCTCCGCCGTCGCGATCCTCGATCAGCGCGTGGACGCAGGCGAAGTCGGTCAGCCGCCCCTTCGCGACGAGGCCGTGCTGGCCGCCTACGGCGTCGGTCGCGGTCAGCATCGCAGTCCTGGCGTCGCGCACCGAGCGGATGCGGTCGGTCGCCGCGGCCATGGTCGGGCCACCGTCGAAGATGTCGACATAGCCTTCGTGGTGGAAGCCTTCGCTCTCCAGCATCCGCATCGCCGCGCGACCGGTCGGGTGCGGCATGCCCATCACCGCGCGTGCCGCTTCAGAGAGCATGGCGGTGTAGATCGGGTGCTTGGGCATCAGATCGGCGATGAACTGGTTGCCCTGCACGGCATTGAACTGATCGGCCTCCTGGAAGGCCATGCCGAAGAACTTGCCTGCCAAGGCATCCCAGAACGGTGATCCGCCTGCCTCGTCGATCACGCCGCGCAACTCCGCGATCACCCGGTTGGCGAAGCGCAGGCGGTGCTGGCGGATGAATAGGTAGCGCGATCGGGCGAGCAGCATCCCCAAACCGCCCGCGCGTTCGCGGGGATGGAGGAACAGACCGCCGACCTCGCTCGCGCCCTCGTAATCGGTGGTGAGGCTCAGCATCTCGGCGCGAAACGTGCGGCCGAGCTCCTGGCTCGTCTGGCTCAGCATGCCGACGCGGTAACTGTAGAACGGCCAGCGATTGCCGATCGTCGAGAAGACCTGCGCGGTGCCGATGACGTGCCCGTCCTCCATCTTCTCGAGCATCAGCAGATAGACATCGTCGCCGGTGGTCTCCTCCGCCTTGGCGAACGCCTGCGCCGAGCGGGCGAGCTTGGCGGCGAGCGAGTCGCGATCGGGCGGCAGGTTGGTGAAGCCGCCGCCGGTCAGCTTCGCCATCTCGTAAAGCGAGTCGATGTCCTCCGGGCGGGAGGCGCGGATGCGGAAGCCGCTCATGGCCGGCCCTTCTCGGCAAGTTCGAGCAGGACGAGGGTGGAAAGGCGGGCGCGCTCGGCCAGGCTTTCGACGATCAGGAACTCATCGGCGCTGTGGATCGCGCCCCCGCGCGCGCCCATCGTATCGACTACAGGCACGCCGCATGCGGCGATGTTGTTGCCGTCGCAAACGCCGCCGCTCGGCGACCAGGCGATGTGCTGGCCGAGCCTGGCACCGCAGTCGCCGACCAGCCCGAACAGGCGTTCGGCGGCAGGATCGAGCGGCTTCGGCGGCCGCGCGAAGCCGCCGTGCAGATCGATGCGGACATCGTGTTCGGCCGCCACCATCGCGATCGCGGCATCGATATGGCTCTGGGCGCGCGCCTGATCCTCGGACGTCGCAGGGCGCATGTTGATGCGCAGGATGGCATGGTCGGGCACAACGTTGTTCGGCCCGCCGCCGTCGATCCTGGCAGCGTTGACCGCCAGGCGGGATCCCTTCGCCTTGGTTAGCCGCAGCGCCAGATCGGCGGCAGCGAGCACTGCGTTGCGGCCATCCTCGGGATGGCGACCGGCGTGCGCGCTGCGGCCGGTCACCACGATCGAAAAGTTGCCGCTGCCCGGCCGCGCGCCCGCGAGCAGTCCGTCGGGCGTCGCGGCAGGCTCGTAGGTCAGCGCCGCCACCTTGTTCTTCGCCGCGCGTGCGATCAGCGCCGCTGAGCCGTGCGATCCGGTCTCCTCGTCCGAATTGATCACCACTTCGTAGCCGACGCGGCTTCGCAGTGGGCTTGCCTCCAATCCCATGAGTGCGGCGAGGATGATCGCGATGCCGCTCTTCATGTCGGCGACGCCGGGGCCGTTGATGCGGCCGTCGGCCAACGTGCGGGTCGACTGGAAGGCGTGATCGGCGGCGTACACAGTGTCCATGTGCCCGGTCAGCAGCAGCTGGACGGGCGCCTCGGGACGGACCGCGAGATGGAGGTTGCGGCCACGCTCGGCGGTGCGGATCGCGCCATCGGGCAGGACAGCTTCGACCGGATCGGCTTCGAGCAGCGCGACCTCGCCCGGCAGCGCAGCAAACGCGTCAGCCAGCGTGGCGGCGACGGTCTTCAGCCCGGCAAGATTGCCGGTGCCGCTGTTGACCGCGGCCCATGCGAGGGTTTGGTCGAGCATCGGCTGATCGGCCGCGCAGTCAAGAACGGCCTGCTGCTCGTTGCGGAGGAGGGACATCCGCGATCCTTAGTGCGGCGCGCGTGCGGGGGCAATCTGGCGTCAGATCAGGGGAAGGAAGGCCGCCAGGACTTGCTCGTAGAGCGCCTTCTTGAAGGGCACGATCATGTCGGCGAGTTCGCTCGGCTCTGCCCACTTCCAGGCGCGAAACTCGGGATGCTTGGTCTTGATTGCGACATCGGCATCGCTGCCGAGGAAACGCATCAGGAACCAGGCCTGGCGCTGCCCGCGATACTTGCCCTTCCACAGCTTGGTCACCAGCTCGGGCGGGAGATCGTAATCGAGATCCTCGGGCGACCGCGCGACGATCTCGACGAGGCGGGCCGGGATGCCGGTCTCCTCCTCCAACTCGCGGAGCGCCGCGTCCTCCGCGCTCTCGCCCGGGTCGAGTCCGCCTTGCGGCATCTGCCAGGCCTCAACCGTCGAATCGAGCCGCTGGCCGACGAACACCTTGCCCTCGGCGTTGACGAGCATGATGCCTGCGGCGGGGCGGTAGGGCAGGTCCTTGCTCATGCAGACAACTCGGCGATCAGCGCCTTCAGCGCAATGATGCTGGTCGCTACGTCCTTGGCCGAGGAGGGGATGGCCCGGCGGAGATTGAGGAAGCCGTGGATGTTGCCCGCCGCCTCGCGGTAGCTCACTGCCACGCCCTGCTGCGCCAGCGCCGCGGCAAAGGCGCGGCCCTGATCGCGCAGCGGATCGAGGCTCGCGGTCGTGATCAGCGCCGGCGGCAGCCCGGCGAGCTTGGCCTGCATCGGCGAAGCGCGCCAGCTGGACGTGTCGGGACGGTAGTGATCGTTGAACCAGCGGATCGACTCGCCGCTCAGCATGAAGCCCTCGGCGAAATCGGCATAGGACGGGTAGTGCGTCACCATGTCGGCGGCCGGATACAGCGCCCACTGCGCGATCACCGGCAAGGCCGCGGGCGCATCGCGCAGCGCCGTTGACGTGACGATGGTGAGGTTGCCGCCGGCGCTGTCGCCCGCGATCACGAGGCCGGTCGGCTGCAGGCCGAGGTCGGCGGGCGCGCTCGCCACCCAGCGCGCCGCCGCTTCGCAGTCATCCGGCGCGGCGGGCCAGGGATGCTCGGGCGCGAGGCGGTAGTCGACCGAGACCAAAGGCAGATCGATCTGGCGCGCGATCTCCGCACAGGCGGCGTCGTAGGTGTCGATGTCGCCGACGACCCAGCCGCCGCCGTGGAGGAACAGCAAGACCGGTCCCGCATCGCGCGTCTCGCGCGGGTCGTAGAGGCGCAGGCGAATCGGTCCGTGCGGCCCCGGCATGCTCAGGTCGCGCCGTACCGCGATGTCACCGACCGGGAGATCGGCGACGCCGGCCATCGCGGTCATGACGCCGCGCGCCGCCACCGGATCGAGCTCGTGGAGCTTGGGGCCGGGCAGCGCATTGGCATATTGCAGGAAGGCGGCGACGTCAGGGCGGACATAGGGCTCTGAAGACATGGACGACTCTGACAAGGGGCTCTCCTGGCGTTGACGGCATGCCTTACGGGCGAGCGCCCGGATAGGCTAGGGATGTCCGATGCTTCGCCTGGTCCACCATCCCGATTATGTCGCGCCGGGTGCGCCGGGAACGGGCATGCTGTTCGACAAATACGGGCTCGTGCCGATGGCGCTCGACGAAATGGGCGCGGCATACGAGGTGTACCGCCCGGCAGAAACGCCGCGGGAGTGGCTGGAGGCGGTGCACGACCCGGATTATGTCGAGGAGGTGCTGTCTTGCCAGGTGCCCCCGGTCAAGACGCGGCGGATCGGCTTCCCGATCACCGAGCAAGTTTCGCGCCGTGCGGTGCTGTCACCGGGCGGAACGTGGCTCGCGGCGCTGCTTGCGCTCCGCCATGGCTTCGCCGCCAACGGCGCGGGCGGCAGCCACCACGCCCTTTACGATACCGGCGCCGGATACTGCGTCTTCAACGATCTGGTGATCGCCGCGAACCGGCTGATCGTGGAAGCGACCGTGCGGCGCGTCCTGATCGTCGACCTCGATGTCCACCAGGGTGATGGCACTGCGGCGCTCACAGCCGGCCGCGAGGACATCGTCACCTTCTCGATGCATGGCGAGAAGAATTTCCCGGTGCGCAAAGCGGTGTCGAGCCTCGATGTGCCGCTTGCCGATGGCACCGGCGACGATGCTTATCTCGAGTCGCTGCACTTGCACCTCCCGCCGCTGATCGACGCGGTGCAGCCCGATCTCGTCTTCTATCAAGCCGGCGTCGATCCACATGTCGACGATCGTCTCGGCCGTCTAGGGTTGAGCGACGCCGGTCTGGCGGCGCGCGACCGCTTCGTGATGCGTGCGGCTATGACGGCGGGGGTGCCGCTCGCTAGCGTGCTCGGCGGTGGTTACGGCAACGACCAGATGGCGGTGGCGCGGCGCCACGCCCGCACGATGATGACACTCGCCGACGAGCATGATCGCCCGATCGGGCAAGGCAGGCTCCTGCGCAGCGACACTTTTTCTTGATTGAGCCTCCCGTCGCAGGAGCCTAGACCCGGCGCATCCGAAGAGCGCCGAGCGCGCCGTCCCTATCGCAGGAACCCGCAAGACCATGGCCACCGCGACGCGCGAGCTCACTCCCGCCGAGGCCCAAGCCCATCCCGCGCCTGAGTCGATCGTCGTCCGCTTCGCCGGCGACTCGGGGGACGGCATGCAGCTGACCGGCGGCCAGTTCACGCTGTCGACCGCGCTCGCCGGCAACGATCTGGCGACCTTCCCGGACTTCCCGGCCGAGATCCGCGCGCCGCAGGGCACGACCTTCGGCGTGTCGGCGTTCCAGATCAA
>CAXTBZ010000065.1:0-9633 GCA_964242855.1 uncultured Sphingomonadaceae bacterium
CCGGCATGAGCTGGCTGCTGGTCGAGCAGGCGGTGAAGGGCAAGCCCTCGCTGCTGGGCGCAGCATCTGGCGTCGTCGCAGGCCTTGTCGCCGTCACCCCGGCTTCGGGATATGCGGGAACGATGGGTTCGGTGATCCTCGGCCTGATGGTCTCGCCGATCTGCTTCTTCTTCGTCACGACGGTGAAGTCGAGGTTCGGCTACGACGACTCGCTCGACGTGTTCGGCGTCCACTGCATCGGTGGGATCACCGGCGCGCTGATGACCGGCATTCTCGACGATCCGAACCTTGGGGGTCAGGGCATCGCCGACTACACGACCAAGCCGGGTACCATGATCGCCGGCACCTACAACATGGCCGGCCAGCTTTGGATCCAGCTTCAGGGCGTGATCATCACTCTCCTCTGGTCGGGGATCGGTGCGCTGGTTCTATACCTAATCATCGACAAGCTGTGGGGCTTCCGGGTCTCTCCCGAAGTCGAGCATGAGGGTCTCGACATCGCCGAGCATGGCGAGCGGGCCTACCACTACTGACAAGCTTCCTCCTGCGAAGAACCCTGGGCCGGCGAGGCAACTCGCCGGCTCTTTTTTCTCCCCGCACGCGGGGAGGGGGACCATCGCGCAGCGATAGTGGAGGAGGCTCTCCCCCAAGTGCGTTGCTTGTGGCAAGCCCCCTCCACCACCGGCGGTGCCCCCTTCCCTGCAGGGGAGGATAAATTATCCCTTGGGTCGAAGTCCCTCGATCATCGGCAGCAGGCCGGAGACGTCGTAGCCGGCATTGGCCGCCTTGGCGGCGATCTCGGCAGGCTCGTCGCCGGCGGCACCGCGCGCCAGCGACCAGAGGTAGGTCGACCGCGTTCCGGAACGACAGAAAGCCAGCGCCGGCGCCGGCATGGCGAGCGCCGCCGTCATCGCGTCGACCTGTTCCATCGAGAAGCCGGAATGATCGACGGGGATGTGGATGTAGCCGAGCCCGGCGGCGGCGGCGGCCGCCTCCATTTCCTGCGAGGTCGGTTGCCCAGCCTGTTCGCCATCGGGACGGTTGTTGATGATGGTGCGGATGCCTTGAGCTGCCGCCGCCGGAATATCCTGCGGCGCAATCTGGCCGGCGACCGATATGGTCTCGTCGATGGTGCGGAACATGGCAGGCCTCCTGAAAACCGGATCAGCGCCTAGCCTATCCGTGCCAATTGCGCAGCACCTCGAGAAAGGCATCACCATAGGCCTCGCGCTTGGCTTCGCCGACGCCGGTCACCTGAGCCAGGCCTGCAAGCGTAGTCGGATGCAGCCCCGCCATCTCGCGCAGCGTCGAATCATGGAAGATCACGTAGGGAGGCACCCCGCGCTCCTTGGCGATCTCGCGGCGCTTGGTACGAAGCGCTTCGAACAGCGGATCATGCGGCATATCATCGGTGTCGCGCTTGCGTCGACGCTCACGCTTGGTCTGTACGACGAGATCGACCGCCTCCTCACCCTTCAGGATCGCGCGCGCAGCGGGGCCGAAGGAGAGGCCGCCATAATCATCGGCACGAAGCGCATCCTGCGCGATAAGGACGCGGGCGACCGGGCGGACCAGCTTCAACTCCTCCTCGCCGGCGATGCCGAAGACGGAGAGCGCGTTGTGCCCGTTCGAGATCACCTTTTCGCTGTCCCGCCCCGCAAGCACGTCGATCAGATGGCCAACGCCGAAGCGCATCTCGGTGCGGAAGGCAGCGGAGAGCAGCTTGCGCGCTACCGTGGTGACGTCCAGCGTCTTGGGCGGCCTGAGACAATTATCGCAATTGCCGCAGCGTTCCAGCGGCGCTTCGCCGAAGTGGCGGAGCAGGATCGCACGGCGGCAGGTCGACGTCTCGACCAGTTGCGCAAGCGCAGTCAGCCGCATTCGCTCGCCGGCGACCCGTCCATCATCGACCTCGCCGAGCCGCTTGCGGGCGCGGGCGAAATCCTCGGCGCTCCAGAACAGCTGGGCGATAGCGGGATCGCCGTCGCGTCCGGCACGGCCGGTTTCCTGGTAATAGGCTTCGATCGATTTCGGCAGGCCGGCATGTGCCACAAAGCGGACGTCGGGCTTGTCGATGCCCATGCCGAACGCGATGGTGGCGACCATCACCATGTCTTCAGACGCCACGAAGTCGCGTTGGTTCTTCGCGCGCATGGCCGGATCGAGGCCGGCATGATACGCACGCGCCGGCCTGCCGGCCTCGCTGATCTGCGCCGCCAGCAGCTCGGTCGCATCGCGGGTCTGCGCATAGACGATGCCGGCGCCGGGATGCTCGGTGATGAAGGCCTTGAGCTGCGCCGCCAGCCCGTTGCGCGGGCTGATCCGATACTGGATGTTCGGCCGATCGAAGCCGGCGACGATCAGTCCGTCGTCCGGCAGGCCAAGCTGCTGGAGTATATCGGCGCGGGTATGTTCGTCGGCAGTGGCGGTCAGCGCCAGCCGCGGCACATCCGGGAAGGCGTCGAGCAAGGGGCGGAGCAGGCGGTAGTCGGGCCGGAAATCATGGCCCCACTCGCTGACGCAATGGGCTTCGTCGATCGCGAACAGCGACAGTTCGGTCGAGCGCAGCAGATCGCGGAAGCCGCTTCCCGAGGCGCGCTCCGGCGCCACATAGAGGAGATCGAGCGCGCCGGCCCGAAAGCGGCGCATCGTCTCGTCGCGGTCATTGTCGGCCGAGGTGAGCGTGGCCGCGTGGATGCCGAACGACTCTGCCGAGCGCACCTGATCGTGCATCAGCGCGATCAGCGGGGAGACCACCACCGCCGTGCCGCTGCGGGCGAGCGCGGGGAGCTGGTAGCAGAGCGACTTGCCCGCGCCCGTTGGCATCACGGCAAGCGTGCCCAGCCCCTGCATCACGCGATCGATGACATCGGCCTGAACGCCGCGGAACGCCGGGAAGCCGAAGGTGGTACGCAGGATATCGAGTGGTTCGGCCAGCATCGGGAGGGCGTTAGCGCGATCGAGGGCTTCCGTCACGAACCCAAAGATGCCCTTGTCGGATCGCTGCCTTTGCTATCTCGCTAGGCTTCGATGGGTAGGGTAGAGGGAATCATGATCAAGTTGCTTATGCTCTCTGCCCTTTTCGCCGCTGTTGCCGTTCCTGCGATCGCCGCGGCGCCGGCACCGCACCTTTCGGTCGCCACCATCGATCAGCTGCCGCAGCCGCTTCCCTTTCCCTATGACGAGGCGGCCGATGCCAAGGCTGTGGTAGCCAAGGCGCGCGCGCAGGCGATCAGCGAGCACAAGCGCCTGCTGATCGATCTCGGCGGCAATTGGTGCCTCGATTGTCGCGTGCTTGCGGGTATCATGGCATTGCCCGATCTGCAGCCTTATCTCGCGCAACACTTCGTGATCACCAAGGTCGATATCGGCCGCTTCGACAAGAATGGATCGATCGCGGCGCATTACGGGATCAAGGGGCGCCTTGCCGGCGTTCCGGCGGTCCTCGCGATCGACCCCGTGCGGGATCGGTTGCTCAACAGAGATCAGTTGTTCGCGCTCGCCGATGCACGCCACATGACACCGCAGGGGCTTGCCGACTGGCTCGCGCAGTGGGCAGGCTGAGAGCCATCAGCCCGGGTTGAACTGAATACCGAAACCCGGATTGTCGTCGCGCCTGAGCAGGCGGACCGTGCGGCGGGCGAAATCGATAGAAACGCGGGTGAACGCCTGCATCATGTCCATGCCGAGCAGCATGGCCGGCTTCTTCGTGAGGCCGAAACGCTCGAAGGCGTGCGCGTCGTCGAAGGCGATGACGACATTCTGCATATGCCACGGGCCGAGCCTCAGATCACCGATCGGCGCGTAGGTAGCGACGATCTTGCGACCCGTGACATCGGTGATCGTCGTCTGCTGGGGCGTTGCGCGCCTGTGCCGGACCAGCTTGTCTCGCAACGTGAAATTGCCGAGCGTCACCATGCTGCCGGTGTCGACGATCGCGGAGATGTGTTGGCCTGAGACGTCAGCGTCGGCGAGCACGAGCTGACCCAGCCGGCTGCGCGCGGTCACCACGATTTCGTTGTCCGATGCCGGCCGAAGATACTTGTCGGCGGCATCGACCGCCATGGTGTGATGCACCAGATCGATCACCACCTTCTTGCCCTGGAGCGTGTCGATCCCGAGGATACCCTCGCCGCCGAGATTGGCCTCGTCCAACACGGGCGCGACGATCTGCTTGGCAGGCAGCGCGCCAACGTAAAGCGATCCGATGAGCACGGCTGGAACGTCGCTCTCACCGCCGACGCTGTGCAGCGGCACCGTGCCGGCCGATGGCAGCGCAAGTTCGGCGGCGAGCCTGCTGGAGATCACCGTCCGCGTCGCGCCACTGTCGACGATAAAGCGGAACGGCCCCTTGCCGTTGATCAGCACCGGAACGGTCATCCGCGAATCGATCTCGCGGAGTTTGACGGCGGTGCTCGCCGGGTCCCCCGGAACGGTAGTGGCGTCGACGGGCATCGTCGCTGCCTGAGCCGGCATCGGCAGGGGTGGCGGGGGGAGGACAGTAGGCGAGAGGGCGGGGGCCTGCAACGCAAGCAGCGCGCTCGTCAACGCTGCCGAACCGCCCATCATTGCTCCCCTCCAGTTTGACGTAAACCTGCGCCGCTTCGGGTGAGCGAGCAAGCGGACATCTGAGGGAGCTTCAGGAGTGATTGAGACAAGGCTCGACGACTAGTGGTGCGCCAGCTCCGCCCGCACCGCAGGCAGCATGCGCGCAACGATGATGTCCACTCCGGCGGCGGTGGGGTGATGGCCATCTGCTTGGATCAACGCGGGATGTCCGGCCACGCCGTCGAGGAAGAAGGGATAGAGGCGGTCGCGGTATTTGCGTGCCAGCTGCGGATACAAAGCGTCGAAAGCCTGCCGGTAGTCGGCACCGAGGTTCGGCGCCGCTTTCATCCCCGCGATCAGCACACGGATGTGGCGCCGCTTCAGCTCGGCGAGGATCAGATCGAGGTTCTGGGCGACTCCGGCGGGGGGCAATCCCCGCAGCATGTCGTTGGCCCCGAGCTCGACAATGACGAGGTCGGGCGCGGCGCCGAGCCCGCGCAGCCCCCACAGCAATCGCGCACGACCCTGCGCCGCCGTGTCGCCGGTGATGCCGCCATTCCGTACCGTGGCGGGCACGCCCGCACGGTGCAACGCCTGCTCCAGCCGCGCGGTGAACCCGTCGGCCGGTGCCAGGCCATAACCGGCGGTAAGACTATCGCCGAGCGCCCAGATCAGCGGCCCCTGCGCGCGCACCGGTGCGGCCGTCAGCGCAAGTCCGCACAGGAGAAGATGGACAATCCGGCGGCTCGCACCATATCGCGGCAGCCGTGCCATCACTTGCCACACCTTCATCATCCGCGCTCGATAGCATCGTCATCGACGCACGCAATCTCACGCTGGCGCTCGGCCGGCCGCCTGCACGAACCGAGATCCTGCTTGGCATCGACCTCAAGGTCGCGGCAGGCAAAAGCGTCGCGCTGCTGGGGCCATCCGGTTCAGGTAAATCCTCGCTGATGGCGGTGCTCTCGGGCATGGAGCGGCCGAGCGGCGGGTCTGCCCGCGTTGCCGGCCTGGACTTCGATCGATTGGACGAGAACCAACTTGCCATCGCGCGCCGCGGTCGGATCGGCATCATCCTCCAAGCCTTCCACCTGCTGCCGACGATGACCGCGCTTGAGAACGTAGCGGTGCCGTTGGAACTGGCAGGCGAGGCCGATCCGTTCGGCCGAGCCGAGGCAGAGCTCGCAGCGGTCGGCCTGGAGCATCGGCTGCGCCACTACCCCGCCGAACTCTCTGGCGGCGAGCAACAGCGGGTCGCCATCGCCCGTGCGCTGGTCCCGCGCCCCGCCTTGCTGTTCGCCGACGAGCCGACGGGCAATCTTGATGGCGGCACCGGAGCGGCGGTCATGGACCTGCTCTTCGCTCGCCGCGCCGAAACAGGCGCAACGCTCTTCGTGATCACCCATGATTCCGCGCTCGCTGCCCGCTGCGACCGCGTGATCGAACTTGCCGACGGCCGCATCGTGACGGACAGCGCTGCATGAGCAACGCCTGGCGGCTTGCCGTGCGGGATCTGAGAGCCAGCGGACGTGGCTTGTGGCTGTTGCTGGTCTGCCTCTTCCTCGGCACCGCAGCGCTGGCCGGGATCGGCAGCCTCTCCGCCTCGATCCTGAGCGTGCTCGACAGCCAGAGCCGCACGATGCTCGGCGGCGATCTCGAGATGCGGGTCTCGCAACGGCGCGCGACGGTACAGGAGGAGTCTGCCTTCGCCGCCTATGGCAGGACATCCGAGGTTCTCTCGACCAGCACGATGGCGCGGTCGCTTGCCGGTGGCACGCCCGCACTGGTCAATCTGCGGGCAGTCGACGATGCCTGGCCGCTGATCGGCCGCCTGACGCTGCAGGCAGGATCGCGGGCAGCCCGGCCTCACGGCCTGGAGGCGGCGGTGGCACCGGCGCTGGCCGATCGGCTAGGCCTGCGTGTCGGCGATACCGTCGCGATCGGCGCCGCGCGTCTCCGGGTGATCGCGCTCATCGGCGACGAACCTGACAAGCTGGGAGGGGGCTTCAGCTTCGGCCCGACGGTGCTTGTTGATCCGGCAGGCCTCGATGCAACGCAGGTCATCCAGCCGGGCAGCCTCTATGACAGCCGCACGCGCATCCTCCTTCCCGCCAAGGCCACGGCCGCCGCTATCGGCGCCCGGCTCGTCGCTCGCTTTCCGAGTGCCGGCTGGACTGCGAAGGCGCCTGATCAAGCGGCGGGCAACCTCAAGACGGGGATCGCCCAGCTCGGCCAGTTCCTGCTCCTCGTCGGGCTAGCCGCGCTGGCGATCGCCGGCGTCGGCATAGCCAGCGGGGTCAGCGTCTATCTCGGCCGCAAGACACGCATGGTGGCGACCCTGAAGGTTCTCGGCGCCAGCGCCGGCACCGTCGCGGGATTGTTCCTGATCCAGCTGGGTTTGGTGGCCCTGGTTGCCATTCTCGGAGGGTTGGCGTTCGGAGCGGCCGTGCCGGCGATCGTCGCGGCAGTGGCCGGAGACGCGCTGCCGATCGCACCGCATCTCGCCATCTTCCCCGAGCCGCTGCTGGTTGCCGCCGGCCTGAGCTTGCTGGTCGCGCTTATCGCGGCGCTGCCGGCTCTAGCGAACGCGCGCTCCGTGCCCGCCGCCACGCTCCTCCGAGACGCGATCATGCCTACGCGCCGGCCGAGCTTGCCCGTGCTTGCCGGAATGGCGGTGTTGCTGTGCCTGCTGATTGCGCTGGCGGTGCTGACTGCAAGCGATCGAACCATCACGCTCGGCTTCGTGGGGGCTACCGCCGCGCTGGTCTTCGGGTTGTGGATGATGGGTCTTAGCCTGCGCTGGCTGCTTGTTCGGCTACCGCGTCCTCGTCACCCGCTGATCCGCCTTGCGCTTACCAACCTCTATCGTCCCGGCGCACAGACCGATCGCCTGGTAGTGGCGCTTGGCCTCGGTTTCTCGCTGTTCGTGGCGCTCGCGGTGATCGACACCAGCTTGTCGAACGAACTGGCCGGCGCAGCACCGGCCAAGGCCCCGCGCTTCTTCGCCATCGATCTGCAGCCTGAAGATGCCAGCCCCTTCCGCGCGGCCGTGTTCCGGGTCGCGCCGTCCGCGACGATCGAGGCGGTGCCATCCCTGCGAGGCTCCATCGTTGCTTTGGGTGGTCGCCGCGTCGCGGACATGAAGACACTGCCCGAAGGCGCCTGGATCCTGAAGGGCGATCGCACCATCACCTGGTCCGCCGCGATCCCGCCCCGCAACGCTGTCGTCGCCGGACGCTGGTGGTCTGCCGACTACCACGGTCCGCCGCTCGTCTCGCTGGAGGACAAGGCGGCTCAGGCGCTCGGCCTGCATGTCGGCGACACGATCACCGTGGCGGTGCTCGGTGTTGAGGTGCCTGCCCGCATCGCTGCCCTGCGCAAGATCGACTGGGGCGGGCTCGGCCTGAACTTCGCGCTGGTCTTTTCTCCCGGCTATATCCAGGAGGCGCCGCACGCGCTTCTCGCCAGCGTCTATGCGCCAGCGAACCGTGATGGCGCGATTGCGGGCGCGGTGGCCGCCGTGCTCCCGTCGGTGACCTTGCTGCGGACCGGCGATATCATCGGCCAGATCGCCGACGTGCTCGGCCGCGTCGCGCTGGCGATCCGGCTTAGTGCGGCGGTGACCATAGCGGCGGGAATCGTCGTGCTGATCGGCGCGGTCAGCGCGTCGGGGCAGTCGCGGCGTTACGACATCGTCCTCCTGAAGCTGCTCGGCGGCAGTCGGGGCCAGCTGCTTCTCGCCCAATTGCTGGAATATCTGCTGCTCTCGATCCTGCTCGCTGCCGTTGCATTGGTCGTCGGCGGCATCGGTGGCTGGTATGTCGTCACACACGTGCTGGCGCTGCCTTGGGCGCCCGGTGCCGCTACTGTCTTCTCAACGCTCGCCGCTGCGGTGGGCTTGACGCTCGGGATCGGCGTTCTCGGCAGCCTACCGGCGTTGCGCGCTTCACCTGCGGTCGGACTCCGCGCGGTTTGAGGATCAGCGATAACCCGGCAAACAAGGACATGCCTTAGATTTGACTTGCTCGCTTGTGAGCGGATCGCGAAGCTGCATGGGCGTTGGGGGGTGAAGGCAGATGCAGCGATCGGCAAAGCTCGAGCGGGTGACGTTCTTTTCGGATGCCGTATTCGCCATCGCGATGACCTTGCTGGTTATCGACGTCCGACTACCCGCAATCCCGAATGCGTCCGAGAACAGCCTCGCGCAGGCGCTGGTCGACCTGCTGCCAAACTATATCGGCTTCGCGGTGAGCTTCCTCGTAATCGCGCGGTTCTGGATCGGCCATCATCGCTTGCTCGACATGCTCGCTACTGCCGACCCGAAATTGGTGCGGGCAAACCTGACGCTTCTGCTGGTCATCGCGTTCATGCCGTTTCCGACCGCGGTGTTGAGCAACTACGCCCTGTTCCGTGTTGCCGAGGGCTTCTACACGGCCATGCTCGTGCTCGCCGGCCTCGCCAACATACATCTGATCAAGGTGGCATTCGCACATGGCCGCTCTTCGGAATCGATCGAGGCCGCGCATGACGAACACACCTTGAGAGTCTCGATGTGGTCGCCCGTGGTGATCGGCGCGACCGGCTTCGTCGCGAGCATGATCCGGCCCGTCTTCGGAATGGCGGTGCTCACGGTCGGCTCACCGATGATAATGTATTTGTTTGCTTGGCGATCGCGCAGGATCACGTCTGCGGACAAAAGCGAAGCTGCGGGACAAGACGATGGCCGCCGATAAGCCGCACCTGTCGATAGCGCCGCGCCGCATCGACAAGGTCTTGTCGGCGGGAGCGATGCTCCTGATGGGCGCCGTGTTGCTGGCGCTGTATCGAGGTTTCGGACATTGGGCCTTGGTACCCCGGTTGATCTGGCTGCACCTCGCGACCATCCTCTTCGCAACGGCGCTCACCCCCGTCATGCTGTTACGGACCCGCGGAACCCGTCAGCACCGCATCATCGGAACCGTCTGGGTGGCAGCGATGCTGCTGACCGCGATCACGTCGCTGTTCATCCATGCGTCGGGCCCGGGCGGGTTCACCATCATCCCCCTGCTGTCGCTCTACCCCCTGTTGCAGGTCCCGTCCATCGGG
>CAXTBZ010000065.1:9643-14081 GCA_964242855.1 uncultured Sphingomonadaceae bacterium
GGTCATCTGGTGGTCCGCCCGCACCCACAACATCGCGCGCCACCGCCGCGGCGTGCACGGTATGGTGATCGGCGCGCTGCTCACGGCAGGCTTCTTCACCTTCCCGTTCCATCGCTTGCTCGGCACATGGCTGTTCGGCCCGCACTGAGCCGAAGCCACTAGGCGGGTGACGGACTTCTGCTGCGAGGCGACTTATCCGGGCGCGGAGCATTGGCGGAGACGGAGGGATTCGAACCCTCGGTACGGTCTCCCGTACGACGCTTTAGCAAAGCGTTGGTTTCAGCCGCTCACCCACGTCTCCGGCGCTGACTCCGGCGGGCTATAGCGAGCGTTTCGTCGGCGCACAACCGTCGCCCTTACGGCGAAGCGTGCCATCGGAGAGTCCTGCTGCACGTGGCCAAATGCGCGTTCATTGCAAGGCAAGGCGCTTCGCGGTTAACCATGGACGGGAAATCGGGGAAGCAGAATGCTCGAAAACATAATTGCTCGTTGGGTGAAGCCTGCCGTAGGTTTCACAGCTCTTTTAATCCTGATGGCTCAGCCCGCAGTCGCGCAGATCCGCATGGTCGATCCTTCGACGATGCAGGCGCAGTCCGACCTGTCCGCTCCGGGAGGCGGGCAGCCGGAGACGAGCGACACGCAGGCACCTCCGTCGGAGAACAGCTTCACCTCCCCTCCACCCCCGGCGGCGCCTCAGCCCGATCGCTATGCGCCGCCGGCAACCAATGCTTCGCAGGCACCGTCAGACCGGACCTACCAGGAACATGATGTCCTCGATGCAGCGGAAAGCGTGTTCGGGCGGGGCGCCGAAGGTCTCGCCAAGATGATCCAACGCGTCCTCAAGGATCAGGGACAGCCGACCGCCTATATCGCCGGGCGGGAGGCGAGCGGCGCCTTTGCCGTCGGCCTGAAATACGGCTCCGGTGTGCTCCACCACAAGATTGAAGGCGACAGGCCGGTTTATTGGACGGGGCCGACGCTAGGCTTTGACATCGGCGGGAACGCGTCCAAGGAGTTCATCCTCGTTTACAACCTCTACGACAGCCAGGATCTTTACCACCGCTTTCCGGCCGCCGAGGGTACCGCCTATTTTATCGGCGGCTTCACGGCGAGCTATCTCCGGCGCGGCGACATGGTGTTGATCCCGATCCGGCTTGGTGTCGGCTGGCGGCTCGGTGCGAACGTCGGCTATATGAAGTTCAGTCCGCAATCGAAGATCATGCCCTTCTGAGCCGCAAACGCGTTGTCCTAGCCAGCCACCGGCGGGGTTCAGCGCGGGTTCAAGCGACTGATATAGAATGACATCTCATGAAGCGGCGTTGCCGCTGTGGAGATGGACATGAAAGACAAAATGCAGTCGCGCCGCTGGCGGCGTATCATCCCCGCACTGGCGCTCGCAGGCGCATTCGCGCTCGGCGGCTGCGTGGATGACGGCTACGGATATGGTGGCGGCTATGGCTATGACGGTGGTGGCTATTACGGCTCACCGTACGGTGACGGCTATTACGGCGGCCTAGGGGGTTGGCCGGGTGGCTATGGCTGGTCTGGCGACTACTATTATCCCGGCAATGGCGGCTTCGTGTACGACCGCGGTGGCCATCGCCACCATTGGGACGGCGGCGGCCGCGGCCCGAACGGCGGCGGCCACGGGGGCTGGCACGGCAATGGCGGCTGGCGCGGCGGACACGGCGCCGCCGGCAACGCTGGTCCAGGTGGGCGTCACGATGGTCCCGGCGGCTGGCAGGGAAGACCAGGCGGGCCGGGTGGTCGCCCCGGCGCCGGCATCAGCCACGGCGGTCCACCGCCCGGCGGAGGCGGCCGCCACCACTAGCGGCTGGGATGGCTATGGAGCGCGTCTGATGGGAACAGGCGCGTTGCAGAGATCCACGGCGTCGGCTGGGCGGACGAAGAAGGCGTCGCGACGGTTTGCGCGGGCATCCACATAGGCAGCGAATGCCGGCGCATCGCTCCGCATCACCTCATAGTGCGGGCGCTGGCCGGCCGGCAGGTCGGACGCGAGGACCACGCGTGTGATCGTCAGGCGCTGCTTTGGATCGGTGTAGAAGCCGAGATCTCCCTTGCCGCGCGGAAGGGCGGTGAGCATTTCCATGCCATCCACAATGCGGCCGACGACAGCGATGTTGCGGTCGAGGTGCCGCGGTGCTTGGCCGATCACCGCATAGAGTTCGCCACCCGTACCGGTGTCCGGCGGCATGTCTCGGCCCACACCGACCATGCCGTAGCAGTGGGTCAGCCAGGCGCTCGTGCTGTCGCTCGCGACCGGCCAGCCATCGGAGTGGCCGACCTGCGGGGCGTACGCGTCGCGGTAGCCGAGCGGGCGGATCGCGAGTCCGGCCAGCGGGCGGTCATACTCGGCCGGCGGATGGGCTGCGACGCCGGCAGGCAAAGGCTTGCCATCGTCGGCGCCCGACCATTGCACGACATAATTGTCCTGCACGCGCACCACCGCACCGCCATCGAACCAATGCGCGCGGGCAAGGGCGCGGATGTTGGCGACGTGAGCCGGCGCAAAGCCTGGCGCGAGCTCGAGTGCGACGCGGGCGCCGTTGGCAAGATCCATCAACAGTAGATTGTCGGCATCGATGACCCGCCAGGCGGTAGCTGGCGCAGCGGCAACGACTGCCGCCGGTGACGGAGCTGCCGGCGGCGGGGCCACGGCCAGCAGCAACGGAAGAAGGGCGAGCGGAAGTAGGGAGTGGCGCATCGTCAGAGCCTGCCACAGCGCATCGGCTTGCGGAAGCGCCACGATGACGCTAGCAGCCCCACCCACGGAGCGGTGGCCGAGTGGTCGAAGGCGCACGCCTGGAAAGTGTGTAGGGGTCCAAAGCTCCTCGAGGGTTCGAATCCCTCCCGCTCCGCCAGAGAGCCCTTTAGTTGTCGGCGGCGTTCCTAAGAACGCCGCCGTTTCAAGCCTATGCCGAAAGCTTCTGGCTGAAGGCCTCCGCCGGCCTTTGCAGATCGAGGCGATCGGCGTTCATCACCTTGTCCCACGCGCGCACGAAATCATGCACGAACTTCTCCTGCGATCCTGCCATCGCGTAGACTTCAGCCTGCGCGCGAAGCTCTGATTGCGATCCGAAGATCAGATCGACGCGACTGGCCGTCCAAGTTGGCTGCTTGGTCTTGCGATCGAGCCCCTGGAAGCGGTTCTTGTGGTCCGTCGCCAGCCATTCGTTCTTGATATCGAGCAGGTTGACGAAGAAGTCGTTGCTGAGCGTGCCCACCCTGCTGGTGAATACGCCTTCCTTCGCATCGAAGGCATTGGCACCGAGCACGCGCAGACCGCCGACCAGCACCGTCATCTCAGGCGCGCTGAGGCGAAGCAGCTGGGCCTTGTCGACCAGCGCCTCCTCCGGCGCCATGAAGTGCGACTCGTGATAGTAGTTGCGGAACCCGTCTGCCACCGGACGAAGCGCTTCGAACGAGTGTGCGTCGGTCCACTCTTCGGTCGCATCCATGCGGCCGGGAGTGAACGGCACCGTCACCTCGACACCGCCGTCGCGCGTGGCCTTCTCGATCGCGGCACATCCGGCGAGCACGATAAGGTCGGCGATCGACACCTTCTTGCCGCCGGCAGCAGCGCCTTCGAACTCAGTCTTGATGCTCTCGAGCTTGCCAAGGATGTCCGCCAGAACGGCGGGATCGTTGACCTCCCAATCCTTCTGGGGCGCGAAGCGGATGCGCGCACCGTTGGCGCCGCCGCGCTTGTCCGATCCGCGGAAGGTCGAGGCTGAAGCCCACGCCACCGACACCAACTGCGGGACGGTGAACCCAAGCTCCAGGATCTTCTGCTTGAGGCTGGCGATGTCGCCATCATCGATCAGCGGGTGGTCGCACGCCGGGATCGGGTCCTGCCAGATCAGAGTCTCATCGGGCACGAGCTTGCCGAGGTAGCGACCGGTCGGCCCCATGTCGCGGTGGGTCAGCTTGAACCAGGCGCGTGCAAAGGCGTCGGCGAACTGGTCCGGGTTCTCGAGGAAGCGCCGCGAGATCTTCTCGTACTCTGGGTCGAAGCGGAGCGCGAGATCGGAGGTCAGCATCGTGACGCGGCGCTTCTTGTCCGGATCGAACGGATCGGGGACGTCCTCCGGCGCATCCTTGGCGATCCACTGCTTGGCGCCGGCAGGGCTTGTGGTCAGCTCATAGTCGTATTTGAAGAGGTTCTCGAAATAGCGGTTCGACCATTGCGTCGGCGTCTGGCTCCAGATCACCTCGAGACCCGAGGTGATGGCGTGCGCGCCCGATCCGCTTTCGAACTTGCTGCGCCAGCCAAGGCCCTGGTCCTCGATCTGTCCGCCTTCGGGCTCCGGGCCGAGGAACGACGGATCGCCGGCACCGTGGGTCTTGCCGAAGGTGTGGCCACCGGCGATCAGCGCGACGGTCTCCTCGTCGTTCATCGCCATGCGCGCGAAGGTCT
>CAXTBZ010000066.1:0-13748 GCA_964242855.1 uncultured Sphingomonadaceae bacterium
CCCGGTGAAGACGTTCTTGAACGGCACCATGCCGGCGTTGACGAACATCAGCGTGGGATCGTTGTGCGGCACCAGCGGGGCCGATGGCACGATCTGATGCCCCTGCCCCCCGAAATAGTCGAGGAAGGAGCGACGAATGTCGTTGGTCGATGTCATGGACGCGGATTTAGGGGAGCGCGGGGGTGGGGGCAAGCGAGGTGTACTGCTCAGACTGATCGAGCAGCCACCCGACGCAACTTCACAAATTCGGCGCCGTCACTGCCGCGATACGGGACGAGGGTCGCGACCGCGTCCGCCACGCACAACGCCGAGAGAGCGGCTAATATGCTTGTTGCGGCCGGCGCCATTATACCAGCCAGGCAGGCCGAGATAGCGACCAAAGCAAACACAAGGTCGAACATCGCACCGCCCGCCGAAACGAGGCCCCAATGTTTGCCATGTCGCCTTGAGAAGCGATATTCAGTGCGACCGCCGGGAAGCCAGCTGCGGTACTTCCGACGACCAATCCATTCGCAACGAAGCGGCGCGAAGCGAACCATCATTGGTCGAACTGCGAGAAAGATGACCCGCCCGCCAGCAAGCAAGGCGCAGACTGCGTGTCCGACTTCGTGTATCAGCCCACACACCCAAACCAGCGGCCAGAACAATATCGCCGCGATAAGCGGCGCAAATGACCCAGCCTCGACACCAAGACCGGGCAGCATGATCACAAACGAAAACAGATAAGAGGTTCTCAATCCACGCCTCACCCACATTGTAGCCCGACGCTTTGCCATCACGCCGGCTTATCCAAACTCTCAGGGGCTGGCTGAACGAGACACGCCCCGCTTCGATCATGTGGCACCTCACGCGAAGGCATATGGCCCACCCTTCGCCAGCGCTACCTGGTAGGCCGAACGGGCGTGGATGCGTGCGAGCCATGCCTGAAGCTTCGGGTAGCGCGCATCGAGGCCGCCGCGCTGCCCCGCCGCCTCCAGGGGAAAGCTCATCATCACGTCGGCGGCGGTGATCGCGTCGCCGGCGAACCAATCGCGTGTGGCGAGTTCGGCCTCGAGCCAGCGCAGGTGAACCGCGAACATCTTCTGCAGCGGCTTGCGCGCCGGGCGGCCGAGGATACCCAGACGGCCCACCACCAGCATCGCCAGCAACGGCGGCATCATCGATCCTTCGGCATAATGCAGGAACTGGCGCCAACGCAGCGCCCCCGCCGCGTCATCCGGAGGCCCGAACGCGCCGGTCTTGGCGACGAGATGCTCCACGATCGCCCCGGTCTCGGCAATGACCACGCCATCGTCTTCGATCACCGGCGACTTGCCGAGCGGATGTACCTGCCGCAGCTCCGGCGGCGCGAGCATCGTCTTGGGATCGCGCTTGTAGTGCTTCACCTCATAGGGAAGGCCCAGCTCCTCGAGCAGCCAGAGGATGCGTTGCGAGCGACTATTCTCGAGATGATGAACGATGATCATGCGGCTAAGCTCCGAACCTGTACGGTGACGGAAAACGCCACGCGATCACAGCTGTGATGCGCCGCGACACGATCGGCAAGGCGGTCCGGCGACCGACAGAGCGGCAGATCGTAACAACATGAGGAATACCTCGGTTAAACCATCCATCGGCTCGATCCATGAGCAACCGGAAGAACAGCAAACCTCGCTAGCCTCGCCTTCCCCGCCGCGATGCGGGGGATCTCCTCCCTCTCCCGTAAACGGGAGAGGGATTGATCATCAGATGTCGTCGTCGGCCTCCGGCCCGGTCATCAGTGCCTCGGCGACATCGTCGGTCCTGCGACGGATCGCGGCCTCGAGCTTGTCGGCCATTTCGGGATGTTCGCGCAGGAAGGTTTTGGAGTTCTCCCGGCCCTGCCCGATGCGCACCGAGTCGTAGCTGAACCAGGCGCCAGACTTCTCGACGATGCCGGCCTTGACGCCCAAATCGAGGATTTCGCCGATCTTCGAGATGCCCTCACCATACATGATGTCGAATTCGACCTGCTTGAACGGCGGCGCGACCTTGTTCTTGACCACCTTCACGCGGGTCGCGTTGCCGACGATATCATCGCGATCCTTGATCTGCCCGGTGCGACGGATGTCGAGACGCACGGACGCATAGAACTTCAAGGCGTTGCCGCCGGTCGTCGTCTCGGGATTGCCGTACATCACGCCGATCTTCATGCGCAGCTGGTTGATGAAGATCACCATGCAGCGCGAGCGACTGATCGAGCCGGTCAGCTTGCGCAGCGATTGCGACATCAGCCGCGCCTGCAGGCCGACATGGCTATCGCCCATCTCGCCCTCGATCTCGGCGCGGGGCACCAGCGCCGCCACCGAATCGATCACCAGCACATCGATCGCGTTGGAGCGCACCAGCGTGTCGACGATCTCGAGCGCCTGCTCGCCGGTGTCGGGCTGGCTGACGATCAGTTCGTCTATGTTGACGCCAAGCTTCTTGGCATAGACCGGATCGAGCGCATGTTCGGCGTCGACGAACGCCGCCGTGCCGCCGGTCTTCTGCGCTTCGGCGATGACGTGCAGCGCGAGCGTGGTCTTGCCCGAGCTTTCCGGCCCGTAGATCTCGATCACGCGGCCGCGCGGCAAACCACCGACGCCGAGCGCGATATCCAGCCCGAGCGAACCGGTCGGGATCACCTCGACCTGCATCGCCTCCTTGGAGCCCAGCCGCATCGCCGAGCCCTTGCCGAAGGCGCGATCGATCTGCGCGAGCGCCGCGTCCAATGCCTTCTGCCTGTCCGATACTGCAAGCTTGTCGATCATATCCGCGTTTGCCCCGATGACCTTGAGTGATGCGGCCATTGCCGGTCTCCCTTACCGTTAGAGCGTGGCAGCGCGGGCTTCAATGCGTGCCATCGACAAAGCTGCATGTACCAGCTTCGTTCCACAAGAACAAGAGGGGAACACAATAAATTCAGGCGGCGGAGACGATTGCCTGCTCGATGCCATTCAGGGTGAACGGCTTGGACAGCACTGGGACCTGCGCATGGCGCGCGGGCGGCTCCTCGGTATGGCCGCCTGTCGCAAGGATGAAGGGGATGTCGCGATCGGCCAAAGCGTCCGCCACCGGCCAGCAGGACTGGCCGTGGAGATGCACGTCGAGGATGGCGAGATCGAAATCCGCCTGCTGCGCCTGCGCCAGCGCGCCGGCCACCGTGTCCTCGGTGCCGATCACCGTGTGGCCGAGGCTGTCGATGAAATCCTCGAGCATCATCGCGATCAGCGATTCGTCCTCGACGATGAGAATGGAACGCGGCGTCATCGACGCCCGACTAGCCGCCGAAACCGTTGCGCGACAAGAACTATTTACCTTTGTCCGCGCGGGCGTGCCGGGCGAGTGCGTCGCGCGCCGCTTCGGCCAGTTGCTGCACCGAAAACGGTTTGGCGAGGAAGGAGACGTTGTCGAGATTGATCGACTTGCGCAGCTGCTCCTCGGCATAGCCCGACATGAACAGGATCGGCAGGTCCGGGAAGCGTTCGCGGGCGTGCGCCACCATCGTAGGGCCGTCCATCGTCGGCATCATCACGTCCGAGATCAGCAGGTCGAAACCGGCGGCCGGTTCACCCGGCGAGACCTGCATCAACAGCTCGAGCGCTTCCTCGCCATTGGCCGCGGTCTGCACCTGATAGCCCTGTCGGGTCAGCGCGCGTTCGGCGACGGAACGGACCATGTCTTCATCCTCCACGACCAGGATCGAGCCGGTGCCCCACAATTCCTGCGGCGGCGCCTTGGGCACCTCCTTCTCGGGCGCGGCGGTCTCGCCGTGGAAGACGGGCAAGTACACGACGAAGCTCGTCCCCTTGCCTGCTTCGGAGTCGGCGAAGATGAAGCCGCCGGATTGCTTGACGATGCCGTAGACGGTGGAAAGGCCGAGCCCCGTTCCCTTCCCGACATCCTTGGTGGTGAAGAACGGCTCGAAAATCTTCGGCAGCACGTCCGGTGGGATTCCGGTACCGGTATCGGTGACGCTGAACGCCGAATAATCGCCGGCGGGCAGCACGTCGGCACCCAACCGCCGCACCTCGGCTGCGCTCACGCCGTAGGTGCGGATGGTGAGCACGCCGCCCTGCGGCATGGCGTCGCGCGCATTGACCGCAAGGTTGACGATCACTTGTTCGAGCTGGCCCGGATCGGCGCGCACCGGCCCGATCGCGCGGCCGTGGTTGATCACCAGCTGCATCGATTCGCCCATCAAACGGCGCAGCAGGTTGGAGACCTCGGAAATCACGTCGGGCAGCTGCAACACCTGCGGCCGCAGCGTCTGCTGGCGCGAGAAGGCGAGCAACTGGCGGGTAAGGCCAGCGGCGCGGTTGGCGTTGTGGCGGATCTGCTGGATGTCGTCATAATCGCTGTCGCCCGGCGTGTGGCGCATCAGGATCAGGTCGCAATGGCCAAGCACGGCGGTGAGGATATTGTTGAAATCGTGCGCCACTCCGCCGGCGAGCTGCCCCACCGCCTGCATCTTGGTGGCTTGCGCGACCTGGCGCTGGAGCCGCCCCTCTTCGGCCGAATCCTTGAGGCTCAGCATGACCGAGGCGTCGCCCAGCCCCCGCGCGGCCGCGACGGTCAGCGAGACCGGCTCCTCGGGGCGATGACGAAGCCGGACCGCGACGTCGCCCGACAGGATCGGTCCCTTGCCGAACGGGCCGGGGCTCGGCTTCGTGCCCGCGAAGCGGCGCACTGCGTCCGACACCGCGGACTTGTCCTCCTTGACGACAAGGTCGCTCGGATAGATCGCGTCCGCCGCTTCTGCTTCTCCGGCCGCCGCCCTGAACGCATCGTTCTGGAAGATCAGCCGACCCTCGCGATCGATCAGGGCCAGGCCGAGCGGCAGCATGCCGAGCAGGCCGTAGAGATCATCCGGCCTGGTCGCGGTTTCCTGGACGATCCGGGCGGCAGGATCGTCGAACAGCAGCATCGCGGCGGCGCCGGCGGCAAGCTCGCCATCGTCCAGCGGGATGTGGAGCAGGCGCAGCGGATCGGCGCCTTCCGCGTCGCGCACGAAGCGTAGAGTACCGCTCTCGTCCTGCGCCAGGCATGCAGCGAAGTCGCGGCCGGTGATGCTCCCGGTTTGGCTACCCGCAGCCCGCGCGGTAAAGACTTTGTTGGCGACCAGCACACGGCCACGCTCGTCGATCAGCGCCGCCATCAAGCCGGCTCGGCCGAGGCGATCACCGAAGCCGCCGCCGACGAGCCGCAGCGCATCGGTGCGTCCCTCGCCGCGACCGGCGCCGATCCGCCACAACAGATGATCCTCGCCCACGCCCACCCGCGCGACGCGCAACTCAACGTTCGAGGCGCCGAGCGTGGCCTCCGCATCGCCTTCTCGCCATGCGGTACGGCCGGTGCCGCTGATCGCCTCGCCGTAGAGTTCGAGGCCGGGCAGGGTCGGCGGCACCGCATGCGAACCGAAGCGATCGACGAAGGCGGCGTTGGCGGCAAGCAGGCGGCCCGAACGATCGGTGACGGCGGCCGGCTCCTCGCACATGTCGAGCATCGCCCGTAGCAGGGCGCGATCCGGTGGCGCTGCCGGTTCGGCTGTGACAACGCCGATGCGCATTCGCGCTGCAAGCACGATCGCCGCCGCTATCGCCGCGAAGCCGACCAGGAAGCCCGCCGCAAAACGCCAGTCGCCGGCCGCCCGAGCAAGCATCACCGCTGAGGCGACGCCGAGCCCAGCTACGCCCGCGGCAATCAGCCGGTCTGGTGTCAGCCCAGCATGAGCAGGCGCCGCCGCCCGCAACGGGATTGGTTCGGCACGAAGGGCTGGCAAACGCATGGCGTTCTAATCGGCCTTCGATCGATCGTTCGTCAACCAACCCTCTCTGCTCCCCGGCATGTGCCGACGAGCAGAGGGGCAGTACTCGGCCTACCAGACCTGCACGCGATCCGCCGGCGCGAGGTAAAGCTTTTCGTCCGGCTTCACGTCGAACGCCTTGTACCAGAGATCCTTGTTGCGAACCTCGTCGGTGCGCTGCTCACCCGGCGAGTGCGGGTTGGTGAGCAACTGCATGCGCAGGATCGGATCGCGATACTTGGTGCGCCAGACCTGCGCATAGCCCAGGTAGAAACGCTGATCGGCAGTGAACCCATCGATCGTCGGTGCAGCCTTGCCGCCGAGCGACAGCTCGTAGGCGTCGTGCGCCAGCGACAACCCGGCCAGATCCGCCATGTTCTCGCCGAGCGTCAGCTGTCCGCTGACATGCACGCCAGGCAACGGCTCGTAGCTGTTGTACTGATCGACAAGCTTCTTGGTAAGGCCGGTGAAGCGGGTCACGTCCTGCGGCGTCCACCAGTCGGTCAGCGCGCCGTGGCTGTCATACTTGCGACCCTGATCGTCGAAATGATGGCTGAGTTCGTGCCCGATCACCACGCCGATGCCGCCATAGTTCACCGCGGGATCGGCCTTGGGATCGAAGAACGGCGGCTGCAGGATCGCCGCCGGGAAGACGATCTCGTTCATCGCGAAATTGGCGTAGGCGTTGATCTCCATCGGGGTCATGCCCCATTCGGTGCGATCGATCGGCTTGCCGAGCTTGTTGAGCCCGCGCTGATATTCGAAGGCGTTGGCGGCGGCGACGTTGCCGATCAGATCACCCGGCTTGATCACCAGCGTCGAATAGTCGCGCCACTTGCTCGGATAGCCGATCTTGGGGGTGAACGCGGCGAGCTTCTCGAGCGCCTTCTGCTTGGTCGCGGCATCCATCCAGGTCAGCTTGGGGATGCGCTGGCCCATCGCGGCGATGATGTTGTGGACGAGCGCGTCGGCGGCCGCCTTCGCCTCGGGCGGGAAATATTTGCCGACATAGACCTGGCCGACCGCCTCGCCCATGCCGTTCGACACCAGCGTGACGCCGCGCTTCCAGCGCGGCTGGTTCTGCGGCGTGCCTGAAAGCTCGGTGCCGTGGAAGGCGAAGCCCGCGTCGACGAAGTCCTTCGACAGATACTTCGCATACTCGTCGATCGTGTGGACGATCAGGTAATCCTGCAGCACCGCCACCGGGGTCGCGGCGAACAGCGTGGCCTCGCCTGCGAACGCGCTCGGCTGCGCGACGAGGAAGTTGGGCAGGCCGTCATAGCCCAGATTCGACAGATAGGTCGCCCACGGGAAGCCAGGCGCCTTGGCGTCGAAATCGGCGCGCGCCCACTTGTTGTAGGTCTTGTCCGCCTCGCGCGATGCCTCGGGCGTCCAGTGGACCTTCGCGATCTCGGTTTCGAAGGCCATGACCGCCCGGGCACGAGGCTCGGCATTGGTTTCACCCGCCAGCGTCAGCAACTTGGCGAGGTAGGCGACATAGGCACTGCGGTTCTTGGCGAGCGCCGCATCGTCCTTCAAATAATAATCGCGATCGGGAAGGCCGAGGCCATCCTGGCCGAACTGCGGAATGTATTGGTCTGGCAGCTTGTCATCCTGGCCGACGCCGGTGCCAAACGGCGTGGTGACGCCAAGGCGCGCGAGCTTGGCCATCTCGGCGCCGAGAGCGGCTTTGTCCTTCGAAGCCCTGATCTCGGCCAGCCACGGCCTGATCGGGGTCACGCCCTTCTGATCGGCCGCCGCCTCGTCCATGTAGCTCGCGTAAAACATGCCGATTTTGCTGTTCGGCTGCTTCTCGGCATCTTCGAGAATGCCGCGGGTGCGTGCGAGGCTGAGATCGTTCAGCTTGGTAAACATGCCATAGCTGGATCGATCCGCGGGGATCTGCGTGGCCGTCTGCCAGCCGCCATTGGCATAATCATAGAAGTTCTCGCCGGGCTTCACCGACTTGTCCATTCCAGCGGTATCGAAGCCGAAGGCGCCGTAAGTCGGTGCGCCACCAACGGCAGGCGCGCCTCCGGTCTCGACCGGCGCGAGCATCGAAACCGGAGCAGCCGCAACGGCGGCGCCGGCAAGCATGGTGGATGCCATAAGGGCGACAAAGGTCATGCGCATCGGTGGATCCTCAATCCTGGTGTATAAGCGAGGCATAGCAGCGCGACCGGCCGGTTCAAGGGTACGACCAGCGGCATGACGTCATTTCAATGCTGTAACTGAACCACGATCTTAGCCTCGGTCGCGCAGCAATCGCCCCTGCTCGCGCTTCCAATCGCGTTCCTTGCTCGTCTCGCGCTTGTCGTGGAGCTTCTTGCCCTTGGCGAGCGCGAGTTCGACCTTCGCCCGGCCCTTGGAGTTGAAATAGATGCTCAGCGGGATCAGCGTCATGCCCTCGCGCCCGACCCCGTACTTCATCTTCTCGATCTCGCGCTCGTGCAGCAGCAGCTTGCGCGGACGCTTTGGCTCGTGGTTGAAGCGGTTGCCGAAATTATATTCCGGTATGTTGGCGTTGATCAGGCTGACCTGCCCGTCCTTCACCTCGGCATAGCTTTCGGCGATCGTGCCCTCGCCGAAGCGTAGGCTCTTCACTTCGGTTCCGGTCAGCGCAATGCCCGCCTCGAAGAACTGCTCGAGGAAATACTCATACCGCGCGCGCCGGTTCTCGGCGACGATCTTGGTCTTCTCGAACTCTATGGGGCGCGGGCGAGCCATCAGAGCAGCCCCGCCGCCTTCATCGCCGCGTCCATGGCTGCGCGGCTCACCGCACTCGCCGATGTCATCGGCAGGCGCAGGTCGTCAGGGAACGAGGGACGCACCACGTTGAGCCCGTATTTGGCCGGCCCGGGCGACGCATCGCTGAACAACGCGGCGTGGAGTGGGTATAGGCGGTCCTGCAGCGCCAGGGCCTGGCTCCAGTCGCCGTGCAGGCACGCCTTCTGGAAGTCCGCGCAGAGGCGAGGCGCGACGTTGGCGGTCACCGAGATGCAACCTTGGCCACCCATTGCCATGAAGCCCAAGGCCATGTCGTCATTGCCCGAGAGCTGGCAGAAATCCTTCCCGCAGGCGAGCCTCTGCGCAGTGACGCGCGCAACGTTGCCGCTTGCATCCTTGATGCCGACGATACTGTCGATCTGCGCAAGCCGGCCGAGCGTCTCGGGCAGGATATCGCTCCCGGTTCGCGCCGGCACATTGTAGACGATCATCGGCATGTCGCAATGCTCGGCGAGGTAGGCGAAATGCGCGTAAATGCCGTCCTGATTGGGTCGATTATAGTACGGCACCACGGCGAGCACCGCGTCAGCTCCGGCCGCTGCCGCCGAGCGCATGTGATCGAGCGCCACCAGCGTGTCATTCGAGCCGCAGCCCGCGATCACCGGCACCCGGCCCGCGGCCTGCTCGACGCACACCGCGATCACCCGATCATGCTCTGCGATCGACATCGTCGCCGATTCGCCGGTCGTGCCGCAGGGTACCAAACCGCTCGATCCCTGCTCGATCTGCCAGTCCACGAAGCTGCGAAACGCCGTCTCGTCGAAGCGACCGTCGCGAAATGGGGTCAGCAGGGCGGGAATCGATCCCGAAAACATATCTACTCCTTCACGCGGACGCATCGCTGCGTCATAGTCCCGTCCATGGCAGGGGGGCGTCACATTCAGCGCCTGATAAGGAGCGGGTTGGCATGATGTCCAGCATGCTCCAACGACGGCTGATGATGATCGGTCCCCTGGCCCTGCTCGGCGCCGCCGCGCTCGGCGCTTCGCTCTCTCCGCAACAGGTCGCCTGGTATCGCGCGCAGCTGGGCGTGTCGGGCGCGATGCCGGCGTCGGACACCGGCTACACCTACGCTCAGCCCTATGCGAGCAGCGCCGGCTTGCAGACCGATCCGACTGCCGAGGCGCTCGTCCAATGGCGGCGGCTGCGTCAATCAAGCAACCTGCTGTTCCAGGATTATGCCAATTTCCTTGTGGCGCATCCCGGCTGGCCCGGCGAAGCGGCGATGCGCAAGTTGGCGGAGCAGCAGATCCAGGCGGACATCACCCCGCCCGATGCGGTGATCGCGTTCCTCACGCGCTTCCCGCCGCAGACCGGCACCGCGCAGCTGCGGCTTGCCGAGGCACTCAATGCGCGGGACCGCCAGGCCGAAGCACAGACGGCGGCGCGTACGGCATGGGCATCGGGCCAGCTCAACCTCATCGACGAGGGTCGGCTGACCGCCGCATTCGGCAGTAGCCTGACCCAGGACGATCAGGACAAGCGCATGGAGGCGCTGCTGTGGTCCCGCAACGTCGGCGCGGCGCAGCGGCAGATCATGGTGGTGAGCCCGGCACGGCGCGCGCTCTACTCGGCTCGATTGGCATATCAGCTACGCTCACCCGATGCCGGCACCCAGGGCGCGGCGCTCGGCACGGCTGCGAACGGCGATGCCGGCGATCTCGTCGATCGAACGACGTGGCTGCGCATGACCGGCCAGGAAGGCGTCGCGCGTCTTGAGATGGCGCAGCCGCACAAGCTCGATGCGCCGGCGTTCGACGGCCGTCGCTTCATGGAACAGCAGCTGTCCTTCGCGAAGGGCGCTGCGACCGACGGCAACTGGGCGCAGGCCTATGCCATCGCCAGCCAGCTGACCGACATCTACTCGATCGGCGCAGACCTGCGTGCGCTGCCGTTCGCCCAGCGTGATGTCTACACCAGCCTCGCATGGCTGGCGGGCACGGCGGCGATGCAGCATCTGGCGCGCCCGGCGGACGCGGTGGTCATGTTCCGGCTCTACGGTGACGCCGCGCTCAGCCCCAATTCGCGCGCGAAAGGCTATTATTGGGCCGGCCGCGCCTCGGTTACCGCGCGGGATCAGGCTGGATCGCAGGCGTACTTTGCCAACGCCGCCGCCTTTCCGGATCAGTTCTACGGTCAGCTAGCGCTTGAGCGGATGGGTCAGCCGATCCCCGCGCCTGCTGCGCCGGATTTCGCCCGGATCGCGCAAGCCGACCGCGACGCCTTTGAGGCGCGGGATCTCGTCAAGGCGGCCCGCATCCTCGGCCAGCTCGGTGACTGGAGCGACCAGAGCCAGTTCATGCGGACGATCGGCGCGCAGGCCAATCTCTCCGACACCGATCACCTGCTGATCGCCAGCCTCGCGCGCGATCTCAGCCGCATGGATCTGGGCGTGATGGCTGAGCGTGCCGCCAAGCCCGGGTCGGCGAGCGACTATGTCCGTTCGGGCTTCCCAACACTGCCGGTGCCGGCGGACATCGCCAACAGCTTCTCCTTCATCCACGGCATCATGCGTCAGGAGAGCCAATTCGATCGGCAGGCGGTCTCGGGCGTCGGCGCGCGCGGCATGATGCAGCTGATGCCGTCGACAGCGCGCGAGCAGGCGACGGCGCTCGGACTGCCCTATGACTACATCCGCCTGACCAGCGATCCCGGCTACAATATGGAACTTGGCACCGCCTATTTCGGGCGAATGATGGACCAGTTCGGCGGCAACTACATCCTCGCCATCGCAGCTTACAATGCCGGTGCCGGCAACGTCCGCAAATGGCTGGCGACCAATGGCGATCCACGTTCCGGCGGGGTCGACCCGGTCGACTGGATTGAGGCGATCCCGTTCGGCGAGACGCGTGGATACGTACAGAACGTGCTCGCCAACGCCGTGGTGTACGACACGATCGCACCGCTGCGCACTGGACAGAGCAATTTGAACCGCCTCTCCTTCTATCTCAGCAAGTCGACGCCGGGCTGACCTCCGTTGGAGCGGACGAATACGACAACGCCGCAAGGCTATGCTGCCATGCGCGCGGAGTACCAGCGGCTCTTCGAGATCGAACGACCGGCGCTTGTCGAGACGATCAGCTGGGCGGCGGGCAATGGCGATCGTTCGGAGAATGGCGACTACATCTATGGCCGCAAGCGCCTGCGCGAGATCGACTCGACGCTCGATCGTCTCTCCAAACGCATGGCCAAGGCGCAGGTGGTCGACCCGGCGCAGCAGATGGAGCGCGGCAGGATATTCTTTGGCGCCAGCGTTACGATCAGCGATGAGGACGATGCGGAGCGGATTGTGACGCTGGTCGGCGAAGACGAGGCCGACGCCGGCGCCGGCCGGATCAGCTGGCATTCCCCGTTGGCTCGCGCGCTCCGCGGCGCCGCCGTAGGAGACGTGCGGCGCGTGGCGCTGCCCGGCGGCGACAAGGACATAGAGGTGTTGGCGATCAGTTATCCGTCGCCACAGGGTTAACGCTCCCTCAACGCCGCGGCCTTAACCCAGCATCATGCGCCTCCAAGCCATTACCGAACGCTATCTCTTCATCGTCGGCAATCTGCTGGTGATCGGCCTTTTCGCTATCGATCTTTCGCAGCTTCACGGGCTGCGGATCGGCGACAACGTCATGTGGGGCCGCGACTTCCTAAACCTTTGGGCGGGTGGGCGCCTGGCTGGCGAAGGCAGACTCGGATCGGTCTACGATCTCGGCGCCTACAACGCGTTCCTCCATCGCGCGTTCGGACCGCTTGCCACCCACATCTATTCTTACCCGCCGACCTCGCTGCTGCTCGACCTGCCGTTCGGCGTACTGCCCTACCTGCTTGCCTACGCGCTTTGGACGATCGGCGGCGCCGCCTTCTTCTGGTGGGCGGCTCGCCCGCATCTGCGCGAGGCCCGACTTCCGACTTGGCTGGCGCTTGCCACGCCTGCGGCTACGATCAACTTTTGGGCGGGCCACTTCGGGTTCATCATGGGCGCCTTATGGTTGCTCGCCTTCCGCGACCTCGACGATCGACCGCGACGCGCCGGAATGACGACGGCGCTCATGGCAGTGAAGCCGCACATCGCGATCCTCATCCCGCTGCTGCTGCTCCGCCGCGCACGCTGGATGACGATCGTAATCGCAGGCGCAGGCGTGGCGCTGATCGCCGCTACCAGCCTCCTGGCTTTCGGGCCGAAGCTGTGGCTGACGTACCTCCACGCCACCAGCGCGCTGGAAGTCTCGACGATGGCGATGACTGATCAGTTCTTCCAGACGATGATGCCGACCACGACAATTGCGCTGCGCCAGCATCCGCTGACCGCGCCGCTCGCTGGCGTGGCGCAAGCTGTGACGGCGGTAGCGGCGCTGGTGATGCTGTGGCGTGCCTCGGGCCACGAGGTGCCGCTGGCAAGGCTCTGCTTCCCAGCGGCGACCGCAACCTTCCTCGTCCTGCCCTATGCCTTCGATTACGACATGACCGTCGCCACGCTCGGGCTGATGCTCACCCTGCACCGGCGGTGGGAGGTTATTGCGCCTTGGGAACGAACGGTACTCGGCGCCGGGTTCCTGGTGCCTCAGGCGTGTATCCTGCTCGCCATGGCCGGGATACCTGCCTGTCCTCTGGTGCTGCTTGCCGCTTTGTTTGTGCAGCTCAGGGCGGAGGGACTGCTTCAACCTTCTTCCCCCCTCCCTGAAAGGGAGGGGCCGGGGGTGGGTTCGTCTGGGGCGGAGCCTGCGGTGTCCTGATGGGAACCCATCCCAAACCCCTCCCTTTCAGGAAGGGGAACTATCTTAGTCCTTCACGTCGACGTCGAGGTATTCCTTCGCTAGCTTGACCACCTCTGGGTCGGCCGCAGGCGGCTTCATCGGCACAGCCTTTTCGAGCACATCGGCAATATGTGTCAGCGCGGTGATCCGGGCATATTTCTTGTGGGTGCCGTCGATCACCTTCCACGGCGCCCAGCGCGTGTCGGTACATTCGAACATCTCCTCCATCGCCTTGACATAGTCGTCACGACGCAAGCGATTGCGGAAATCGTCGGGGCTGAGCTTCCAGCGCTTCCACGGGTGCTCCAGCCGCGCCTTCAGGCGCTTGTCCTGCTCGTCCTGCGTCGTGTGCAGGAAGAGCTTCACGATCGTGGTGCCGCTGTCCTTCTGCTGCGCCTCGAACTCGTTGATCT
>CAXTBZ010000067.1:0-13670 GCA_964242855.1 uncultured Sphingomonadaceae bacterium
TGACGCCGATGCGGATCGCGCAGCCATTGGCCTTGGCGGCGTTGACCACTTCCTGCACGCGGGCCGCCGAGCCGATATTGCCCGGGTTGATGCGCAGGCAGGCGGCGCCGGCGTCGGCAGCTTCCAACGCGCGCTTATAGTGGAAATGGATGTCGGCGACGATCGGCACCTTGGCGGCGCGGGTTATCTGGCGGAGCGCCGCGGTCGATTCCTCGTCCGGGCAGGACACGCGGATGATGTCGGCGCCGGCCTCCTCGCAGCGGCGGATCTGATCGATGGTCGCCCGCGCGTCCGATGTCAGCGTGTTGGTCATCGTCTGCACGGTGATCGGTGCGTCGCCGCCGACGGGCACGTTGCCGACCATGATCTGGCGGCTGGGGCGCCGGGTGATATCGCGCCACGGACGAAGGGACATCGGATTACTCGCGGTTGTTGTCGCCTGCCTCTATAGGCGCTTGGAGGCGCGAAGGTAAGCGCCACGACATGACGGGATGATGAAGCATGGGCTGGACCCTGATGATCCATGGCGGATCGGGATCGATGCGCCGCGAGACGCTGAGCGAGGCGGACGAGCGCGCCGGCCGTGACGGGCTCGTAGCGGCGCTCGATGCCGGCGCGAGCGTGCTCAGCGGCGGCGGGAACGCACTGGACGCGGTGGAGGCGGCGGTGCGGACCATGGAAGACGACCCCACCTTCAATGCCGGCCGCGGATCGGTGTTCACCTGGGACGGCGCGATCGAGTGCGATGCCGCGATCATGGAGGGCGCCATGCGGATGGCAGGCGCGGTCGCCGGCGTCAGCGCCACCCGCCACCCGGTCAGCCTCGCGCGTGCGGTGATGGCGGAAAGCGCACATGTGTTGCTCTCGGCGGGAGGCGCCGATGCCTTCTCGATCGAGCATGGCCTCGAGCAGGCGGCGCCCGACTGGTTCGCGATCCCCGAACGCCGCCGCCAGCTCGACGAGATCAAGGCGCGGCCCGACATGCCGTTCGATGCGGGGATGAAATACGGCACCGTCGGCGCTGTGGCGGTGGACGAGGCCGGCCATGTCGCCGCGGCCACCTCGACCGGGGGGCTCACGGCCAAGCGCTGGGGCCGGATCGGCGATTCGCCGTTGATCGGCGCGGGCACCTATGCCGACGATCGCGCGGCGGCGATCTCGTGCACTGGATCGGGCGAGCATTTCATCCGGCTCGGCGTTGCCCACGAACTATGCGCGCGCCTGCGGCTGTGCGACGAGGGGCTCGATGCGGTCGCCGACGCGATGATCGCCGAGCTCGGCACGATTGGCGGCAAGGGCGGCTTCATCGCGGTGACGCCGGATGGCCACGCCCGCTGGGCGTTCAACACTCCGGGCATGTACCGGGCCAGGGTGAGCCACGACAACCAAGCGGATGTCGCGATCTTCGGCGACGGGGGGTGACATGCCCTCTCCCGCGAGCGGGAGAGGGTGGGCCCTTACTGCGGCACCACGGTCACGGCGCGGCGGTTCTGGGCCCAGCTGCTCTCGTCCGATCCTGTCGCGACCGGGCGTTCCTTGCCGTAGCTGATCGTGCTCATCCGATCCGCCGAGACGCCCGCGCTCGCCAGGAAGTTTTTGGCGGCGGTCGCGCGACGATCGCCGAGCGCCAGGTTATACTCTCGCGTGCCGCGCTCGTCGCAATGGCCCTCGATGGTGACGCGGACATTGGGGTGCGCCGCCAGCCACTTGGCCTGGGCGGTGAGGATGCCCTGCGCCTCGCCGGCGATATCCGAATGATCGGTGTCGAAGTGGACGGTATCGGTGCCGACCTGCTGGAGGAAATCCGCGCGCGATCCCGGCACGATGCTGCCATTGCCGTAACCGCCCTGCCCGTTGGCGCCCTGGCCACCGGCATCGCCGGCGGGGCCGGGCGGCGGCGGCAGCACGGCCGGCTTCTTCTTGGCGCATCCACTCAGCGCGATCATCGCGGCGACGGTGATGATCGTGCCCGTTCGGGCGGCGGTTCGTGCGGTCATGTGCTCACTCCTCTTGCGTCTGCGGCCCCCATCCTGGTCGACAGGCAGGCTGCGGTTCGATTGGCGTGCGGTCAACCCCTGGACTGGCGCCGCATCATTTCAGCAACGGCGACCAGGCCGGATCGGATCCATCGAGCGGGGTCGGGATGCGGCGTTCGTTTACGCCGGTGAGGTCCACCGACCACAGATCGGCCTTGCCCGAACCCTGCCCCGTACGGAAGAACATGATGACCCGGCCGTTGGGCGACCAGCTCGGCCCTTCGTCCTGCCAGCCGTGGGTCAGGATGCGTTCGCCGCCGCCGTCCGGCGCCATCACGCCGACATCGAAGCCGCCGCCGATGCGGGTGAACGCGATCAGATCGCCGCGCGGGCTCCACGCCGGCGTGCCGTGGCGGCCGGCGCCGAAGCTGATGCGGTGCTGTCCCGAACCGTCCGCGTTCATCACATAGACCTGCTGGCCGCCCGATCGATCGCTCTCGAACACGATTCGGCTGCCGTCGGGCGAATAGCAGGGCGAGGTGTTGATGCCGGGCGCGTTGGTGAGCCGCTGGGGCGTGCCGCCGTTCGCCGAGACGCGATAGATCTGCGTGTTGCCGCCGATCGACATCGAATAGACCACCGATCCGCCGTCGGGCGAGAAGCGCGGCGAGAGCGTCATGTTGGGCGCGTCGACCACCAGCTTCTGCGCGCCGGTGGCGATGTTGTAGGTGTAGATGCGCGGGCGATTGCCCGAATAGCTCATATAGACGATCGCCTGCTGGCTGGGCGAATAGCGCGGGGTCAGCACGATCGACTGGCCGTTGGTGAGGAAGTGATGGTTGGCGCCGTCCTGATCCATGATCGCGAGGCGCTTTACGCGATGGTTCTTGGGCCCGGTCTCCGACACGTAGGCGACGCGGCTGTTGAAGTACGGCCCCTCGCCGGTCAGCCGCGTGTAGATCGTGTCAGAGCATTTGTGCGCCGCCTCGCGCCACTTGGCGGGCGGGGCGACGAAGCCCTGCCGGGTCAGCTCCTGCTTGGAGAACACATCGTAGAGGTAGCAGCCGACGGTCAGCGTGCCATCGCCATTGGCCTGGACGAAGCCCTGCACCAGCGCCGACGCCCCGGTCGATCCCCAATAGTCGTATTCGGGCGCGGTCACCTGCGCGAAGCCGACCGGGTGATCGCTCGATACCGGCTTGAACAGCCCCGATCCCTGCAGATCGTTGGTGACGATCTGCGCGACCTGCTGGCCGAGTGCGGCGGTGTCGCCCGCCGCGGTGTGGGCGGGCGCCGGCGTCGGCATGACGGGGATCGCGATCGGCATCGGCTGCGAGATGCCGCCGGTGATGTCGACGACGATGCGCTGCCCGGGCTGCGGCCCCATGCCGGGCGCGGCCTGGGTGGCGGGCACCTGCGCCAAGGCGGCGGTGGACGCCAGCAGCGCGAACGCGGCTCCGATCAGCTGAGTCTTCATCGATCCTCCCATGGACACTCGCCCTACTGCATCTGATCCGGCCGGAACCGGAAATCGAAATCGCTCCACCCGCTCTCGTAGAGTTCGGGCGGCAGGCCGCTGATCGGCGAACAGCGGCGGACGGCGCGCACGGCGGCATCGGCCATCTGCCGAGCATAGGCCGCGTTGGAGCCGTTGACACCGCTCTGCGCGCCCGGCGTCACCTCCGCCACCGATCCGTCCCTGTTCATGCGGATGCTGAGCACGGTGGTGATCTGTCCGCTGTCGGCGCCACCGGCAGGGGGGTTGTAGCAGGGCTTCACCTTGGACGCGATCAGCGCGACCAGCCCGGACATCGACTGCGCGCTGATCGCCGCCGCGTGCGGCGCGGCCGCCTTGCCGGACGCCTTGCTCGGCGAGAGCCCCTTCAGGAAGTCCGAGCCCAGCCGCGATCCCTTCGGTGCAGCCGTGCCGGGCTTGTCCTGCGGCAGGTCCTTCAGGAAATCGGAGGACAGCCCGGTCGCCCTGGTCGGCTTTGCCGGCGCCGACTTGGCTGGTGCCGACTTGGCCGGTGCGGACTTCGTGGGCTTGGCCAGCGCCGGCTTGTCGGGCGTGGTCTTCTCGGGCTTCGCCGGCTTCTCTGGCTTGGGCTTGGGTTCGGGTTTCACCTCGGGCTTGGGCGGGGCAGGCTTCGGCGGCGTGGGCGTGGGTTTCGGCGGCGCCGGCTTGGCAGGCTCGGGCTGGGGCGGCGTCGGCTTGGGCTCGGGCTTGGTCACCGGAATGGCCTTGAGCGGCGGCGGGGTGGTGTCGTCGGGCTTGCCCTGCTCGGGCGCTTCGGAAGGCGCCGGCGCGTCCTGGCTGACCTTCGGCGCGGCCGAGGTCGGCCCGACCTTGTCGACGAACTGGACGTCCATCGGGTCGGCGACCGGCGGCTTGGGGATGCGCGCCGACAACAGGCTGAGCGACAAGGCGACGAACAGGGCGACATGCGCCGCCGCCGAAATGCCCAGTCCATAGCGCTCGGCGCGATCCATGGCGCTACTCGCGCTCGCCCGCCGCCGTCGAGACGATCGAGATCTTGTTGAGCCCGGCGCGGTTGAGTTCGCCCATCACCTGCATCACCTTCTGGAACTGCAGCGCGCGATCGGCACGCAGGAACACCTGCTGCGGCTCGGCCGCGCCGGCGCCCTGGCCGGCGATGGTCTGGAGCCGCTGCGGCAGCTCGGCGTCGGAGACGAGATCATCGTCGACATAGATCTGGCCCTGCGCGTCGATCGAGATCTGGGTCGGCTTCTTGGGCTGATCGAGCGCCTTGGCGCGGCTGTCCGGCAGGTTGATCGGCACGCCCGTCATCAGCAGCGGCGCGGTGATCATGAAGATGATCAGCAGCACCAGCATCACGTCGACCAGCGGCGTGACGTTGATCTCCGCCATCGGCGTCCGCCGCCCGCCGCGCCCCCGCTGCGGGCCGGTTCCCATGGCCATCAGCGTCTCCCCTCCCTCTTAGGGAGGGGCCGGGGGTGGGTGGAGGCTTGGCGATACGGGTGCATCAAGGCCGAGCGTCCGCCGTATCGCGCGCCTCCACCCACCCCTAGCCCCTCCCTAAGAGGGAGGGGGACCGCGCCATGCTTGCAGATACCCACCACCATCAGTCCGCCTCCAACTCGCGGCTGAGCGTGGCGTGGAAGCCGTCTGCGAAGCGGTGGAGGCGGGCTTCGAGCTTGTTGATGCCGTGGCTCAGCCGGTTGTAGGCGATGACCGATGGGATCGCGGCGAACAGGCCCAGCGCGGTCGCGAACAGTGCTTCCGCGATGCCGGGCGCGACCACGCCGAGCGAGGTGTTCTGCTGCGCGGCGATGCTGGTGAAGCTGCGCATGATCCCCCACACCGTGCCGAACAGCCCCACGAACGGGCCGACCGACCCGATCGTGGCGAGGATGTTCAGCCGATCTGCGAGCCGGTCGACCTCGGCGGCGATCGCCGCGCCCATCGTGGTCGACAGCCGCTCGCGCGTGCCCTCGCGGTCGATCTTCTTGCCCGCGGTCGAGCGTCGCCATTCGGTGACGCCGGCGCCCAGCACCTTGGCGGCGGGAAGCTCCGAATTGCGGTTGGCGGTGTAGAAATTGTCGATGTCCTCGGCCGCCCAGAAGTCCTTCTCGAACTTCGCCGATTGCCGCGCGATGCTCTTCAGGCGGCTGCCGTGGCCGATGATGATCCCCCACGTCCACAGCGAGGCGATCAGCAGCCCGACCATCACGATCTTCACAACGATGTCGGCCTGGAGGAAGAGCGCGAGCGGGGACATTGTTGCGGCGCCGGTCGCCAGCTGTGCATTCATAAGCTTTGATCTTCCCCTTGCAGGCGGCGGAACGCTTCGAGCCAGGCTTGCGGCTGGCGCCGGGGCCGGCCGGTCGGCGAGACCAGCACGGCAATGACGTCGGCCTCGGCCACTACCTCCATCCCGCGCATGACTCTCTGGTGAATGACGCAGGAGGCGGGGCGGGTATCTGTCATCCGGCTGACGACGAGCAGGACATCGCCGAGATGCGCCGGGCGGTGGTATGCGATCGACAGCGACGAGACCACGTAGCTGCCCGTGCCGCGCGCGATCGCCTCGCGCTGATCAATGCCGGCGAGCTCCAGCATGTCGGTGCGTGCGCGCTCCATGAAGCGCAGGAAATTGGCGTGGTAGACGATTCCGCCGAGATCGGTGTCCTCGACATAGACGCGCAGCGGAAAGCGATGCGCGCCGTCCGCGATCCGCCCCGTCGCCGGCCGGTCCAATGTATCGGGATTAACCATGACGCGCGGGGTCCTACCGGTTTGGCAGATAGAGGCCAAGCCCGCTTGCTTCGCGAAACAAAGCGATAGTTGACTCGCATGTAACCTGCAGGTTACTAGTCACCTGAAGGTTACACAGGAGGATCGCATGGCTCAGACCGACGTCGCCAAGGCCGAATGGATGAGCCGCAGGCGAGCCAATCTGTTCGTCTGGTCGGCCGTTCTATTCATCCTGGTATCAGCGATGGAGTTCCCGGCGAAGGCGTCGGTCGATTATGTCGTCGCCTGGTCGTTCTGGTCGGTGTTGCTGCTGATCAACCTTGCGGGCTTGGGCGGCTGGTTCTGCCCGCCGATCGCGCGTGCGCTCACCGAGGACGAGACGACCCGCGCGCATCGCGCAAAGGCGCTCTCGATCGGCTTCTTCGTCGCCACCGGCGTTGCCCTGCTGCTGTCGATCCTCGTGCTGTTCGTGTCGCTCGACGGGCGCGAGGTTGCGATGGTGACGGTGACGGCTGGCATATCGTCGGCGCTGATCGCGTTCGCGGTGCAGGAACGGATCGCGATGCGCGATGCCTGAGGGGCTGACCAACCGGCTGAAGGACGAGCGCACCCAGCGCGGCTGGACCCAGGCCGAGCTCGCCGATCGCGCAGGGGTCAGCCGCAAGACGATCAACACGGTGGAGAATGGCGTCTTCGTGCCGTCGACGATACTTGCATTGCGGCTCGCCCGCGTGCTGGAACGTCCGGTGGAAGCGCTGTTCGCGCTGGAGGACTGATCGATGGCCTATCTCGGACTGCTGCTCGCCGGCATGCTGCTGTGCAATGCCTTGCCCCACCTGCTCGCCGGGCTTCAGGGCGAGACCTTCTACACGCCCTGGGCGACCCCGCGCCGCGTCGGCCGGTCCTCGGCGCTGGAGAATGTGCTGTGGGGATCGGCCAACCTGCTCGTCGCGGTGTTCCTGATCGATCGCATCTTCCCCAAAAACGTGCCGCATGGGCTGATCATCCTGGCGATCGGCTTCGTCGGCATGGGAGTGGGTTGCGCGATCACCTTCGGGCGGAGGAAGGCTGCCTAACCTCCAGCTTTGCCCCATTTAAGATCGGCGTGGATCGCTAAACGTCGAACAACCCCTCCTGCGCGCCTGCCGGCATCGGCAAACCGAGGTGGCTCCAGGCGCGGCCGGTCAGGCAGCGGCCGCGCGCGGTGCGGGCGAGCAGGCCCAATTGGATGAGGTAGGGCTCGATCACCTCCTCCACCGTGTCGCGCGGTTCGGACAGGCCGGCGGCGAGCGTCTCCACCCCGACCGGGCCGCCGCGGTAAATGTCGGCGATCATCAGCAGGTAGCGCCGGTCCATCGCGTCGAGCCCGAGCCCGTCGACCTCCAGCCGGGTCAGCGCCGCGTCGGCGACCCTCGCGTCCACCGTCACGTCGCCTGCCATATGCGCGAAATCGCGGACCCGGCGGAGCAGCCGCCCGGCGATGCGCGGTGTCCCCCTGGCGCGGCGCGCGATCTCGACCGCGCCGTCGGCCGAGATGTCGAGCATCAGCAGCCGCGAGGCACGACGGACGACGCTTTCGAGTTCGTCGACCGAATAGAATTGCAAGCGGATCGGGATGCCGAAGCGATCGCGCAACGGCGTGGTGAGCAGCCCCTGCCGTGTCGTCGCCCCCACCAGGGTGAAGCGCGGCAGCTCGATGCGGACCGATCGTGCCGAGGGGCCCTCGCCGATCATCAGATCGAGCACGCGGTCCTCCATCGCCGGATAGAGCACCTCCTCGACGGCGGGCGCGAGACGGTGGATCTCGTCGATGAAGAGGACGTCGCCCTCCTCCAGATTGGTCAGCAGCGCGGCGAGATCGCCCGATTTGGCGATCACCGGGCCGGACGTGGCGCGAAAGCCGACGCCCAGTTCGCGCGCAACGATCTGGGCGAGCGTGGTCTTGCCCAAGCCCGGCGGGCCGAAGAACAGGACATGGTCCATCGCCTCGCCGCGCGCCTTGGCCGCACCGATGAACACGCGCAGGTTCTCGCGCGCCGCCTTCTGGCCCACAAAGTCGTCGAGCGACTTCGGGCGCAACGCCGCATCGATATCCTCGGGCTTGCGGTCTGCAGCGATCAAGCGCTCTTGTGAGGGGGCGGGCTCGGCCATCGCTGTTCCCTAGCCGTTCCGTCTCACGCCCGCCAGCACCGCTACTTCGCAGCCTTGCGCAGCGCGAGGCGCACCAGCGCGTCGAGCGTGGCGCCCTCGCCTAGTTCGTCCACCGCTGCGCTGACAGCGGCCGAGGCCTCCTGCGGGCGAAAGCCGAGATTGGCGAGCGCGGAGAGCGCGTCGGCCTGGGTGCCACCCTTGGCCGCGCTACCTGCCGGTACCGGCCCTAGCGCGGGGCCCGCCTTGTCCTTCAATTCGGTGACGATGCGCAGCGCCAGCTTCGGCCCGACACCGTTGGCGCGCGCCACCATCGCCTTGTCGCCCGATGCCACCGCTCGGCTCAGTTCGTCCGGCGCAAGCACGGTCAGGATCGACAGCGCGACGCGGCCACCGACCCCCTGCACTTGGGTGAGCAGGCGGAACCAGTCGCGCTCGGCGATCGAACCGAAGCCGAACAAGGTGATCGCATCCTCGCGCACCTGCATGTCGGTGAGGATCTTGACGCTCGCACCAACGCTGCCGATCGCCGCCAAAGTGCGGCCCGAAAGCTGGACGAGGTAGCCCACGCCGCCGACGTCGATCACCGCGTGATCGCCGGCCGCCTCCGCCAAAATGCCGGTCAGCCGGGCGATGTTCACGCTGGTTTCCTCATGAGGCACGCCGCAGCAGCGCGCGCTGGCTGGCCAGATGATGCGCGTGGGTGATCGCCACCGCCAGCGCGTCGGCAGCGTCCGCACCGCTGAGCTTCACGCCCGGCAGCAGCCGCGCGACCATCGCCTGCACCTGGGTCTTGGCAGCACCACCGGTGCCGACCACCGCCTTCTTGACCACGGAAGGATGATATTCGCCGATCACCAGATCGGCCTGCGCGGCGGCGAGCAGCGCCATGCCGCGCGCCTGCCCCAGCTTCAGCGTCGATTGCGCGTTGGAGTTGCCGAGCACCTCCTCGACCGCCGCGCCCTCGGGCCGATGCGATCGGATCACCTCGACGATCGCACCGTGGAGCAGCGACAGCCGGCGCGGCAGCGGCATCGATGCATCGGTGCGGATCTGGCCGTTGGCGACGTGGCTCAAGCGATTGCCGTCGGCCCGGATCATCCCCCAGCCCGTCGTGCCGAGGCCGGGATCGAGGCCCAGGATCAGCATGGCGGATGATCCTCCCCTGCAAGGGGAGGGGGACCAGCCGCAGGCTGGTGGAGGGGTGGAGGCGTGGCGATGCGGAGCCGTCGCGCGGAACAGCGTTCGTATCGCCCGGCCAAAACCCCTCCACCACTCGCTATGCGAGCGGTCCCCCTCCCCTGACAGGGGAGGATGAAGGAGATCAACCCAATGCCTCCATGATCTCGTCGGGGACGTCGTAGTTCGCCCAGACCGTCTGGACGTCGTCGTCCTCGTCGAGCGTGTCGATCAGCTTCATCAGCAGCGCGGCCTCGTCCGCCGAGGTCAGCGTCACCTGGGTCTGCGGACGCCAGGCGAGCTTGATGCCCTCTGCCTCGCCGAGCACCGGCTCCAGCGCCTTGGCGACCTCGTGAAGCGCATCGATCGTCGTCCAGATCTCGTGATCGCCGTCCGAGGACACGTCCTCGGCGCCCGCCTCGAGCGCCGCCTCGAACACCGTGTCGGGACTGCCGGCCGTTTCGGGATAGGTGATCAGCCCCATGCGGTCGAAGCCGTGGCTGACCGATCCGCTCGCGCCGAGATTGCCGCCGTTCTTCGAGACCGCGGTGCGCACGTTGGTGGCGGTGCGATTGCGATTGTCGGTGAGCGATTCGATGATCAGCGACACGCCGCCGGGGCCGAAGCCTTCGTAGCGGACCTCCTCGTAATTGGCGCCGTCGTTCGCCGACGCCTTGTCGATCGAGCGCTTGATGTTGTCGTTGGGCATCGATTGCGCGCGCGCCGCGATGATCGCCGAGCGCAGCCGCGCGTTCATTGCTGGGTCGGGAAGCCCCATTTTAGCGGCGACGGTGATCTCGCGGCTGAGCTTGGAGAAGACCGCCGAGCGTTTCTTGTCCTGCGCACCCTTGCGATGCATGATGTTCTTGAACTTGGAATGGCCGGCCATCGCCTGCGTCTCGTCCTATCTGCTTCTTGTCGCAGCGTCTCTAGGCTCCGGCGGCCCTGACGATCAAGCCTGAGCCAAATTCACCGGGACTCCCTCCGTTCGTGCCGAGCGAAGTCGAGGTACATGCCTCCAGCGCTTCCGCCTGGCGCAGATCCCTCGATGTCTCGGCATCGCTCGACAGAGCCTTCGCTCAGGACGAACGGAGGATCGAGAGTGGATGATTAACCCAGCCCCAGCGCCGCCTTGTAGGTCTCGAGCAGAGCCTCGGCTTCGTCGCGGTCGTTCTTCTCCATCTTGCGCAGCCGCACGATGGTGCGCATCGTCTTGGGATCGTAGCCGGTCGACTTGGCCTCCAGATAGACGTCCTTGATGTCGTCCTGCATGCCCTTCTTCTCCTCCTCGAGCCGCTCTATGCGTTCGATGAAGAGGCGCAGCTGATCGGCTGCGACGTTGCCGTCACTCATGGGGTTCCCGCTCCCGATTCGGATAAGAAGGCGGCGGGATAGAGGAGGCTCCTCCGACGCTCAAGCGACAGGATTGCGCGTCATGCTCTCCGCCATGCGGGCGAGCTGCTCGGGCGTCGCCTCGCTCTGGTACGCCGCCTTCCATTGCGCGTAAGGCATGCCGTAGACCGCTTCGCGCCCCTGCACCTTGTCGATCAAACCGCCGGACGCCTCGGCCGTCCAGTCACCCAGGCAATTGCGGCAGAAACCGGCGAGCCCCATCAGGTCGATGTTCTCGGCATCGCTGCGGTGACGCAGATGGCGGACGAGGCGGCGGAACACCGCGGCCGCGGTCGCATCGTCGATGTCGTCGAGTTGCATAGCGTTGTCATTCCCGGTTGCCCTGATCGCTGCTAGGGCTATGGGCATCGCGGCGGCGGGCGGCAAGGCGGCAGGCTGGCGCGAGGCCTAGGGGACGAGACCATGTCGATCAGCACCAGCGCGTTCGCCCCCCGCCGGCGCAAGGTCCGCGTGCTGGCGACGCTCGGCCCCGCGAGCCGTTCGCCCGAGATGATCCGCAAGCTGTTCGTGGCGGGCGCCGATGCTTTCCGCGTCAACATGAGCCACGGCGCGCATGCCGATCACGCCCAGGCGATCGCCGACATCCGCGCGCTGGAGAAGGACCTCAACCGTCCGACCACGATCCTCGCCGACCTGCAGGGGCCGAAGCTGCGCGTCGGCACCTTCGCGGACGGCATCGTCATCCTTCAGAAGGGCGACCCGTTTCGCCTTGATCGCACCGATGCACCCGGCGACGCGACCCGCGTGACGCTGCCGCATCGCGAGATCTTCGAGGCGCTGGAGCCCGGCACCCGCCTGCTGATCGACGACGGCAAGCTGGTGCTGCGCGTGCAGTCGATCGTCCGCGACGCGATCGACACGATCGTCGAGGTCGGCGGAGCGATCTCGGATCGAAAGGGCGTCAACGTGCCGGACGTGGTGGTGCCGCTCCCTGCTTTGACCGAAAAGGACCGCGCCGATCTCGCCTTCGCGCTGGAACAGCAGGTCGACTGGATAGCGTTGAGCTTCGTGCAGCGCCCCGACGATGTCGCCGAGGCACGGCGTCTGATCGGCGGCAAGGCGGCCTTGCTCTCCAAGATCGAGAAGCCCGCCGCGATCGAGCGGCTGGAGGAAATCGTCGAGCTTTCCGATGGCGTGATGGTGGCACGCGGCGATCTTGGCGTGGAACTGCCGCCCGAGATGGTGCCGCCGATCCAGAAGCGCATCGTCGAGACCGCGAGGCGCATGGGCCGGCCGGTGGTGGTCGCGACGCAGATGCTCGAATCGATGATCAAGTCGCCCTCGCCCACCCGCGCCGAAGTGTCCGATGTCGCCACCGCGATCTACGACGGGGCGGACGCGATCATGCTATCGGCCGAAAGCGCCGCGGGCGACTGGCCCGAGGAGGCGGTCGCGATGATGGACCGCATCGCGATTTCGGTGGAGCATGATCCCGCCTACAAGCGCCGCGTTCACTTCACCGAGACCCGGCCCGACCACACCACGGCGGACGCGATCGCGGCGGCGGCGACCGAGATCGTCGAGACGATGTCGGCGGCGACGATCATCTGCTTCACCTCCTCGGGATCGACCGCAAGACGGGTAGCGCGCGAGCGACCGTCGGTGCCGCTGCTGGTGCTGACCCCGCAGCTGCCGACCGCGCGGCGCCTTGGGCTGCTATGGGGCGCGCACGCCGTGCACACCCGCGATGTCGCGAGCTTCGAGGAGATGGTCGCCAAGTCCAGGCGGATGGCACTGCGCGCGCGAGTGGCGAGTGCCGGCGAATCGGTGGTGCTGATGGCGGGCGTTCCCTTCGGCACGCCGGGCGCGACCAACGTGCTCCACATCGTGCGACTGACCGGCGACGAACTCAGGAACTACAAGGGCAGCGGGGATTGACCTCAAGCCCGCTCCCGCATTTTGCGGGAGAGGGTTGGGTGAGGGTCTTCTTCTTGGATGCCGGGCGCCAAAGAAGACACTCATCTTCCCCACGCTATGCGCGGGTCCCCTCCTTCTCCCGCGAAGGCGGGAGAAGGCCATACCCCTCTAACGCTCCACGCAGCATCTTCGCGTCCCGGAACAGATGCCCAGGAAAACCCGCAAGCTCCCCCGCAGCGACATTCTCCGCGCGATCGTCGACAAACAGCGCCTCGCCCGGTGTCAGCCCGAAGCGCTCCAGCGCCAACGCGTAGATCGCGGGATCGGGCTTGATCATCCCGACTTCGCCCGAGACGAGGATGTCGCGGAAGCGATCGAACAGCGTCGCCTCGCGCGCGCGGAAGGCAGGCCAGAATTCATGGCTGAAGTTGGTGATCGCGTAGAGCGGCACACCCGCCGCATCGAGATCGGCGACGATGTCGGCCATGCCCGGCAGCGGATCGCCGATCGTTTCGTCGAAGGCCTCACCCCAGCGGCGGATGTTCTCCGCCTCGTCCGGGTAGAGCGCGATCCGCTCGGCCGAGGTTTCGGCGAACGGGCGCCCGGCATCGTGCTGGCCATGCCACTCCAGCGTCGCCACCTCGCCGAGGAAGCGATCGAGCCGTGCGGGATCGGCGATATGGCGGGCGAAGAAAGCGCGCGGTTGCCAGTCGACAAGCACGTTGCCGACGTCGAACACCACGCTGGTGGGGGCCGGCGCCCGCACGCCGGCCACGCGGATCAGCCCTGGCGAGCCTTGAAGCGGCGGTTGGTCTTGTTGATCACATAGGTGCGGCCACGGCGACGGATCACGCGGTTGT
>CAXTBZ010000068.1:0-13538 GCA_964242855.1 uncultured Sphingomonadaceae bacterium
GTCGTTCGAACACCACACCGTGATCGGCTTCGGCCCGTTGTGGCCGGCAAAGCAGCGCGCGTTCGGGAACGCGCCCTTGTTGCGCAGGATGTCGATGAACACCCGGTAGCGGCCCTCCGTATGGAGTCGATCGATCGCCTGGGCAAAAACACGGCTGTAATCCAAAGCTCTCAACCTCTTCGGCCGAACGGCGACGCAGCGCATAGCGCGGGCGTGACGTAAATTCTAGCGCCATCCTTTGCCGGCGGCGGAGCGCTAAAGCCGCACGATCCGGGTCAGCCCGCGGGCGGCAAGGGCCGGCCTCAGCGCTTCGACGTCGACGTCGGAGGTGAAAACCGCCACGCCGTCCGGCGCAGCATCGGGCCAGGGCTGGTCTGCGGTCAGATGCGCAACCCGGCGGGCGATCCCCTCGGCTCCGTCGACGAAGCGAATCGGGCGCAGACTAGCGGCGGTGAGGGCGCTGGCGACGAGCGGGAAATGGGTGCAGGCGAGCACGACCGTATCGATTGTCTCGCCACCGGTTTGCCCGAACAAGCCGTCCATCACGACGCGATACTCTGCTGGATCGCCAGCATCGCCCCGCAATGCCGCCTCGGCAAGTTCGACCAACTGCGCCGAGCCGTGGCGGATCACGACGCAATCCGATGCAAACTCGGCGGCGAGGCGATCGACATAGGGCTGGCGGATGGTGGCGTCGGTGCCCAGCACGCCGATCGTGCGGGTTAGGCTTGCCAGCGCGGCGGGCTTGATTGCAGGTACGGTGCCGACGACCGGTAGATCGAGTGCGCCGCGCACCGTGGCGAGCGCGATCGTTGAAGCCGTATTGCAGGCGATCACGACGAGGCGCGGACGCATGCGCTCGACCAGCCGACCGAGCAGCGCCGGCACGCGCGTGGCGATCTCGATCTCGCTCTTGGTGCCGTAGGGAAAACCGCCAGAGTCGGCCACATAGACGATGGGTGCGAAGGGCAGCCGGCGTTGGATCGCATCAAGCACCGACAGGCCACCCACGCCGGAATCGAAGACGAGAAGCGGTTGGTTGGCCTCCATGCCGCCGCCCCTACCGCGGCCGGAACGGCTAATCCAGATTGTTGCGCTCCCGACCCAAAGCTTTATGACATGCGAGCCTGCGGAGGGGAACCGTTTGACCGTGATCAACTGGCTGGTATTGGGCGCTGCCGCCCTCATCGGCTACCTGCTGGGTTCGATCCCGTTCGGCTTGCTGGTCACCCGTGCCGGTGGCGCGCAGGATCCGCGCACGCTCGGTTCCGGCAATATCGGCGCGACCAACGTGCTGCGCACCGGCCGCAAGGAGCTGGCAGTGATCACGCTGCTGCTCGATGCGGCCAAGGGTGCGGTGGCCGTGCTGGTTGCAGGTCATGTCTGGCCCGATCTCACGCCGCCCTCGGTCCAGGCGATCGTCGCGGGTGCGTTCGCCTTCATCGGTCACATATTTCCGGTCTGGCTGCGGTTCCGCGGCGGCAAGGGGGTAGCGACGTTCCTCGGCATCGCGCTGGCGCTTTACTGGCCTGCTGGCCTCGTCTTCTCGGCGGTCTGGCTCGGCGCCTTCTTCCTCACTCGCCACAGTTCGGTCGGCGGCATGGCGGCGGCGATCGCCACTCCGGTCAGCGTGGCGCTCCTGTCGCGTGATCGATCGGACCTGACGCTCACCTTCCTGCTGCTCGCGCTGATCGTGCTGTGGAACCACCGCGCCAATGTCGAACGCCTGCTGGACGGCACCGAACCCCGCTTCGGCAGCGGCGCCTGAGCGCTTCGATGCAGGTGCACGGCGAGATTGTGGAGAGCGCCGGGACGCAGGTGGATCGCGCGGATCGGATCGCGCGGCTGCGGCTGATGCGGACACCGAGCGTCGGCCCCGTGACCTACGCCCAGTTGCTGCTTCGCTTCGGCAACGCGGCAGCAGCCCTCGACGCCGTCCCGGATCTGGCGCGGCGCGGTGGAGGCAAGCCGCCGGCGCTGCCTGCCCTCGCGGCGATCGAGCGCGAAGTCGAAGCCGTCGAGGCGGCGGGTGCACGCTACCTGTTCCTGGGCCTGCCCGGCTATCCGGCGATACTCGCCACCATCCCGAGCGCACCGCCTGCGCTGATCGTGCGCGGCAAGCGGGCGCTGCTTGATCGCCCGGTGGTCGGCATGGTCGGCGCGCGCAACGCTTCGGCATCGGCTTGTCGCTTTGCGCGCGGGATCGCCGCCGAACTGGGCGAGCGTGAGATCAGCGTCGCGTCGGGGCTGGCGCGCGGCATCGACACGGCGGCGCATCAGGGCTCGCTTGAGACCGGCACCATTGCTGTCATCGCCGGCGGCATCGACGTCGCCTACCCGCCCGAGAACGCTGCGCTGCAGGAACAGATTGCCGAGCAGGGTCTGCTGATCGCGGAGCAACCGCCGGGCATCGAGCCCCGCGCACGTCACTTCCCGTATCGTAACCGGATCATCGCCGGCCTGGCGCAGGCGGTACTGGTGGTCGAGGCGGCGCCCAAATCAGGCTCGCTGATCACCGCGCGCTACGGCGGCGAGTATGGGCGTGAGGTGATGGCGGTGCCGGGCTCTCCGCTTGATCCGCGGGCGCAAGGGTGCAACCTGCTGATCCGAGAGGGCGCGACGCTGGTCCAGACCGCCGACGACGTGATGGAGGTGCTCCGTCCGATCGATCCGCGCATGGTGGCCGAACCAGGCGGCAGCGAATATGGCGCGCCGCGCCTTGCAGCCGATGCACAGGATGCCGATCGGCGCGCTATTGGCGAACTGTTGGGGCCGGTGCCAACGCCGGTCGACGAGATCGTTCGCCAGTCGGGTCGACCGCCGGCGATCGTGCAGACCGTGCTGCTCGAGCTGGAACTGGCGGGCAGGCTCGAACGTCACGCCGGGGGCCAGGTCAGCCTCGCCTGACGCAACCGGGGAAGCGACATGGGCCCGTGGGGCGCGATCATCATGGCGATCTTCGCCACGGCTTTCTTCATGGCTGGGCTGGCGCCGACCCTCGGGCCAACCAACCCGATACTGCTGATCGGCTTCGTGCTTGCTGCTCCCGTGGTGATCAGGGCAATTCAGCGTATCGTGCGGCCCGATCCACCCGGCGGCATTCGCACCGGCCGCGTCATCATGTGGTCGACCATGGCGGAGGCGGTGGCGATCCTGCTGGTGGTCAACATCTTCCGTTATTCCGACCGGGGCGACGTGATCCTGCCCGGCATCGCAGCGGTAGTGTCGCTCCACTTCATCCCCATCGGGCTCGCGTCCAATCTCCGCCGCTTCCAGGCCCTGACCATCGCGTTGATGGCAGTCGCGGTGGTCGGCTTCGTGTTGGGCGGCGCCGGGGGCACGGCGGTCGCCGGCGTCGGGGCGGCGCTTGCGCTGTGGACCGCATCGATCTTCGCGCTCCAGCGGCCGACCTACGGCTGACGCTTGACGAACCCCGCGCGAGCTTCCCAACTCGTACGCGTACATGTGAGGATCGTTTCAACGCCATGAAGCTCGTCGTCGTCGAATCACCCGCCAAGGCCAAGACTATCGAGAAGTATCTCGGTCCGGGCTTCAAGGTCCTGGCCTCCTACGGTCACGTCCGCGACCTGCCCGCGAAGGACGGATCGGTGAAGCCGGACGAGGGCTTCGCGATGGAGTGGGAAGCCTATGCCGACAAGTCGCGACAGCTGAAGGCGATCACCGACGAGGCAAAGGGCGCCGACGCGCTGATCCTCGCCACCGATCCCGATCGCGAGGGCGAGGCGATCTCCTGGCACGTCCAAGAGGTGCTCCGCAAACGCAAGGCGCTTCCCGCCGACACCAAGCGGGTGACCTTCAACGCGATCACCAAGCCCGCCGTGCTGAAGGCAATGGAGAACCCGCGAGCGCTCGACGAGGACTTGATCGATGCCTACCGGGCGCGCCGCGCGCTCGATTACCTCGTCGGCTTCACGCTCTCGCCGGTGTTATGGCGTAAGCTTCCCGGAGCCAAGTCGGCCGGGCGGGTGCAATCGGTGGCGCTGCGCCTCGTGGTCGATCGCGAACGCGAGATCGATGCGTTCAAGCCACAGGAATATTGGTCCGTCGCCGCCGATATGGAACATGACGGCATCGGCTTCACGGCTCGGCTCGCCAAGTGGAAGGGCGAGAAGATTGATCGGCTGACGATCGCCAAGGAAGGCGATGCTCTCGCCGCTAAGGCCGATGTCGAGGCCGCCCGGCTGTCCGTGATCTCGGTCGAGACCCGGCCGCTCACCCGCAATCCTCCGCCGCCTTTCACCACCTCGACGCTCCAGCAGGAAGCGGCGCGCAAGCTGGGCTTCTCGGCCAGCCACACGATGCGCGTGGCGCAAAGCCTCTACGAGGACGGGCTGATCACCTACATGCGCACCGACGGCGTGCAGATGGACGAGAGCGCGATTTCGGCCGCGCGAAAGGCGATCGCCGAGCGCTACGACGGCGGTTACGTACCGGACAAGCCGCGCATCTACCAGACCAAGGCCAAGAACGCGCAGGAAGCGCACGAGGCGATCCGGCCGACCGACTTCACGCGCGAAAAGGCCGGCTCCGGCGATCATGCGCGGCTCTACGAACTGGTGTTCAAGCGCGCTACGGCGAGCCAGATGGCGTCCGCCCGGCTCGAGCGCACCACCGTCGACTTCGCCGATGGCACCGGGCGGCTCGTCCTGCGCGCCACCGGCCAGGTCGTGCTCTTCCCCGGCTATTTGGCGCTCTACGAGGAGGGCCGCGACGACGAGGGGGATGAGGACGCCCGCCGTCTGCCGCGGATGAAGGAAGGTGACGCGCCGGCGCTGAAGGCCGTCAACGCTGAGCAGCATTTGACCCAGCCGCCGCCGCGCTTCTCCGAGGCCAGCCTCGTCAAGCGGATGGAAGAGCTCGGCATCGGCCGTCCATCGACTTATGCCTCGATCTTACAGGTACTTAAGGACCGGGATTACGTCCGCATCGAGAAGAACCGCTTCTTCGCCGAGGAAAGCGGACGGCTGGTGACGGCGTTCCTCGAACGCTTTTTCGAGAAATATGTCAGCTTCGATTTCACCGCAGAACTGGAGGAGGAGCTCGACGATGTTTCCGGTGGTCGCGCGCAGTGGCAGGCGGTGCTCGAAGCGTTCTGGAAAGACTTTAAGCCGAAGACCCTGGAGGTCATGGAGCAGAAGCCGTCTGAAGTGACTGCCGAACTTGACACCTTTTTGGCGCCATTCCTGTTCCCGGAGAAGGCGGACGGCACCGATCCGCGGCTATGCCCCAACTGCGGGCAGGGCCAGCTTGCGCTCAGAGGCGGTCGCTTCGGCGCGTTCATCGCCTGCTCCAATTACCCGGAGTGCAAATACACCCGTCGGTTTGCTCAACCCGGTGGAGCGGAGGGTGGTGCCGACACCGGCCCCGAAACGCTCGGGACCGATCCTGAAACCGGCCTGCCGATCGAGCGCAAAGCAGGGCGGTTCGGCCCGTACATTCAGCTCGGCGAGGGTAAGGAGGCCAAGCGCGCCTCGATTCCGAAGGATGCCGGCGAACTGACGCTCGAACTAGCGCTCAAGCTGCTTTCGCTGCCACGTACGATCGGCACGCATCCTGAGAGCGGAAACGAAATCACTGCGTCAATAGGGCGTTACGGGCCGTATCTAGCGCATGACGGGAAGTATGCGCGGCTGCAGACGACGGCCGAGGTGTTCGAGACGGGCATGAACGCGGCGGTGGTTAAGCTTGCCGAGGCGGCTGGCGGGGGCCGCCGTCAGGGCGCGGCGCGCGAGCCGATTGCTATGCTGGGCGCCCATCCCGAGACGCAGGTGGAGGTGAAGGTCATGGAAGGCCGCTTCGGCCCCTACGTCACCGACGGCAGCACCAACGCTACTCTCCCCAAGGCGAAGGATCCCAAGGAGCTGACGCTCGCAGACGCGGTGCTGCTGCTGGCAGAGCGCGCCGCCAAGGGGCCCCCGCCCGGCAAGAAGAAGCCGACGCGCAAGGCGGCCGCCTCGAAGACTTCGGCGGCGAAGAGCGCTACTGCGGTGAAGAAGCCGCCGGCGAAGAAAGCTACGGCGAAGAAGTCCCCGGCGAAAAAAACGGCTTCTTAGTAGTCCGCGAGGTCAGGCTGCGCAGCGGCACCCTAGATCTTTCGGCAGGGCGATGGTGCGAAAGCGAAAGGCGAGCGCGTCGATGATCAGCAGCTGGCCCGTTGTTTCGGCGCCGAACGGAACGATCTGGCGCACCGCTTCGATCGCCGCGAGGCTGCCGAGCACACCGGTCAGCGCGCCGAGCACCCCCTGATCGGCGCAGTTCATGTCGGCGCGATCGGGCATGTCGCCGACGAGGCAACGGTAGCAGGGGCGCCCATCCTCCCAGCCGCGATACACCGCTAGCTGGCCCTCGAACTGACCCACAGCGGCCGACACCAGCGGCACGCGCGCGGCGGTCGCGGCATCCGACACGATAAGGCGGGTAGCGAGATTGTCGGTTCCGTCGACCACTACGTTCACGCCCTCGACCAGACGAGCGGCGCTTTCGGCATCGAAACGGCGATCGATCGGAACGAAGCTCACGTCCGGGTTCATCCGTTGCACAACGTTTGCCGCGGCCACGACCTTCTTTGCGCCGACATCGCGGGTTGCGAACAACGTCTGGCGCTGGAGGTTGGAGAATGAAACGGTGTCATGGTCGACCACGGTCAGCCGGCCGACGCCCGCCGCAGCGAGATACTGGATCACCGGCGATCCGATGCCGCCGGCGCCTACGATCAACACATGTGCGCCGAGCAGTCGCGTCTGCCCACCGCCGCCGATCTCCTTAAGGACTATGTGGCGGGCGTAGCGGTCGAGCTGGGCGTCGGAGAGGATCATATCTAGTCTGGCGCTTGAAATCCGTTCGTGTCGAGCGAAGTCGAGACAAATGATCCAGGTGCATCGCGTGCGGCACGTCCCTCGACTTCGCTCGGGACGAACCGAGTGATCGCTGCGACAATAGTCGTCACGGCAGCGAACGGCGCCCTGTCGAGCCGAAGCCGCTGGCGCCGCGCAAGGTATCCTCGAGCATCTCCACCTCGAGGAAGCGTGCAGTTGTAACCACTGCCGGAACAAGCTGGGCGATCCGCTCGCCGCGTGTCACCTGGAAGGGCTCCGCACCTAAGTTGGCGAGGATCACCTTCATCTCGCCGCGGTAATCGGCATCGATCGTGCCGGGTGTGTTGAGGCAGGTGATGCCGTGCTTCAGCGCGAGGCCCGATCGCGGACGGACCTGGATCTCGTAGCCTGCCGGGATCGCCACCGCGAAGCCGGTTGCCACGGCCTGGCGGTCACCGGGGGCGAGCAGAACGTCCTCTGCCGCAACGATGTCGAGCCCGGCTGCGCCGGTGGTAGCGTAGGCCGGTATCGGCAAGCCGGCGCCGTGCGGCAGCCGCTTGAGGCCGATCTCGATCACCTAGGGTCTGCCACGGCTTGGGCGATACGCTCTGCTAGGCGCTCGGCCACGGCCTGTTTCGGCAGTTGCGGCCAATCTTCCACGCCATCGCGTGTGACGAGATGAACGCTGTTGCTGTCGCCGCCCATCACGTCGCCCGACACGTCATTGGCGACGATCCAGTCGCAGCCTTTCGAAGCGAGCTTGGCTTGTGCGTTTGCCACCACGTCGTTGGTCTCGGCGGCAAAGCCGATCACCAGGCGGGGCCGTTGGGAAGCGCGCGAAAGGCCAGCCAGAATGTCCGGGTTCGGCACCAATGCGAGCGGGGGCGGAGGGCTGCCCGGCTGCTTCTTGATCTTTTGGGCGGCGGCATCGACGTGCCAATCGGCGACGGCCGCGACCATGATCGCAGCGTCGACCGGAAGCGCACGATCGACCGCGTCTGCCATCTCGCGTGCCGTCTGGACATCGACGCGCGTGACTCCGGCTGGAGTGGCGAGTGCGACCGGGCCGGCGACCAGCGTCACCTCCGCACCTATACGGGCGAGCGCATCGGCGATCGCGAAGCCCTGCTTGCCCGACGAGCGATTGGCGAGATAGCGTACCGGATCGATCGGCTCATGCGTTGGGCCTGCGGTGACGAGCACCCGCTTACCATACAGACACCCGTTCATCCCGAGCGAAGTCGAGGGAGCGGAGGCTGATCCGGGATCTGAGGCACGTACCTCGACTTCGCTCGGCACGAACGGGGAGGGGGTTACGAGGCCAAGCAATCGCTTAGGAAAAGGTTCGGCCAGCGCCGCCTCGATCGCGGCGACGATCGCATCAGGCTCGGGCAGACGACCGGGGCCGAACTCGCCGCAGGCCATCATACCCTCGTCGGGCTCCATGACTGTCACGTCATCGTCCCGCAGGCGTGCCACGTTGCGTTGTGTCGCCGGGTGCAGCCACATGCGCACGTTCATGCTGGGCGCGCACAGCACCGGCTTGTCGGTCGCGAGCAGCAGCGTGGTGGCGAGATCGTCGGCAATGCCGGCAGCCATGCGCGCCATCAGGTTCGCGGTCGCCGGGCAGACGACGACAAGATCGGCCTCGCGGCTGAGTTCGATATGGCCCATCTCGGCTTCGTCCTTGAGCGCCCACAACGAGGTATGGACAGGCTGTTCGGACAAGGCGGCCAGCGTCATCGGCGTGATGAATTCGGCGCCCGCCTCGGTGAGCACGCAGCGGACCGTGTGGCCGCGCTTACGGAGCGTCCGGAGCACTTCGCAGGCCTTGAACGCCGCGATGCCGCCGCCGACGATCAGGAGGATGCGCTTGGGGTCCACGAGGTTGATGTGGCGCGGCCGGAAGGCGAAGTCGAGAGGCTAACGCAGGCGGCGCCGCTTGCGCATCATCAGGATCGTCCAGTCACCGGTGCGGATCGTATCGGCAAGTCGCATGCCTTCGCGGCGGTAGGCAGCGGTGACCGCGCTCGCCTGTGTGTCGAGCAGGCCGGCGAGGATCAGCGATCCACCCGGCACCATGGTGGCGACGATCGATTGCGCCAGCTCAATCAGCGGCTGCGCGAGGATGTTGGCGATGACGAGATCGAAGGGCGCGAGGTCGCGGTAAAGTGAGTAATCGACGCCCTCGGCGACGGCGAGCGCGAGGCGCGATCGGTTGACCGGGTTCGCCTCGGCATTCTCCAGCGTCACCTCAATCGACACCGGATCGATGTCGGTGGCGAGCGCATGCGCCCGCGGCCACAGCGACATGGCGGCGAACGCGAGCAGGCCGGTGCCGGTGCCGACGTCGGCGATCATCCGGTAGCGCGCGCCCTGCCGCTTCAGCCGATCGAGCATCATCAGGCAGCCGGTGGTGGTATAGTGATGCCCGGTCCCGAACGCGCGGCTCGCCTCGATCTGGAATGTGGTAGCGTCCGGAGGAATAGCGTCAGAATGCGCTGCCGTATGAACGTAGAAGCGCGCCGCGCGGATCGGTTCGAGGCCGGCTTGGCTCAGCGTGACCCAGTCCTGCGCCTCGATCTTCTCGACCTTCGGCTTGCGGCGACCACCGGACGGAGCCAGCGCCTGCACTGCTACGATCAACTCGGGCGTCGGCTCATCCTCGCTATAGGCCTCGAGCACCCATTCTTCTGGCTTGGTTTCGTCAGGCTCCAGCGTGTTGAGCACCGGCGGCTCGTCTAGGCCGGGGAACGGATCGGTAGCGAACGCCAATGCCTCTGCCTCGGCGCGGGTGCAGGGCAGCACGATCTTCCAGCTGTCAGCGGACATAGGAGGCACCGTTGACGTCGATCACCGATCCTGTGGCGGACGCGGGCGCGTCGAGCGCGAGCCAGCGCACCGTCTCCGCCACCTCGCCCGAGTCGGCAACGCGGCCGAGCGGAATGTCTGCGAGCAGCTTGTCGCCGCCGCGGCTCTCGAGATACTCCTCCGCCATGCCGGTCATGGTGAAGCCGGGGCAGACCGCGAAGGCGAGGATGCTGCGGGCGGCGTAACCGCGGGCGATACTCTTGGTCATGGCCACCATGCCGGCCTTCGACGCCGCATAGTGCCAGTGCGCCGGCGAGTCGCCACGATAGGCGGCGCGGCTGGCGACGTTGACGATGCGGCCGCCGCGCGTGCGGCCGGAGAAATGCTGCACGGCCAGCCGGCAGAGTTCGGCCGACGCGGTCAGATTGATCCGCATCGTGCGCTCCCACGCAGCGGTCCACTCGCTATCCGGCAGATCGATCGGCGCTGCCTCGAAGATGCCCGCGTTGTTGATCAGCACGTCGATCCGCCCATCGAGCCGTTCGAGCGCCTCATGCCACAGCGCATGGGCGGCGCCAGGTTCATCGAGGTCGGCGGGTACCGTATTTGCCGCGCCCGGCCGGCTGGCATGGCCGATCAGGCGGACGTTCGGGAGATCGAGGCTGGCGGCGATCGCCGCGCCAATGCCGCGGCTGGTGCCGGTGGCGAGGATGTGGATGCGGTCCATGCGGGAGCCGGTAGGCGTATTCACCTCCTTCCCGCAAGGAGGGGTCAGGAGGCTAAGCGGCGATGCGGCTCACGAAATCGCCGGTCGTGCTCTCGAGCCGGGCGAGTTGATCGTCGACGCTGCGGAAGCCGGATTCCAGCTCCTCGATGTCGGACGCTACCGCTTCGGTATCGATCCGGATCGACGCAATCGTGCCGGACATCGAGTCGGCAGCAAGCGCAGTCTCGTCAACGGCGGCGGTGATCATGGTGACGGTGTGGGCTTGCGCCTCCATCGCCTCACGGATGCGCTGAGCGGATTGCTGGACCTCGCCGACGATGTCGCGGATCGAACCATTGACGTCCAGCGTCTGGCGGCTGGCAGACTGGATCGCGGCAATCTTGGCGGCAATGTCGTCGGTAGCGCGCGCGGTCTGCGAGGCCAGCGACTTAACTTCTTGTGCCACTACTGCAAAGCCGCGGCCAGCGTCGCCGGCGCGCGCCGCTTCGATCGTGGCGTTAAGCGCAAGCAGGTTGGTCTGCCCGGCGATGTCGCGGATCAGGCCGAGGATGGATTCGATTGCCTGGGCGTGGCCGGAGAGCGCGTCCGCCACCGCCACGGCCTGGGTCGATTGGTCGGCGGCACGGGTGGCGACGCCGGCGGCGATCTCGACCTCGCGGCGCGCATCCTCGATCGCGCGGATCAGGCCGGCGGCGGTCTGTGCCGCTTCGCGCATCGCGACCGCGGACTGCTCGGCAGCGGCGGCGACTTCGGATGCCTTGCCCAGCATCCCGCGTGCGGACTGCGAGGTCTCGACCGTCTGGTCGCGGAGCGTCGCGGAGTCGCTCAGCGTCGTGCCGAGGATCGACGTCATCTGCTCGCGGAACGTGGCACCTTCGCTGGCGCGCTTCACCTTGGCTTGCTGCCGGTAGATCTTGGTGATCTCGCAGAACAGGATCTCGAGCTCGACGCACGCCAGGCGGCGCAGGGTCTTCTCCGTCGCGATCACGAAGGCGGGATCGTCGGCGCAGCGGGTGCGCACCAGATCGAGCAAGGCATTGCCCATGGCATAGATCATCTCGACCACAACCGGCGTCGGCACCTCGCGCTGGACGATCTCGATCGCCTGGCCGGCGATCATGCGCACCCAGGCGGCGTTGACCGGGCCGCGCAGCTTGATGCGCTGCTCCTCGGCGAAGCGGACCGCATAGCCCTCTGCCTCCGTCCCGATGCCGGCTGCAGCCGCGGTAGCGACTTTCGTCCAGCATTGCGTCGACACGGTGACCAGGTCTTCGCCGATGCGAGCCCACAGCTCGGCGAGTTCACGGCCGAACGCTCCATCGCCGTTGTAGGCTGCCACCCGCTCACGGACCGCGCGGTCGCTGAGCGAGGCGGTCGCCGACAGGTGCTGGCTGAAGGTCGCGTTGATCATCGCAGGCAGGCTCCGCTTCGGGTCTCAGGCGGAACTGATAGGCGTGCAGTGGTAAACGAGCCGTTATGCAAACCCTTCGGCAGGCGGAGAAAAGCGGGCCGGCCATGTTGCATCGCGCCAGACTTTGGACCAAAGACGGCGCCACGTCACCCAAGGGTACATCAGTGTCCAGAAACGCCGCCCGACCGCTTTCTCCGCACCTTACCATCTGGAAGTGGGGCCCGCACATGCTGGTCTCCATCCTTCATCGTGCGACCGGCGTAGCGATGGCGCTGGGCGGTGGGCTGATCTTCACTTGGTGGCTGGTGGCCGCCGCGACGAGCGGTGCAGCCTACGATATCTTCTACCATTGGATCGTCGCATCGGACACCGGCAGCCCCCACGAAGGGGCGCAGGCGCTGGTCAACATCCTCGCCAAGTTGGTCTGCATCGGGCTGACTTGGAGCTTCTTCCAGCACATGGCCAACGGCATCCGCCACTTCGTGTTGGACACCGGCGCGGGCTATGAACTGCGCACCAACAAGATGTACGCGCTGCTGACGATGGTGTTCGCGGTGGTGGCGACTTTGGTCGTCTGGGCGGCGATCTACTGGGGTAAGTACCATGGGTAACGGCACCGAACTCGGCCGCGTCCGCGGGCTCGGCTCGGCGAAGTCGGGTACGCATCACTGGTGGATGCAGCGCGTCACCGCGGCGGGCAACCTGATCCTCATGCTCTGGTTCGTGGTGTCGGTCGTGCGGCTGCCGATCATCGACCATCAGGCGGTGGTGCTGTGGCTGAAGTCTCCGCTGGCGGCGGTGCCGATGCTGCTCCTCGTGATCTCGGTCTGCTACCATCTCCGCCTGGGCTTGCAGGTAGTGATCGAGGATTACATCCATGAGGGCACCAAGATCACGCTGACCCTGCTCGCCAGCGCCTACGCCGTCACCATCGCTGCGCTGTGCGTCTTTTCGATCCTCAAGATCGCTTTCGGCGGGGTAGCCGCGTGATGACCACTTCCACCTCAAGCGCCTACAAGATCATCGATCACGTATACGATGCCGTGGTGGTCGGCGCCGGTGGATCAGGGCTGCGCGCCACGATGGGCTGCGCCGAAAAGGGCCTCAAGACCGCCTGCATCACCAAGGTGTTCCCGACGCGCAGCCACACCGTCGCGGCGCAGGGCGGGATCGCGGCCAGCCTCGGCAACAACACGCCCGATCACTGGACGTGGCACATGTTCGATACCGTCAAGGGATCGGACTGGTTGGGCGATCAGGACGCGATCGAGTATATGGTGCGTGAGGCGCCGGCCGCGGTAATCGAGCTCGAACATGCCGGCGTGCCGTTCAGTCGCAACCCCGAAGGCACGATCTACCAGCGCCCGTTCGGCGGCCACATGCAGAACATGGGTGCCGGACCGCCCGTGCAGCGCACCTGCGCTGCGGCAGACCGCACCGGCCATGCCATGCTGCATGCGCTCTACCAGCAGAGCCTGAAGTACGACGCGGACTTCTACATAGAGTATTTCGCGCTCGACCTGATCATGGAGGAAGGCCCGGACGGCCCGGTCTGCAAAGGTGTGATCGCGCTCTGTATGGACGATGGCACCATCCACCGCTTCCGCAGCCACGCCACCGTGCTGGCGACCGGCGGATCGGGTCGTACGTATTTCTCGGCGACCTCCGCTCACACCTGCACCGGCGACGGCGGCGGCATGGTACTGCGCGCTGGCCTGCCGCTCCAGGACATGGAATTCGTGCAGTTCCACCC